>WQTS01000138.1 GCA_009786185.1 Bacteroidota bacterium
TTGTAAAAACAACTCACTGCAAGTAAGTATTTGCCCGCCAATTCCGGATAGTAAACCTAAATCAGGAATAATTTCAGAAGCTAATATTTGGGTGAGTTCGTCTATCTTTTTCTTCATATTCATTCAGGTAATACTAAGCGAAAACCATAAAAGTAATAAGGTGGTCTCCCTCCATGAGCATGATTCCAACCATTGCGAGTTGAAACGCGGTAGCTAACATTATTAATATTTTGAAAAATACTAACACAGCCGCCACGAAGCATGGCCACTTCATCTACAGGCACTTGTGGATCTACCTGTAGCCCATTCGTATAAGTTCGTTTTCCATCCTGGCACCACTCCCGCACATTTCCACTCATATCGTAAATACCCAATTCATTTGGTTCTTTTGTGCCTACTGGATGGACTGTACCATTGCTATTACCCTGATGCCAAGCTACTTCATCAATATTATGGCTGCCGCTGTATTTGTATCCTTTGCTTTGGTTGCCCCCGCGTGCCGCATATTCCCATTGTGCTTCCGTAGGTAAACGATAATTTTTACCAGTAGCTGTCTTTAATTTTCTAATAAATTCTTGTGCATCATCCCAGCTTACATTGTCAACAGGCAAATTATCATCCTCATTATAACTTGGATCGTTGTTCATAAAGTATCGCCATAACTTTCTGGTAACTTGATATTTGCTTATTTTAAAACTACTTAATTGGACTAAATGTGCCGGCAGTTCATCATCCCAACGTTCGCCATCCGTGCTACCCATAGTAAATGTTCCACCCTCTACAAATATCATTTCCGGTAGAGTGGAAGGATCATAAACAGTCACAAAACATTTGGCTGTCCTGTTTCCATCTTGGGTCGTAACCGTAATGGTAGCTTTACCGAATGAAATGGAAGCTACCATGCCATTATGCACTGTTGCCACATGGTTATCGCTACTCTCCCAACTCACCTTTTTATTGGCAGCATTTTCAGGCATTATAATGGCTGTTAAGGTTTCCGTTTGCCCGACTCCATCAAAGTATAAAAGGCTTGGTTCAAGTGTAATACCAGAAACATGCTCTTTTTTACAGGAAAGAGTAGCTGCTATCAATAGCAACACAACAGTAAACAAGTTTAAAATGCTTCTTTTCATAAGAATGAGATTTAATGTGCAAATAAATATAATTTTTTAAAAGGAAAAAATGGATCAAGTATTGTCCGATTTTTTAAAAGAACTCTGATAACTCTGATTGGATGTGATAACCCTAATGAGATAATTAATATCATAATTAGTAATTAGAACTAATATACAAAATTAGTGTATATCAGAGTTCTTAAAATAGATTATTCAATCATATAATACAGTTTCTAACGACTATTAATAAACATGAGTGACGCAAGCTTCATAAGTCTCACACCTATACATAGTTGCGCACGTATGAGTTGGAAGATGACAATAGCAAGTATCATTTGTATTTCCGTTTCCGGCACCACAATAATACCAGCTATGTGTATTACAATTTGCTATTCCCTCTTTTTTCAATATAGTATTGCCGTCATACGTAAAAGGTACACCTCCGTAAATTTTGTCTGGTTCATTTAACCGAGCAATAACTTGTTTGTTTAATTGTAATTTTTTCATAACACATTGTTTTAAAAATAAATGTTTATTTCCACTTTGCCGTAACCCACAGGAAGTTCATACCATTTTAATATGCCAACTCTCGGTTTGCTCATTTTAACTAAAGCCACATGCACATTGGCTATGAGCTACCCTACCTGTGCATGTTGCAAGTTTGGTTTTTAACGGTGCGCCTGTTTTCCTTTTTTGAGGCATTGCCTTAACTCGGCTTTTCTTTTATTTGGCATGTTACGGTTAAAAAACAAAACTTGCCGGTTTTAGTCGCTGCAAAAGTAGTAAAAAATCAAACATAAATCCGATTTTTTGCTACAATAAATCCGATTTAATCCTACATCTTTTTCAACCATTTATTTATCAATAAATTAATTTTACAAAATGAAAAAAAACATCGGGAAAATTATTGAAAAGCACGTAAAAGCTAAAGAGGGCTTGTCTGTTGCTAAATTTGCCAAGCTTATTGATAAAGACAGAAGCACGACTTATGATATCTTTACACGGCAAAGTATTGATACGGAACTGTTGGAAAAAATAGGACAGGTTTTGGAATATGATTTCTTTCAAGAATTGTTGCACCCTGAAACGATACAAAAAATCATTCTTAAGAATTCAATTGTAAATAAAATTTACGTAGAATTGGATATCTCTGAAAAAGATATTGAAAGCCTTGGAATTAAAGATAAAATTGTGCAAATTATAAAAAAGGAAGAATAAAAAGAGAAGAGATAAAATAGAAGTTGCTTGAGAAAAGCCTCCTGTTTTGTGCAAAAAGCACCCATTTTAGAAAAAACAGCTTAACCCTTGACAAACGGTTTTTTGAAATATATATTTGCGGCGCAATAAAAAACCTAATTTTCACCTAATCAAACAAGAAAACACCTTAGTAGCAATGAAATACGACTAACAAACTAATCTAATTACCTAATTTTTTTTATGCAAATCGAATACAACAATCTCTATATCCACTTCGTGTTTACAACCTTTAATAGAACTAAAATTATTCTTGAAAAACATCGTGAACGTATTGAAAAATACATTACTGGAATTGTTAATAATAAAGGATGTCATTTGTATCGCATCTATGCTAATGCTGAACATATCCATTTTCTCGTTTCTCTTAATCCAAAAATTGATACTGAAAGTTTAGCTACTATTGTTGCAGACAGTTCTGAAAGGTTTATTAATGAAAACAAATTATGTGCCGGATTTTTTAATTGGCAGCAGTCTTGTTCTGCATTTTCCGTGTCCAAAGGAGATGTAGAAAAAGTTTGTAAATATATTATGAATCAAAAAGAGCATCACCAATCTGCTGATTATGAACAAGAGCATGAACAATTTCTAAAATTTTATCAACAGACAATTCAAATACAAAAAAAATCATGTAATTAGATTAAATTTGTGCGTGTCATCCCATTGCTACTAAGGTGTTTTCTTGTTTGATTAGGTGAAAATTAGGTTTTTATTACGCTGCAAAGATATACCGAGACACCCAACTCCGCAACACAATAAATTAATTAAATGAATATCAGAAAATTATTTTTTTAGCCTAAAAAACCGCACAAAACAGAAAAAAGAGAAGAGATAAAATAGAAGTTGTTTGAGAAAAGCCTTATTATTTTATTGCCCCGCAAGATCATACGTGGAAAATATCGCGAAACAGAAGTTTTGCAGAGAAATTAATCATGCTAATCTTATTAATCTTGATAAAATCATGGTTCAGACAATCATAGTTAAGACAATAACAAACATTCATCCCACTCCGGCTCCATTTCATAATGATAGCTAAGTAGCGCCAAGCCAATGCCGGAGATACCGGTTAGTAATCCGTAATCATTTACCCATACAAATTCGCCATCCTGCGTGTCAAAAGCTTTATAACCGGCCAAACCGTCTTCAAAAGTAGCCATTTCTAAGGTTTGGTTAAACCAATAATCTGCTGCGTTTTTAAATTCAGGTAATTTGGTGTTCCACCACATCCGGTAAAAAATATGCCCCATGCCGGCAGCGCCGTGACATAATCCTGCATCAGAAACAAAATTATCTGCCAAGTTTCTTCTATGTGAAGCAGCATATAATAATATTTCTGTTGCCTTGTTTATCCAGGCATTCTCTTTCAAAATCGCACCTGCCTGATATAAGGCGGAAGCAATTCCTAAATCACCGTAGCACCAACTTAAACGACTCTTATAAATGGTTGGGGTACTTTCAAGTGCAAGGCTGGAAAAATAGCTACCGTATTTATCTTTGTCAATTTCTTGGGCAAGTATATATTGTACGGTTCCCCGCAATAATGTTTCTATTTTTTCTTTATCCAACCCCTCAATTTTATATAGCTTTGATAAAATTGCTACAATGCTTGCCATGCCATGCGACAGAGAAGTATTGTATACCGGTACGTTAGTATCCCCAAAAGGAGATATCCATTTCAAAGCTCCGTCTTCTTGCGGGGTACTTATTTTTGTTAAATCTTCTAAAAATTGATTCAACACTGCAATTAATTCTTTTCTCTTGGCAACTCTTTTAGTAAAATATAGCGCTACGCCTACGCCGCCATGCAAGAAATCATAAGCGTTTTCTTGCATTGTTTTTTTAATCGCTTTTTCCAGATAGTCATCAAAATCTTCTAGAAAGGCATTTGTATCATAATTAATTATTCCTCTTTGACTTAAATATTCATATAACCAGCCAATGCCTGCTAATCCGTCGCAATGGGTTGCCGAAAAAACTTCACCGGTTAGTTTTTCTCCCAAAACTTGATGTAGATATGACAGCCTGTCTTGTGATATTTTTTTGTACGAAAACAGTTCACTGCACAAAAGTATTTGCCCGCCAAGCCCTGTTAACATACCTATTTTAGGGGCAATTTCAGATTTTAGAGTTTGGGCGATCTCGTCAATCTTTTTCATTTTATTATCCTTATGCTATGCAATATTTCAAAAAAAATGATGTTGCTCAATTTTTTTGAGCAACATCATGAGAAGTAATTAGTCCACTTTTGTTGGAACCGGCGGCATACAGGTTGGGTACTGTATAAGCGTACATATTTTGCCTGTAGCAGGGCACTCTGCAGTAGCGTAAGTTGTCATACCACCATAAATTTTACCCGGCTCATCTAATTGAGCAATAGCTTGTTTGTTTAATTGTAATTTTTTCATAGACATTTAATTTTAAAATATAAAACTCATTTCCACTTTGCCTAAGCCCGCAGGAAGTTCATATCATTTTAATATGACAACTCTCGGTTTCTCATTTTAATTAAAACTACTTGCATATCGGTTATGAGCTATCCTACCTGTGCAGGTTGCAAATTTAGCTTTTAACGGTGCGCCTGTTTCCTCTTTTTTGAGGCGTTGCCTTAGCTCGGCTTTTCTTTCATTGGCATGTTACGGTGTAGAAGCAAAACTTGCCTGTTTTAATTTGCCCAAATTTAAGCGCTTGGGCAAGTATTTGTTGCAACGTGGCAAAGATAAGAAAATATATTAAATCACAGTTAAGACAGTAATAAACATTCATCCCATGTGGGATCCGTTTCATAATAATAGGTAAATAGTGCTAAGCCGATGCCAATTATACCTTCTAACAACCCATAATTATTTATCCAAACTTCGTTCTTATCTTGTATGCTTAAAATTTTAAAGCCGGCTAAGCCATCTTCAAAAGTGGCTTTCTTTAAGGTTTGTTCAAACCAATAATCTGCGGCATCTTTAAATTCAGGCAATTTTGTATTCCACCACATCCGATAAAAAATATGCCCTACGCCGGCAGTGCCATGACACAATGCTACATCTATAACATTATTTTCTTCTAAATTTCGTCTTTGGGTGGCGGCAAATAAAAATATTTCTAAAGCTTTCTCTACCCAGGCGCTTTCTCGCAAAACTGTACCTGCCTGATATAAAGTGGAGGCAATGCCCAAATCGCCGTAGCACCATGCCAATCTGCTTTTAGTAATGAAAGGCATGCTTTCTAATGCAAAACTGGTGAAGTAACTTCCATATTTGTCTTTATCAATTTCCTGTGCAAGAATATATTGTACAGCCCCTCGCAATAGCATTTCCGTTTTTTCTTTATCAATTCCTTCTATTTCATACAGTTTCGATAGTATAGAAATAATACTCGACATGCCATGCGATAGTGCAATATTATACCCAGGCCCTGTTATATGTGTGGTCAAAAGAGAGCTCCATTTTATAGCTCCATCTTCTTGCTTGATACTTAATTTTTCTAAATCTTCTAAAAATTGATTTAATACGGCAACCAGCTCTTTTTTCTTCTTTACTCTTTTAGAAAAATAGAGTACAATGCCCACGCCGCCGTGCAGAAAATCATATTCGCCTTTTAACATGAAGTTTTTAAGCGCTTCTGCCAAACAGTCATCAAACGCTTCCAAAAGTATGTTAGTATCGTAGTCTATCATCTTTTTTTGGCTTAAATATTCATATAACCAACCTATGCCCGCTAAGCCGGAAGCATGCGTAAAAGGAAGAACTTCTTCCGCTAATTTTTCTTCTAAAATATTGTGTAAATGCAACAACCAATTTTGTGAGACTTTTTTGTGTTTAAACAATTCGCTGCAAATAAGAAGTTGCCCACCAAGCCCCGACAATAATTCCGTATCGGGTACTATTTCAGATGTTAAAATCTGAGTTATCTCGTCTATTTTTTTCATTATTTTCTTAACATATACTACCATCATTACAGTAAAAATGAAAATTTGTCTTTTAGCACACACTGTGTGCTAAAAGACAAATTCCTTCTAAAAATCAAACAGTACACCCTACTGTTTTCGTGGTTACTGGGATTACACAGCACGCAGGAGTGTCAGTTAGAGGACATGGCTTATAACTTTGGTCTGAGGCTATTGTTTTATCAGTTCCTCCATAAATTCTACCCGGCTCATTCAACTGAGCAATCGTTTGTTTGTTTAATTGTAATTTTTTCATAGACATTTAATTTTAAAATACAAAACTTGTTTCCACTTTGCCGTAGCCCGCAGGAAATGCACATTGCTTTAATGTGACAACGCTCGGGTTGCTCATTTTAATCAAAACTACTTGCACATTGGCTATAAGCTATCCTACCTGTGCATGTTGCAAGTTTGGTTTTTAACGGTGCGCCTGTTTTCCTCTTTTTTGAGGCATTGCCTTAGCTCGGTTTTTCTTTTATTGGCATGTTACGGTTAAGAACAAAACTTGCCGGTTTTAATTTGCCCAAATTTAAGTGCTTGGGCAGGCACTTGTTGCAACGGAGTAAAATTAAGAAAATATATTTAATATTAAATCACAGTTAAGACAATAGCAAGCATTCATCCCAAGCAGGATCCATTTCATAGTAATAGGTAAGCATTGCCAAATTGATTCCGGCGATGCCTTCTAAAAATTCGTATTTGTTTATCCATCTTGGTTCTCCTTCCGGCATTTGCATTTCAAAGGCTTTAAAGCCGGCAACCCCATCTTTAAATGTAGCCATTTTTAATGTTTCTTGAAACCAATAATCTGCAGCATCTTTAAACTCAGGCAATTTTGTATTCCACCACATACGATAAAAAATATGCCCAATGCCGGCAGTACCGTGACATAATCCTGCATCTTTAACCAAATCATCCTCTAAATTTTGTCTCATAGTAGCAGCAAATATGAATATTTCCAATGCTTTATCTATCCAAACATTTTCTCTTAGCGCTTTACCCGCCTGAAATAATACGGAAGCAATTCCTAAATCGCCGTAACACCACGCTAAACGACTTTTACTAATATGGGAAGTGCTTTCTAATGCATAGTATGTGAAGTAACTACCATATTTATTTTTGTCAATCTCTTGGGCAAGGATATATTGTACAGCTCCTCGTAACAATTTTTCTGTTTTTTCCTTATCAATTCCTTCTATTTTATACAGTTTTGACAGTATTGAAACAATACTCGACATACCATGCGATAAGGAGATATTATATACTTGATTATTAGTATGTCTGAGCAAAAAAGAGCGCCATTTTATGGCTTCATCTTCTTGTTTGATACTTATGTGTTCTAAATCTTCTACAAACTGAGCCAGTACCGGTATAAGTTCCTTTTTCTTTGCAACTCTTTTGGTAAAATAGAGTACAACGCCTACCCCGCCATGTAAAAAATCGTAGTTATTTTCTAACATAAAGTTTTTTAGCGTTTTCTCAAGATAAATATCAGGATCTTCTAAAATAATATTTGTATCGTAATTAATTATTTTTCTTTGACTTAAATATTCATAAAGCCAGCCAATACCGGCTAAACCGCCACAATGGGTAAAAAGAAAATCTTCGTTAGATAGTTTTTCTTCCAAAATATTATGCAAGTGCGATAACCAATCGTGCGATACTTTATTTTGTAAAAACAGTTCGCTGCAAGTGAGTATTTGTCCGCCAATTCCGGATAATAAGCCTAAACCGGAAATAGTTTCAGAGGCTAATATTTGGGTGAGTTCATCTATCTTTTTTTTCATTGTTTAATTTTCAATTAAGTATTCTCTTAAGTCTATTAATTACGCAAATCGCTCT
This sequence comes from Bacteroidota bacterium, assembly GCA_009786185.1. Taxonomy (GTDB): domain Bacteria; phylum Bacteroidota; class Bacteroidia; order Bacteroidales; family WCHB1-69; genus WRNX01. Next base: position 8,149 of record WQTS01000138.1, read on the forward strand.
AAAATCATGGTTCAGACAATACTAAGCGAAAACTAAAAATGTCGCTAACAACTGGTCCCATTCCACCAACGTATTCATGATGCCAACCCTCACGAGCCGAAATACGGCAGGTTACCGTAGAATAGAAGGCACCACCACCACGAACTATACGTGGAATAATATTTTCTATGGTGTACTGTGGATTTGTCTGCGGAACATTAGTATAAATTCTGTACCACCCATCTAGGCACCACTCCTTTGCATTTCCACTCATATCGTAAATACCCAATTCATTTGGTTTTTTTGTTCCCACCGGATGGAGTTTCCTATTGCTATTATCACGATGCCAAGCCACTTCATCAACATTATTGCTGCCGCTGTATTTGTATCTCATACTTTGGTTGCCTCCACGTGCCGCATATTCCCACTCCGCTTCCGTAGGTAAACGATAGGCTTTACCGGTAGTTAGCCTCAATTCTCTAATAAATTTTTGTGCATCATCCCAACTCACTCCGTGAACTGGCATATCATCTCCAAAATAAAAACTTGGATTGCTGCCCATAAGAGATATCCACTGTTTTTGTGTAATAGGATATATGGCTATTTTAAAACTACTTAATGTAACCGGATGTGCCGGAAGTTCCTGCTCATAACATTCATCATCGCCATCATTGCAACCCATTATAAATGTTCCACCTTCAACCAGTACCATTTTTGGTTCGATGGAAGGATCGTAAACTGTTACAATAGATCTAGCTGTTTTGTTTCCATCTTGAGTAGTAGCAGTAATTGTAGTTTTACCAAATGAAATGGCGGTTATTGTGCCGTTATGCACTGTTGCTACATTGTTATTGCTACTTTCCCAACTCACCTTTTTATTGGCAGCATTTTCAGGTAGTATAATGGCTGCTAAGATTTCCGTTTTTCCAATTCCACCAATGAATAAAGTGCTTGGTTCAAGTACAATACTTGTAACAGATTCTTTTTTACAAGAAACTGCAACAATCAACAACAACGCTGCAATAAACAATCTTAAAATTGTGCTTTTCATGATAAATAGGGTTCATTGTGTTTTTATATTATTTAAAAAAATTGATCATAACTGTCTGGTTTTTAAAAACTCTGATAACTCTGATTGAGCGTGATAACCTTTAAAAAAGCATAAAAACAATGCATTAATAATTAGAGATCTGCTAAATCAGTATTATCAGAGTTCTCATTGATAGGCTATTAAACTAACCTCTTAATACAGTTTTAAGTAATTACCGAGCAGCAGTCGGACATGCATAAGTAGGCCATTCACAGTAACAAGTACAATTTGTTTGGGCTGTTTCTATGCCACAGTAATTTTGGGTAGGCTTTACACACGCTGCTACTCCCCACACTTGCAGTACAGTTGTTTTATATCCATGAGCTTCACCTCCGTGAATTTTGTTCGGTTCGTTTAACCGCGCAATCGTTTGTTTGTTTAATTGTAATTTTTTCATAGTATTGATTTTAAAAAAATATACTCTAATTTCCACTTTGCCAAAGCCCGCAGGAAATTCATATCATTCTGATATGACAACCCTCGGATTCCTCATTTTAACTAAACCTTAACGCACATCAGCTATGAGGCATCTTACCTGTGCTAATTCGCGGTTTTCGTTTGCCTGAATTTTAAACGCATCAGGCAATGCAATAATTTGGTATAATTTCTGTTTATTTGCATCCTGAGGTGCAGATTTGCAGGGAAAGTATTAAGTGTTTTTGCAAAAGATAAATACTTCCCTGCGGGGCACCTTGGTTATTGCCGGTACGGTCGGAGCACGTCTCGTACCAACTTAGCGTATTCGAAATTGTGTTTTTTCAAAAATCCACATATTTATAATGAATAAATAAGCGAATAGAGAAATAGAAGAGAGGAAAGATTTTATAATCAACACAGATTGCGCTTCATGCAATAAGAACTTATCTGCAAAAATACTATGCAAGTATGCAATGGTTTTATTAAACGTATCGGCTGCTTTCATGCGGTCGAATATATATGTAACAAAATCGCGGGCAAGATACGAAAAAACATCTTCAAAATGATTTATGAACATTTTTTTGTTATCGTTTTTGTTTTCAGTATATTATATATTGCTTTTTGGGAATAAAATGAATATACTGTTATTCTTGCAACAATTTGTTGGCTAACTTTTGCAGCAAATAGAATTTTTACAGTATTTCGCAGCACCACGAAATAAATAAAAATATTATGAATAAAAAATAAGCCCTTAAAAAGGTGAACAAGCAATCTATTTTTTTCTATTTTTGCCACGCAAAATTACATAGGTATAAAAACGTATATTTAATTTAATATCAGCATATTATGACAATGCAAGAAAAAATCAATGAGCTTTTAAAACTGCGAGAAACTGCAAGATTGGGAGGCGGTGAAAAACGTATTGAGAAACAACACGCCCAGGGCAAATTCACAGCACGCGAGCGTATCCTCATGTTTTTAGATGAGGGTAGTTTCGAAGAGTTTGATATGTTTGTTACCCATCGCTGTACAAATTTTGGTATGGAAAAAGAAAAATATTTATCCGATGGCGTGGTAACAGGATATGGCACCGTGGAAGGTCGTTTGGTATTTGTGTATTCGCAAGACTTTACCATATTCGGAGGCTCGCTTTCGGAAACAGTTTCCAATAAAATTTGTAAAGTGTTGGATCAAGCCATGAAAATGGGCGCTCCGGTAGTAGGCTTCAACGATTCTGGTGGTGCGCGTATTCAAGAAGGCGTAAATAGTTTGGCAGGGTATTCCGAAATTTTCCAACGCAATATTTTGGCTTCGGGCGTTATTCCGCAAATTTCCGCTATTTTCGGTCCTTGTGCCGGCGGCGCTGTGTATTCGCCTGCGCTTACCGATTTTATCATGATGGTGAAAAATACCAGTTACATGTTTGTTACCGGTCCGAAAGTAGTGAAAACGGTTACTAATGAGGATGTTACCGTGGAAGATTTGGGCGGCGCTATGATGCACTCCTCAAAATCGGGTGTAGCGCATTTTGCGGTAGATAACGAAGAGATCGGCATTGCGCAAATTCGCAAATTGTTGAGCTATGTACCTTCTAACAATATGGAAGAAGCTCCGTTTAAACCCACAAACGACCCAATTAATCGTTTAGAAGATACTTTAAATCAAATTATTCCCGACAGTCCCAACAAGCCTTATGATGTTAAAGATGTTATTTTAAGTATTGTAGATGACGGTGGTTTTTTTGAAGTTCATGAAAATTATGCAAAAAACATCGTGGTAGGTTTTGCCCGTTTCAATGGAATGTCGGTGGGAATTGTTGCCAACCAGCCCAAATATTTAGCCGGTGTTTTAGACATCAACTCTTCTCGCAAAGGAGCGCGCTTTATTCGTTTTTGCGATGCCTTTAATATTCCGATAGTTACGTTGATAGATGTGCCCGGTTTCTTGCCCGGAACCCAACAAGAATACGGCGCATTAATTCTTCACGGCGCTAAACTATTGTACGCGTATGGCGAAGCTACCGTTCCAAAAGTAACGGTTATTTTAAGGAAAAACTATGGCGGCGCATATTGCGTAATGAGTTCCAAACATTTACGTGGAGATATTAATTACGCTTGGCCCTCTGCCGAAATTGCAGTGATGGGTGAAAAAGGCGCTGTAGAAATTTTAAGCGGAAGAGAAATCGCCGCTATTGAAGACCCTGAAAAACGCGCAGAATTTATCGCTGAGAAAGAAACCGAATACCGCACGGCATTTGCCAATCCGTATATCGCAGCACGTTATGGTTATATTGATGATGTGATTGAACCGCGCAACACTCGTTTCCGAGTAATTCGTGCGTTAGAATCATTGAAAAACAAACGCTTGGAAAATCCGGCGAAAAAACACGATAATCTCCCGTTATAAATTCAAAATTCAAAACTCAAAATTTAATTTATGGACGTAAAATATGGTGTATTAACAGTAATTGTTGCAACTTTGGTTGTATTTACGATACTATTCATTTCTTTAATAATGCTGAAATCTTTCGGAAAATGGTTAACCGAAACGAGGAGTAAATATTTAGAACGTAAAGAAAAAAAGCTTGAATTTAAAGCAGCGCAAGCTGCCTCTGCTGCACTTGATGAAGAAGCAAAAGAGCTTGGCAACAGTGAAGAATTGGCCGCTATTGCCATGGCATTGCATCTTTATTTAAACGCCAACAGAGATGAAGAGAGTGAAGTTATTACTTTCGATACGTTGGCGCCGCGCTATTCGCCGTGGGCTCAAAAAGGCTTGGTAATGAAGCGAGTTGTGAAGAAATAAGACTGTTTGGAAAAAATTCCTGCTTTTAACTCTTATTTGGTTCAACGTGAATCGTTACATAGGTATTGTTCCCATATAGTTCTTTGAGTTTTAACTCTATTTCGGTAATACGGGCATGGGTTTCTTCCAAAGACTTGTTACCGTCCATTCGAATATGAAACTCGATGGCATAATAGTTCCCGATTTTTCGTGTACGTAAATTGTGAAGTTGGTATACGTCTTTAAATTCACCCACAGTTTCTTCAATCTCTTTTATTACATCTTCCGGTAGCGAACGCTCCAATAGTTCGTCCAGGCATGGTTTTGTTAGCTTTAAAGCTACCTGAATGATAAAAAAACTAACTACCAATGCGGCTAACGGATCGAGCACTGTCCATTTGTCGCCCAGAAAAATAGCGCCGCCAATTCCTATTGCCGTTCCAATGGAAGAGAGTCCATCACTTCTGTGATGCCAGGCATTTGCTATTAATGCAGGCGAATTCAATTTCTTCCCTTTTATAATGGTGTAATGATAGAGGATTTCTTTTGATGCAATGGTTGCTAAAGCTGCTATAAATGCAATAATGCTCGGTTTTGGCAGTATTTCGCCTTGTATTACGGAGTAGATGGTGGTTGCCCCATTCCAGGCGATGCCCAAGCCTACTCCCAGCAAAACGATTCCAATAATTAAAGAAGCAAGTGTTTCAAATTTGCCGTGACCGTAAGCATGTTTCTCATCTTTTGGTTTTTGTGAAGTTCTTACGAAAGCAATCACAATAATGTCCGTAACAAAGTCGGATAGCGAATGCACCGCATCGGCGATCATGGCGGAACTTCGCCCAAGAATCCCTGCGGGAAATTTCACAAGAATCAGAAATAGGCTAACCAAACTACCTATAATGGTTACTTTGTAAATTTGGTGCTCTCTTTGTTTCTCAGGGGATGGGTTGGTCATACTCAAAACGTGCTAAAATTTTTTACTGTATCACCAATTTTTTTGCCATCCGATGTCGTTTCGTTGAAGCCACAATTAAATAATTTCCTGCTCTCAAATGCGCCACGCTCAGCGTTCCGTCGTTAAAACCATCTTGTGCGAAAATAATCCTGCCGGCCATATCGTATATCGCAATATGGTAAGGCTCATGTTGGTTTGTTGCAATGTTAACATAACTGCTTGCCGGATTTGGCATAAAATTAAATGATGAGATATAAGGAAGATTTTCTTTCGGTTCATCAATTCCTAATCCAAAGCCTACTTCAACATCTGTTATATAGCCGATTTTTGAATAGGGTACATATTGGGTACCGCTACTTTCCAATCGAAAACGCGCTTGAAAAAAGTCGCTGCCAATATAATCATTCAATGAGAACTCATAATTTCTCCAGTTTAACATATTACCGGAAATATGTGCTAATTTATGCCATGTTTTTCTGTCGTTTGTAACCTCAAAATACATACCTGCATTATTCCAATCTTCTTTATGAGACCAACTCGACATCATATACCATATTCCTATAATATTACCTCGCCATCTAAAACGAATAGAAATATTATTAGCATTATCAGGAATTGGAAACCAGTCTAATTCTGCAATAGACAAATAGTTATCAGATAAATGTGAACTACCTGCAGTGTTACAAAGCGTTCCTGTACTACCCATATTTACGCGCACCCAATTGCTTTGCTCAAAGCCATATTTATTGGTTTTAAAATCGTTTGAATAAGGTAATTGCAAGGGTTCAACAAATGTTATTTCATCTTTATTAGACGGCGCGTTACTAAGGTCAATTACATAATACTCATACTTTTCACCAAGTTCTACATTGTAATCCACATAAAAATTCTCGGTAGTTTCATCCAACAGTGTGTTATTTCTATATACTTTGTACGAATTTGGTTCTTCGGAACTGTCCCAGGATACGGTGATCTTATCCGTTCCCGAGCAAGCGCTCAAATTTTGTGGAGGCAGCCACGCATTTGCCAATTCGGAGGCAGCGGCTAAAACGGCTTGTACAAAAGCTTTTGCTAAATTTAAATTATTAACGCCCGCATAATAAACGCCTATTCCGATTGTGTCGCACGATTTATGGTAACAAGGGCTATCATGTTCAATATCACCAATATATAGCGACGGATATTCGTACACGTTAAACGGCATGTGGTCGCCACCGTAGCTATCGCCATCACTTAGACGAATGGTAGGAATGGACGGAATATAAGTGTTTGCTGTTTGCTGATAATATTTAAAAAGCGCTTCGGAGATGTATGAATATCCCGAAGCCATTTCTAAATCGGGAATTGAAGGAGGAAACCAACCAATCATGTCCATATTAAAATGGGCAATGATATTCATATTTTCGGTGGCGCATTTTTGAGCAAAAGGCATGCTGCCCACCATCCACATTTCTTCTGCATTGAAAGGCACAAATATAATGGAGCGCTTGGTAGGGAAATCTTTGAGCAAACGCGCACATTCCATAACGCCTGCGGTTCCTGAGGCGTTGTCATCGGCACCCGGACCATCAGGTTGGTCGTAATGTGAGGAAATCATGATATATTCATCGGGAAATAGAGCTCCTTTTTTTACTACAACCACGTTTCCGGCATTCAATTGCTGCGATTGATGTGTAAAGTAATGGATGGATATATCCTCATATCCGTAAGATTCGAAATGATCTACCAACCAATTTTGCACCGTTAATGCAGCCGGAAAGCGCGCATTTCTGATAAAACCCTGCATGTAGCGAATATAATTCTCTATACTGTCTTCCGAAACCTGATTGATAAGCTCTACAATTTCCGGATTGGTTTCCGTAACCACCGGATAAGATTGATTTCTATTACCTTTATTGTTAATCAACGTTGTTTGGGCGCAAACCGTAAACGATAAGAAAAAGAATAAGATAGCACAAAAATGCGGAAATTGAGAGTGTGTAAAATTTTTCATAATTGTTATGTAATAATGAAAGTGCAAATGTAATAAAAAATTAATGTGAGATTATTCGTAAATAATTAAATTTTTGATATAATTTCGCACTCTTAAAATTCATTTTTTATTCATTAAATTTTTACGTTATGACAAAGAAATTTTACGCTGAAATGATTGGAACCATGGTGTTGGTTCTTATGGGCTGTGGAGCAGCCGTTTTTGGTACCGGTGGAAGCGCCGTTGCCGCATGGGTATTAATGGTGGCTTTTGCTTTTGGCTTGGCTGTAGTAGCTATGGCTTATACCGTTGGTCCTATCTCGGGTTGCCACATCAATCCGGCAATTAGCTTAGCAGCTTTCATTACTAACAGAATCTCTGCCAAAGAGTGCTGTTACTACATGATTGCACAAGTAACCGGCGCGTTCATCGGAGCCGGCATTCTTTATGCATTGGTAAGAACCGGCGCCCATACCGGCGGGGTTACCACTACCGGCGCAAATAACTTTGGCGAAGGCATGTTGTTGCCCGCCATGATTGCTGAAACCGTGTTCACTTTTATCTTTATTTTGGTTGTTCTGGGAGCGACAGACAGCAAAAACAATGCAACCAAATTTGCAGGTTTGGCTATCGGTTTAGCTTTAGTATTGATACACATTGTTTGTATTCCTATTACAGGAACTTCCGTAAACCCTGCACGTAGTATTGCTCCCGCATTTTTTGAAGGCGGCACCGCATTAACAAACCTGTGGGTATTTATCCTTTGCCCGTTCTTGGGAGCTACCTTAGCTGCGTTTACCTGGAAATGCTTAAATAAAGAATGTTGTACCCTTAAACCATAATCATTATGAAAAAATTAACCTTAATTTTTGCGGCTATCATAGCCTCTGCATGTTTCTTTGCATGCACCAACCAACCAACGACAAGCACAACAGATGCCACCACTATCGACAATTTAAAAACCGCTATTGTCGGTGAAACCAATGCAAGCGCTAAATATGCTTTGGTTTCGGAACAAGCATTAAATCAAGGAGAACATGGCATTGCGGCTATGTTTGCTGCCGCCTCTGCTGCCGAAGCTATCCATGCACAAAGCCACATGTTGGTTCTTAACGATCTTGGCGAAGGCATTGAAGTGATTCCTGATCCTCAAATTAGCGAGAGCTTGGAGGAAAACATCCGTTCCGCTATTGCCGGCGAAATATACGAAGATACCGAAATGTATCCTCCTATGGTAGAACAAGCGCGCAAAGAAGACCTCTTTGATGCCATAAGAACTTTCACTTATGCTAAAAAAGCAGAAGAGCGCCATGCTAAATTATATACCGAAACGCTTGATCTTTTCTTGGCAGGAAAAAGCGATGAGATCTCTAGAACTTGGCACGTTTGCCCACCTTGCGGAAACTTGTTTAACACCTTAGAAGGATTTGAAATATGCGCAATTTGCGGCGCAGGGAAAAATATTTTTCTCCATTTTGAAAGATAGATTATGCATATTGCTGTAGCAGGAAATATTGGTTCAGGAAAAACAACTCTAGCCGGAATGCTTGCCAAGCATTTTGGCTGGGAAGCGCTGTATGAAAGCGTGGAAAACAATCCCTATTTAGTGAGCTTTTACGAAGATATGCAACGCTGGTCGTTCAATCTGCAAGTCTATTTTTTAAATAGCCGTTTTCGTCAAGTAGTGGAAATCCGGAAAAAGAAAAAAGATGTAATCCAAGACCGTACCATTTACGAAGATGCTTACATCTTTGCGCCTAACTTGCACGCTATGGGATTAATGCCTACCCGCGATTTTGAAAACTACTCCTCACTCTTTGAACTCATGATGCAATTTTTGCAACCTCCCGATCTGTTAATTTACTTAAGAGCCGATGTTCCTACTTTGGTATCTCAAATTCAAAAAAGAGGCAGAGAATACGAAACCTCTATCCGTTTAGATTATTTAAAGTCATTGAATGACAGATATGAAGATTGGATTTCCAATTATAAATCAGGTAAATTATTAATTGTGGATGTAAACACCATTAAGTTTGCAGAAACTCCGGAAGACTTTGGCACCATTATTGAAATGGTGAATGCCGAACTTTACGGACTATTTTAACAATGGGCGGAAAATTTTCCGTTCCTACAATAACAAAAAAAAGGCTGTCTTTTTCAAGGCAGCCTTTTTCCATAAAAACTTCAATAAAGACTTTTACTCAGCTACTACTTCTAAATTAACAGTAACTTTCACATCTTTATGAATATTGATTTGAGCGGTATAATTACCAAGCTCTTTAATATGCTCAGCAGGAAGGATAATTTTCTTGCGGTCAATATCAATATCATGCTGATCTTTCAATGCTTGCGCTACAGCGATGGTATTTACCGAACCGAAAATAGTTCCTTTTTCCGAAGCTTTTTGTGCAATTCTCAAAGTTAATCCTTCAATTTTACCGGCTAAAAATTCTGCTTCTTTGCGAATTTTTTCAGCTTTGTATGCACGCTGTTTAATCGTTTCGGCTAACATTTTTTTATTAGGAACGGTAGCCAAAACAGCTAATCCTTGAGGGAGCAAATAATTTCTTGCATAGCCGTCTTTTACCTTTACGATATCATCGGCATATCCCAATTTTTCAACATCTTGTTTTAAAATAACTTCCATAGTATTGCCCTCCTTATTGGTTAGTTTTTAAATTATCGGCTACAAAAGGAAGCAACGCAAGGTGGCGCGCACGCTTTACCGCCTGAGCTACTTTCTTTTGAAATTTTAAAGAAGTTCCGGTTAAACGCCTCGGGAAAATTCTGCCTTGCTCGTTTACAAATTTCTTTAAAAATTCACCGTCTTTATAGTCAATGTATTTAATACCGCTTTTTTTAAAGCGACAATATTTCTTGGTTTTGAAATCCACCGCAATGGGAGTCAAATATTTAATATCGTTTTGTGCCATGGTTTATTCCTCCTTATTTTCTTGGGTTTGTTCTTGAATTTGATCTTGTACGGGCTCACTTACAGGCTCCGGTGTTACTTCCGGTTTTGGCTCAGGCTTTGGTTCTGGCTTCGGTTCAAATTTCGGCTCGCGTTTAGGTTCATAAGTTGTTTCCTGTTTAGGAGTTTCTTTCTTTTGGCCGAAATTATGCGTACGTCTTTTCTCTGCATAAGCGATAGCGTCTTTATCAAGAATAACAGTTAAATAGCGCATAATTTTCTCGTCGCGGCGGTACTGCAATTCAAGCTCAGCCACCACGTGTGGTTCAGCTTTAAATTCGAATAATTGGTAAAATCCTGTGGATTTTTTTTGGATTTGGTACTCAAGTCTTCTGAGTCCCCAGTTTTCTTGATGAATAATCTCTGCACCTTTGTCGCGGAGAATATTCTCAAACTTTTTTACCGTTTCCTTCATCTGATCATCAGACAAAACGGGCGTCATAATGAAAACGGTTTCATACTGTTTTAACATACTTTTTTGGTTTTTAATTAATAAAAATACACCCCTATTTTGGGGCGGCAAAAATATAAAAAAAGTAATACGAAAAACCATGTTAATTTCGTTATTTTTGCCAATAAATTCTTTTGCTATGAAAAAAACAGTTTCAATTTTTCTCTTTTTATTTTCCATTATTTTTTGCTATGCCGACGCGGGCATGTGGCTGCCTATCTTATTGAAACAGAAGGAAGCTGAAATGCAAAAAATGGGCTTTAAACTCACCGCCGAAGATGTGTATAGCGTGAATAACAGAAGTATGAAAGATGCTGTGGTGCTCTTCGGAAGAGGGTGCACAGGTGAAATTATCTCCAAACAAGGATTAATTCTCACCAACCACCATTGCGGTTATTCTCATCTTCAACGCCTCAGCACGATGGATAACAATATTTTACATGATGGTTTTTGGGCAGCTACCAAGGAAGACGAAATTCCTTGTCCGGGATTGTCTGTTACTTTTTTAATTTATATGGAAGAAGTTACGAATGATATTTTGAAAGGCATAGAAAATGCTACAAATCTTCAGGAACGCGATGAAATCATTGAAAGAAACATTCAAATTGTCGGCGAAAAAGCCATTGAAGGCACGGACTATTCTTATGTAATTAAGCCGTTTTATTATGGAAATCAATATTATATGTTCATAAACCGCGTGTATGCCGATGTGCGTTTGGTGGGTACGCCTCCCGAAAATATCGGCAAATTTGGCGGTGATACCGATAACTGGATGTGGCCCCGCCATACCGGCGATTTTGCGTTGTATCGCGTGTATGCAAATAAGGATGGCGAACCCGCCTTTTACGCACCCGATAATATTCCTCTGAAAACCGAAACTTTTTTCCCAATTTCTATCAAAGGACTTGATGAGGGTGATTTTACCATGGTATTCGGATATCCGGGAACTACGCACCAGTATCTTATTTCCGATGGTATTGATTTGGTGGTGAATCATAGAAATCCGCCACTCATTCACCAGCGTGGTGCACGTTTGGATATCATGAAAAAGCACATGGATTTATCGCAAGAAGTTCGCTTAATGTATTCAGATAAAGCTAATTCAATTTCAAACGGTTGGAAAAAAGCGATTGGAGAGAATAAAGGAATTAAGGAAACCAAAGTATTACACAGAAGAGGTAAAGAGGAGGCATTTTTAGAATTCTTCGCCTCCCAAGGTGCCGATAACAATAATCGTTTTAAATTATTAAACGAAATAAAAGCGCTTTACGAAACATACAGGGAATTGGAAACCAAAGCCGTAACTTTGCGCGAAACTTTTCTGGCAATTGAGTTAGGCAGGTTTATTGAAACCGTACGCCCGTTATTAAAGGAAAAACATCCTTGGTCGACAGAAACGAAAGCCAAATTATTAGCGCGCGCCAATGCTTTTTATCCTACCTATCATAAACCTATTGATAAAGAGGTTTATGTAGAATTATTGGATTATTATTTTAATGTTACGAAGCAAGAATGGATTCCCGCATCGTTGCAACAATATGCCGGTATTGATAGAGAATCCTTGCAAATTATGGCAAAACAATTATATGACAATTCTGTTTTCACGAATGCAGAAAAGTTTGCGAATTTTGTAGAAAATGCATCTAAAAAAGAAGTTGAAAGTCTTCACAAATGGTTGAATGAAAATACAATGTTCTTAGATGCTGATTTGGCATTAATACAATTAAATAAAAATTCATACACCGAAAATACGCTTCCCAACATACGACGTCAAATTGACGCCAAATATAAAGATTGGGTAGCATTTGCCGCGGCAGATACCACAGGTAGGTTTTTTCCGGATGCCAACTTAACCTTGCGGGTTGCATTTGGAAAAATGGAGGGTTTTTCTCCTTATAACGGTATGGTGTATTTGCCTTATACAACTACAAGTGGTATCCTTCAAAAAGAAGATCCTGATATTTTTGATTATCAAGTAGATGAAAGATTAAAAGACATTATCATTTATAAAAATTTCGGACCTTATGCGGATGCAAACGGAGAAATGCGCGTGTGTTTTATTGCGAGCAACCACACTACCGGTGGCAATTCGGGCAGCCCGATTTTGAATGCCAACGGTGAATTGGTGGGCATCAACTTCGATCGTGTGTGGGAAGGCACCATGAGCGATTTATATTACAATGTAAACCGCTGCCGGAATATCAGCTTGGATATTCGCTATGTTCTTTTGATTGTGGATAAGTTTGCGGGGGCGGGGCATTTGATTTCTGAAATGGAGATTAGAGAGTAGGTTAAAACTGAAAATAAACAAACGGCTGTAATTCCGAAGTAATAAATTGATATACAACAAAAACAGTAGCTATCACAGCCACTCCGATAACCCAAAGAGGAAGCAAGGTAAAATTAATTCTATACCACCGTTTCCAGCGTTCCGGTAGCCAGTGGATGATCATTCCCAAAACAAAAAGAAGGAATACAGCTTTATAAGTAGCTATAATTTCCGGAATTTGCGCCAAATTCCACGAACCGCCAATTTGGTTTACCATGCTTTTTGCGGTGCCCCATGCGTGCGAGGTTTGTTCCGCCGGATCTAAATTGGAGCCGGTACGGAAAAACAAGCGGGTGAAAGTGATAAAGACAAAGGTTAAAAATATACTCCATCCTCGATTGAGTTTTGCGAGCGGCCTTTGGTCAAAAATATCAATATACAAATAGGTTAACAATGCGCCAAGGCAAATTGTACCTGTCCAAATGAGTGCGATTTTGAAGGCGGGAGAAGGGAAAAGGGAGAAAAGGAGAAGGGAGAAAAGGAAAAAGGATAGTGTGGTATATAAGCGTTTCCGGTTGTTGATGGTGCGCCAGCCTTTGAAAATGAGAATACTGATGCCGTTTAATCCGCCCCAGATGATGAAGTTCCAGCTTGCACCGTGCCACAAACCGCCCAACAACATGGTGATCATCAAATTTACATGGGTACGAAATTTTCCTTTGCGATTTCCGCCGAGCGGGATGTACAAATAATCTTTCAACCATGTGGATAAAGAGATGTGCCAACGTTTCCAAAAATCGCCGGCATTGGTAGCTTTGTAAGGCGAATCGAAGTTTTTGGGCATATAAAATCCCATCAGCATGGCTACACCGATGGCAATGTCGGTGTAGCCGGAAAAATCGGCATAAATCTGCAAAGAATAGACAAAAATGGCGGTAAAATTCTCAAAAGAGGTAAATAATTGCGGATTTTCAATCACTCTGTCCACAAAATTAACCGCCAAGTAATCGCTGAGTATGATTTTTTTCGCCAACCCGTTTAAAATCCAAAAAACAGCAATTCCGAACTGTTTTCTACTCAAAAAAAACTTTTTGTATAATTGCGGCATAAATTGACTCGCACGAATGATGGGACCTGCCACCAAACCCGGAAAAAATGTTACAAAAAATCCGAAATTGAAAAAGTTGGGTACGTGCGCAATCCGCCGTCTATATACATCGATAATATAACTCAAACTTTGAAATGTATAGAAAGAGATACCAACGGGCAACAAAATATTCCCCACTTCGAAACGTGAACTGCCGGAAAATTTATTTGCCCACAAAGCCAAATAATTCACAACCTCAATGTTCGTATCAAACATGGAATTATACGTCGAAGTGAAAAAATAGGCATATTTAAAATAAGCGAGCAAGAATAAATTGATAAAAACGCCGAGAAAAACGAGCCATTTTCGTTTTCGAATATCCACGGTTATATCTATTTTCTTACCGATCCAAAAGCAATTTAATGTGGTAAATAAAAGCAAGATAACGAACAATCCGGAGGTTTTAAAATAAAAAAACAAACTGGCAAACATCAAAAATATGTTGCGCAAGAGAATTTTATTTTTCAACAATGTTAATCCTGCAAAAACTAATGCAAAAAACGCCCAAAAATAAAACTGCGTAAACAGCAACGGAAATTTATCATCAAATGATAAGAGGTTGGTGAAGAAGAGTTTTATGTTTTCGAATGACATTTTTTTCTACAAAGTGTATTATATTACGCTTAAAACGAACAATAGTGTAATTAATATCAATTCTCCCATAGACTTGCTTAACGCTAATCCATTTCGTTTATAAGCGTTTACAATATGATAAATTGCAAAAGGGAGAAGACACAGAAAAAGGTATGAGGTAAGAGGTTTGTGTAAAATGATATTATAAATAACCATAAGTAAAAACGGCACCAAAACCAACAGTGTTTGATAAAGCTTGGCGTTTTTTTCTCCTATAAGAATAGGAATGGTTTTGCGGTACTTTTTATCGTTTTCCATATCGCGGATGTTATTGAGATTCACTACTCCGGTTATTAAAAAACCCATGGAAACGGCAGGTAGAAATATGATTGCGGGTAATGTTTTTGTAAATAGAAAAAACGTGCCTGCCACGGTGGTTAAGCCAAAAAAGAGAAATACTGCCAAATCGCCAAGCGCTCTGTAGCCGTAAGGCTTTTTACCAATAGTGTAAAAAATGGCGGCTAAAATGGCGAGTGCGCCTATAAAAATCATTATAAATGAAGATGTTGAAAAAAGATTGCCAAATGCAAAATATATCAATAAAATACCCGAAATTACAGCGATAGTGGTAAATATTCCTATCATGATTTTCACATCTTTTACGGATAATTTTCCCGACAGCAACATGGTTTCGTAGCCAATACTTTCAAAAGAGTCGTTGCCGGATTGGTAGTCTCCCACATCATTGGCGAGGTTACAGGTGAGGTGTAAAGCCGCAGCTGTAATTAACGCCAAACCAAATAATAGCCACGAAAAATATCCGAAGAAATTTGCCAATAATCCGCCCATAATGATTCCGGATAGGGAAAGCGGCAGTGAAAATAATCGTAAGGCTTGAATTCTATAATGAAATTTGCGCATCATTTTGTGTAATTATTGGGGCAAAAATAACAGTTTTGTGGAAAAAAACTATTTTTGCCTGTTAAAATCTGAACCGGGGTTTTATTAAGATTTGTAAGATTAACAAGATTTATTATCATTAATGAGAAAATTGCTTCTTTTTTTAGTTTTTTTTGCGTGTTGCTTCTCTTTTTACGCGCAAGAAATTGAAATAGGGGAGACCGGTATGGAAGTGATCACTATTAAAGAATGGAATATTTTGTTGGGTTTGAACAGCTCGGGTTTTGGGTTGGGGTTTCAGCATGGAAAAACGCCTAATGCCAAAGACAAACACTTGTGGGAAATTGAATTTTTGTATCGCATTAGTCATAAAGCGGTGTTGGGCAGGACTGTTCCGGAAGGCAGAATTTTTCAGTACGGAAAGTTATACGATTTATTTTTTCTTCGCGGAGGATATGGTTACCAGCGCATTCTTACGCATAAACCTTATTACGGCGGGGTGCAAATTCGCTATTTTTTCAGTTTTGGCGCATCTGTTTGCCTTGGCTTACCCACTTATTTAGAAATTATTAAGATAAAAAACGAAGCATTTTATACAGAAGTAGAGCGATATAATCCCGATGAGCACAGTGTTTCAAACATTTACGGCGCCGCCCGCTTTTTTGACAGGTTTAACAAAATTGCAGTACGCCCCGGATTTTACGGCAAAGCAGGATTTAATTTTGACTTTAGCAATAATCCATTAACGATGCAAGTGCTTGAGGTAGGCGTTGCTATGGATATGGTATTCCCGTTTATTCAGCATATGGCATTTAGCAGGGTGCAACCGGTTTATTTTTATGGATATATTGCGTATGCTTTTGGGAGGAAGAAGCCGAGGTATGATTTTTAGTTTTTTAGAACTCTGATGACTCTGATTGAGCAGATAAACTCTGATTCCTCATAGATTATATCAGGAAAATCACGCTTAATCAGAGTCATCAGAGTTCTAATTATAGTTTGATTTCATCATAAACCTCCATATTGGTAATATCGGTGCTGTTGATATCGAAGCGAATAAAAGTGATGTGGGTGTGGGGACCGAATTTTCCGCCACCGCCCGGATTCATAAAAAGCCAGCCATTTTTTGCGTCGTTCATGATTTGTAAAATATGCGAATGTCCCGCTACTACAATGGTGGGATTTGCTTTTTTAATTAAAGGTAACACATCATAATCATAATGTTTAGGATTTCCGATGATATGTTTTAAGAAAACAGTATGTCCTTCACATTCAAAAACTTCAATTTCTTTATATTTTCCTCTCACATCCCAGCCGTCGCAATTGCCGTAAACTGCTCGTACTTTGGTTATTGTTGATAACTCGTCCAAAATATCGGTGGAAACCATATCGCCGGCGTGCCACACTTCGTCGCATTGGGCGAAGAAATCGAATATTTTGGGGTGGATAAATCCGTGGGTATCTGAGATAATGCCGATTTTCATAATATTGATATTTTATTTGTTAATGAATTCTATCGCTTTTTCCAACAATTCGTCTCTGCCGCTTTTTATTCCTTCAATGGTGGGTTCTATATAAATATCAGGAACAATGCCAACTCTTTGAGTTTTAGTTCCATCAGGATAATAAATGCCAATTCCGGAAATATATGTTTTTAATCCACCCGGCAATGAAATAATAGATACATTGCCATCTGCACCGGCAGTTGTGCTTCCCATAATAGTTGTGTTAGGAGATGCCTTAAAAGCCATCGCAGTATATTCTGCCTGACTTTGTGTATCTTCATTTACAAGAACGACTAATTTACCTTGGTAATAATTTTTTGATTTTGAAATGTAAAGCGGTCCGGTAAATCTAAATTGTCCCGGATTATTTACGCTTCCTATAGTAAATTTTACAAAAGGTGTGCGCTTTTTTAAGAAATAGGTCCCCAACTTAAACGGAACAAAGGTTGACGGATAGTTACGAATATCAATAATGATTCCTTTTGTATTTTTAAATGAGTTCTTAATTTCCTTAATATCATCATTTTTAATTGCTTTCAATGTTATATAACCAATATTATCATCTAAAAGTTTATAGCACTTTTCATCGACGCCTTTGTTCCAATATTCTTCCATATTCAAATAGTAACTATTATAAAGTTTTAGTGTGCTTTCTTTACTTTGCCCATCAGAAATATACTTAATATCAATTATTGACGAATTAGATCTTAATAAATTATGAGCCATATTTCTCAATCTTGCCGCCTCATTCGATGCCGGGTAATACTTTTTGAGGCTATCCACAATCTTTTCTACAGGTTTCCCTGAAATATGTGTGATGATATCTCCTTTTTGTAGTTTTGCTTTCTCTGCCAATTCAGGTTTAAAATAATCGGTAACCACTAATTTATTTTCGATAAATTTTACTACAAAAGGAGCATCTTTATTCCCTTTAATTTTTTGAATTTGATCAAACTCCAAAAGAAAACCGTGTGTATCGCATATTTCTCCTATCAGCTGAGCAACAGCCAACTCATACTCCAATTCATCTTTGACATTAATAAAAATAGGGATGTACTCTTTGAGCACGTCATCCCAATTTTTGTCGGTCATATATTTATATGGAAAGAAATAGTTTATCGTGTTCCAATAGCGGTATAAAGCCAACAATCTGAATCCCTCATCGGGGAAAGGCATATTTGAATAAAGATTTTCGTTATTAAATTTTGGATTGCCCACCATGGGCGTCATGCTTATATAATAATGTCTTCCCTGATGCCGATTTTGGTATATCTCTTTCACTTTGTCTTTCAAGGCATTATCGGCATCGCTGTTTTCTATCCATGATAAATCAGGTTTTATAAAAACTTTTTTAGATGTTTTTTTACCTCTCTTACACACAGGTATTTCTCCGTATTTGTTTATCCATGAAAGCAATAGCTGGTCGCGTTGTTTTTTGTCGGTTACTTTTAAATAGTCGGGGAGCACGCGAAATAGTTCATAATCCCAGTTATAATTTCCTTTTCCGATTTCCGGATGATGATACTTTAAAAACCCCCACAATTTACCTAATAGTTCCAAATCATCAATAATTTGGTTATCAAGTTCAGGGAAAATAATATTTGAACCGTTGTCAAACGCTGTGTCATTTATTGCCGGATAAATTGTGTCTTTTTTTTGGCAATTTAGTGCCAGTAGTACTACCCAAATTAATGTGATAATTAATTTTTTTTGCATTGCGTGGTTTTTATTTTTCACACTGCAAATATGCATGTTTTTTGTTTAGCTTATTGCCGTTGGTTTTCATATCAGGGTAAACGCATTGAGATTTTTATTTTATTTTTTTGGGCGTGCCCACTCGCTTTCCACCCACAATGCCATCACACGCTCGGGTCGCGTGACTACAGGGTACGCCTTCGGCTTCCGTACTCGCTACCGCTCGCACCGGCTTCGCCGCCTTCCGTCCCGCTCACGCAGTCGGCAGCCTGCATACCTACATGGAAATTACTATCTAATATATTCTTGCTCCGGCAGTAAAACTCCGAAGGAGTTTTATGTGAATAACCTCGTGCAAGCCGCCAACGGCGGCGCAGCTCGGGGTATGAAAATACCCGCCACCCCTCAGAACTCCGTAGGAGTTCAACATCTATCCGCTTTAAGTTGCGCACCTACGGCGCGCTGGGTAAGCACGTTACACATTTCTACCCCGAGCTGCGCCTTCGGCTTGCACGGGATTATCTATATGCGCCTACTACGTAGGCATTATGCGAGAGGCGCGATTCCAATCAAACAGTCTTTATTCCTTAATCATCTTCTTAACAACTTCCCCTTTATCCGTATTTAACTTAATAAAGTAAATCCCGCTACTAAGGGTTTCGATATTTATTTTTTGATGAGATGATGAGGTAATGAGATGATTAGATGATACTTTTCTACCGTAAACATCAAAAATTTCAATATCCTCTATTTGTAACTTGTCACTTGTAACTCGTAACTCTCCTTTTGTTGGATTCGGATAAACGGTAACCAATTCATCTAAATTGTTTTCAGAAACAGAGCCTCCGATATTATAAGTTTCCGTAACCGTTTCACTTGGAAGCATTCCGGTTTTAAAAGCTTTTGCTTTAAGTATGTGAATACCGGCATAAAGCACGATCGCATGTTCAAAAAGATGATCGGATGGTGTGGGTTCACCGCCATTGATAGTATAATAAATTTCTGCGCCATCGGTTTCACAGGATATTTCTACACTCACACCGGGTGAAAAATTACCAAAATTACCTCCTTCCGGATAAAAAACAGGATTTGCTACAACGTCGAGTGCAATAAAAGTTACAGAAATGGTGTGTGATCCCGTCACATTGACAAAAGTGTAAGTTTCAGGTTGTCCATCAATTATTACTCCATTTATTAATACATTTCCAATTTTATAACCGTCGTTTGGCGTCATAGTAAAAGTTTGGTCTGCGCCTTCTAATACTATAACTTGTCCTTGTGGCGCGATGGTACCGTTAGCGCCGGCAGTGGCAGTAATGATATGGGTAGTTGTACCGCTATGCAAAGTAATATCGGTGAGCGCTCTTGGGGCAATTTGTCTGTCTGCATTAAATGGAATAGCAAATCCCACAACATCGAAAAGCTCTTCGGGGTTGGTTTCGTAGCCGGTAAATGCGCCGTAATGATTTCTACAAATCATGGAAGACTCATTCTGATGAATGGGGATATTGGCTGCCGCACCGGTTCCGAAAGTTCCATCATCAAAGGTTACGCCCAGCAATTTTACCAATTGCGATTCGTAACTTGCAAAATTAGCGAGCAAGTTCTCCATTGTTACAATGGTAGGTGCAACCGGAGTTCCGGGAGTTCCTTGAGCCAAATTTGCAATGGGTATCAATTCATATAAACCGTTAAAAATAACACATGTGCCGAGAACGCCGCCCGAAATAATGTCGCCATTTTCATAAGTATTTGTAATGGTTGCCGGTGAATTATCGTAGATTAATAAACCGCCGGTGGCATCTTTTATGTAAATATTTCTTCCATGGCGAAATACGAAAGTAACATCGCCGGTGATTTTGTATACGTGTGTGGTGGCAGTGGGCGTATTGGCAGCTTTAAAGGCGGCAATATTAGATACTTCCACGGGAAAGCTGTAAGTTGCGGTTGCCACAGCCGAAGGGGTGAGCCCTGCTTTCCATGCTTTGGCTACTAAGGTTGTGGTAGTCGAAATATTAAGAGGCGTGTTATACACAGCCGAGCTTTCGGTAGGCTCGCTACCATCTAAAGTATAGCGAATAGTAGCGCCTTCGGTAGTACAGTTTATGGTAACACTTTGAGGCGTTAAATAACTACCACCGGGAGGGGTGAAAGTTGGTGTAGCTACGGTATTGGCATCGGTAAAATCTGTGATACAGAGATCGTCAATATTAACGGAATTTTGAGTACCCGATTGTTTGTATTTAATAATTCTGACTCTTACATTGCCCTGTACATTAATTGGCACAGAAAACTCTTGCATTGCATTAACGGTACTCCATGCGGGAGAAGTTACCGAATTGCCACCCGGCGAAATCCATGTAATTCCTCCATCAGTTGAGTATTCTACAAATACAACACCGCCGCTATGCCCACTGTAGGAACCATAATAAAAGCTTACTGTTCCTATTCCATTAGCTTTATCTTGTTGCATTTGAATAACATTGGCACCGGTAGTATTTTCTCCCGGTATACTCATAGCGCCACTTGCGGGGTCGCTATTATTTGCTCTTAAGCGGATAGATCTTTCGCCAAAACGTCTGTCATTAGCATCCATTATACCATATCCCAAGATTAACCAATTACCGTTTGGGGTAGTAACGATACTGCCTGCATAGCCCGGATTTGTCGGATTTATATTTTCAAAATCTTCAAACAATCCGCAATCTCCGTTCTTTTGAATCTGATTTTGCGCGTTACTAAATATATTGCAAAACATTAAAAATGATGCAATTAAAATGCCGATTAAAATGTAATTTTTTTTCATATTGGTTATATTTTTAATATCGCAAAAATAGTTTTTTATAGCTTATTTCTGCAACTCGGCTTTTTTATTTATGATTGCAATGCCTTCGCCGTTGTTCAGCGGCAATTGCACATTATTTCATTGATTTTAACGCCTTTGCCAATTGATCCGGACAAGAAGTTGATTTTTCCTTACACGTAATCCCCTCCAATTTAGCAATAGCATCGTCTATTTGCATGCCTTCTACTAATTGCGCTACGGCAAATGTATTTCCGGGACACCCTTTGGTGAATGTTACACTGCGAATCGTATCATTAATTACAGAAATATCTATCTGTTGGCTGCAAACGCCTTCCGGAATAAACGTAATATCTTTTGTAATCATCTCTTCTTGAATTAATACATTTTCATTACTAATATTCTTTTGATTATTACAACTTAACAAGCATAAAGACCCTAAGGTCATTAATATAACAATAGTTTTTCTCATGATACTAGAATCTTCTTGGTGGACGACCATTATTTCCATTTCCGGGGCGTCTTTCACCTCTTTCGCCTCTGTCATTTCTGTCACCTCTATCGGGTCTTGGTCCTCTTGCAGGTCTTGGAGTCGGCTCTACCCAACCTTCCGGTTTGGGTAATAACGCTCTATGTGAGAGTTTGAATTTGCCTTTATCGTCAATTGCGATGAGTTTTACCTTAATTTCGTCGCCTTCTTTCAACACATCGGCAACATTGTCAATGCGCTTGTAGTCGATCTCGGAAACGTGGAGCAAACCTTCAACATTGGGCAAAAACTCTACAAATGCGCCAAATGTTTGAATGCCTTTTACAACACCGTCATACACTTCGCCTACTTCGGGAGCAGTAGTTAAACCTTTAATTTTTTCTACGGCGCGATTAATATCATCTAAATTGGCAGCTGCCACATCTACAATACCTACACCGCCTTTTTCTTCAATATTGATCACCGTATTGGTTTCGCGTTGTAGCTCTTGAATTACCTTGCCGGCAGTTCCAATTACCGCACCAATATACTCTTTCGGGATAATTAATTGTACGATGCGCGGAACGAATGGCTTGTAATCTTCGCGTGGCTCCGGCATCGCTTCATTCATTTTCTCTAAAATGTGCAGACGACCTCTGCGCGCCTGTTCCAATGCTTCTGCCATGATTTCGGAAGATAAACCGTTGATTTTTATGTCCATTTGGCAAGCGGTGATTCCGTCTTTTGTGCCACACACTTTAAAATCCATATCTCCCAAATGATCCTCATCACCCAAAATATCGGATAAAATGGCATATTTTCCTGTTTTTTCGTCGGTAATTAAACCCATGGCAATTCCTGAAACCGGTTTTTTAATTTTAACACCGCAATCCATCAATGCTAATATTCCTGCACAAACGGTTGCCATAGAGGAGC
The DNA here is from genome assembly GCA_009786185.1 of Bacteroidota bacterium. GTDB lineage: Bacteria > Bacteroidota > Bacteroidia > Bacteroidales > WCHB1-69 > WRNX01. The sequence continues at coordinate 31,065 of WQTS01000138.1, forward strand.
TTCCGTTCGATTCTAAAATGTCGGAAACCATACGAACCGTGTATGGAAAATCGGTACTATCAAACGGAATCATTGACTTTATCGCACGATGCGCTAAGTTTCCGTGTCCAATTTCGCGGCGTCCGGCACTGCCGATACGTTTAACTTCGCCTACCGAAAACGGCGGGAAGTTATAATGCAAAATAAAGCGGCTGGAACCTTCAATTACAGCGCCATCAATCGTTTGTTCATCTAATTTTGTTCCTAATGTACAAGTAGTTAACGATTGTGTTTCACCTCTTGTAAAAATGGCGGAACCGTGTACGGAAGGTAAATAATCGGTTTCAACCCATATTGGACGCACTTGATCTAAAGCACGACCATCCAAACGGGTTCTGTCGTTCAAAATCATACTACGCATCGCATCATACTCAACGTCATGGTAGTAGCGTTTCACCAGAGGTTTCTTTTCAACGCGCTCTTCTTCTGGCATTGCTTCCAAAAATTCGTTGAAAATCACTTCAAAAGCATCACCTCTTTCGTGTTTGGTAGTTTGCGATTTGGCTACGGCAAGTACTTTATCGTAAGTAGCTTTATATATTGCTTCGCGCAATTCCTCATCGTTATTTTCGTGACAATATTCGCGTTTTGGATTGGCTTTTGTTACCATTGCTGCCAGTTCTAATTGCGCTTGACATTGTATTTTAATCGCTTCGTGCGCAAAATTCAATGCAGCCACCATATCGGCTTCCGAAATCTCTTTCATTTCGCCTTCCACCATCATAATGTTTTCCATTGACGCGGCTACAATCATGTCAATATCAGAATATTGCATATTTTCTACAGTAGGATTGATTACAAATTGTCCGTCAATTCTGCCCACGCGCACTTCCGAAATCGGTCCCAAAAACGGGATATCGGAAACAGCTAATGCAGAAGAGGCTGCTAAACAAGCCAATGCATCGGGAAGGTTGTTTTTATCGCCCGACATCAGCGTAACCAACACTTGTGTTTCTGCATGAAAATCGTCCGGAAACAGCGGACGGAGCGCTCTATCCACCAATCGTGCAATCAAAATTTCGTACTCCGAAGGCCTGCTTTCACGTTTAAAGAAACCGCCCGGAAAGCGTCCCACAGCGGCATATTTCTCTTGATATTCTACTTGTAACGGCATAAAATCCACGTTCTCTGCCGCTTCTTTTTTACAACATACCGTAGCCAACAACATGGTGTCTCCCATTCTCACAACGACTGCACCGTCGGCTTGTTTGGCTAATTTTCCTGTTTCAATGGTAACTTCTCTTCCGTCACCCAAATCAAATTTTTTTGTAATTCCAATCATAAATTTAAATCTTAATTAGTTAAACTGTGTCTTCAATATTCTAAATAGTTATTATAATGCAAAAAAAGGCACTTTCCAAATGAAATGCCTTTTTTGAACTTTTTATTTGTCGTTTATTATTTTCTTAATCCTAACTTTTTAATAATCGCTCTGTAACGTTCAATATCTTCTCGTTTAAGATATTCTAACATTTTTCTACGTTTACCAACCAAATTTATTAACGAACGTTTGGTAGCCAAATCTTTTTTATTTTTCTTCAAATGTTCGGTTAAATGTTTGATTCTGTGTGTAAATAAAGCTACTTGGCTTTCTGCGGAACCGGTATCGGTTGCACTGTTTCCGTGTTCTGCAAAAATTTGCTGTTTAACTTCCGGGGTCAAATACATAATAATCTTCTTCTTTTAATAATTTTTTCCTTTTACTTTAATGGGCGGCAAAAATATAAAAATTTCAATATACATGAACGCCTCTTTTTTTCCATTTTTTCAACCGGCATTTTATAGCAGGCGAGCTGTCCTGCGTAAGTATTTCAAGTAAATAACCAATAGTTTCATTACCAATCTGCGCTTTTTTACGCAGCAATAAGAGTGCTTCAAACGCCCAAATTTGCACAGCTACACGCGTACGAGGTGCTACTACCCACGAAGCTACCGTTTCTGCTAAAAGTTCATATTCATCTTCTGAAAAAATCAAAACATTGTTTTTTAAGAGATCGGTTAATATTTTTCCAAAATGTCTTTTGGCGCTTTCGTTGGTAATTATCGACAGTAATTCGATAAAATCGTCTTTTAAAAATAATAGTATGTTTTTATCTTTAAAATAAAGTGTTTCAAGTAAATATGCAGATCTAAACGCTATTTGCTCGCGCTCTGTTTTCTTTTTTATCCTTAAATAATCATATGCTGCAGATTGAGACTTCGCCTTTTGCGGATTAAAATAAATAACATCTCGTAATACACTAATGAGCAATTCTTGTAGCGCTTGTTTTTGAATTTCGTTCACCATTCTTTCAGCGAAATCTTTTTCAAAACGTGTTAGAAAGTGTGCTGTAAAGTGTTCTTTGGTCATTTAAGCTTTTCTAAAAATTTCTTTCGGCGTAACCCACATCAAAAAACACATAAAAAAGGCAAAAAAGTTCAAACCGATAAAGGTTTCCCAGTTAGCATCACTGAAGTTTGCTGCCAACATGCTCACAAAAAACAGAGTGATTAAAAAAGGATTGTTTTTCCTCCCTTTAAAAAAGATCCATGTTAAAACACTCAAAATATACAACGTACCTAATATTCCAAAACGAATGAGATAATTAAGGTATTGATTATGAGAGGATCCTGTTTTTTGAAATGCTAATTGCGATTCTGATTCTACAATGACTTTTTCGTATGCCAATGCGTTATTTCCCAAGCCAATCCCAAACCAAATATGTTTTTTTATAATATCTACGGCTAATACTGCCAACTCTATTCGTTGTACTAAAGTTTTTCCATTAGGGTTTCGGGTAATTCTATATTGGTCTATTTCCCAAATAGTTGCATAAATTCGAGGGTAAACACTTAATTTATTTTCTGCATAAATATAATTAGGAATTTCGTTTTCAATGTTTTCAATATCTTGCTGCGAAAGTTGCGCAAAACCCTCTGCATCTTTTGTCAACCCTTTACTTGTCATGTACCTCATTATCAAGCTGCTAAAAGCATAATTATTTGAAGCTTTGCTATCATATTCTCTCTGACTATGCGCATTCCACAACGGAATTAATTCTTCTTCGCAGATAAACAAGGTAACATAATGTCCATTTTCTTTAGTTTTATTCTCAAAATGATGGTAATACGGATTCCCATTTGCCGTATGGGTTCTTATTTCATCAGGATGATATTCTATAGTATTGTAAAACTTTTGAACGCAGCTATATATGTAAAATATGGGAAAAACGGTTATCAAAATAAGCAATCCCCAAAAAGTAAATTTAAGCAGCTTGTTTTTCGTTTTCCATATTAACATGAGCAGCGCAGCAAACGACATTACGCCAAAATAAAGATAAGCGCTGAACGATTTTAGTGAAAACAAAGCGCTGATTAAAAATACAATAAGGAGAAATAAGAGAGATTTTTGAAGCCATGAAAATTTTCCATTGAGAATAAAATAGAAGATGAGCCAAATTACAAAGGCAATTTGAAAAGAAAAAGGAATGTGATCTACCCATGTAACTTTCCTAAAATCGAAAAAATAGATGGTATCAATAAAAAGCAATTTGAATAAAGCTACGCCTGCGGCGATAGAAACCACCGAAATATAAAATCCCAATAAACGACAAGTATTTTTAGATGAAATAGGAGCTGAAGAACCTAATACAAAAGCTAATATAAACCAAGTTAAGCTTTTGTTAAACTCTTGTAAGCCTAAAGAAAAATTATGTGTAAAACAAAGCCCAATCAAATATATCACAGGAATGGACATCATTAAAAGTGCACCGGTGTTATGTATTAATCTGCTCCACTTTGCTTTATAATCTCCTGTCAATATCCAAACGATAAGCAAGGCAACGGAAGTAACACTTATTAAAGCAATAGACGTGGGCAAAGAAACCAAAAACGCGCCCAATGAAATAAGATATAAGTTTTCTTTCCAGTTATGTATGAGCGATCGACAATATCTTTTTAACATGAACAATTGTTTATATCAATAGCGCAAATTAACCTTAATTATTGTACAAGTTTTTTAAATCATATAAAGCTTTCAAATATTGTACTTCATGTACTATTTTTTGTGCTCTTGCGGCGTGTTCCATATTTAAATCACGCATCAAGTCGGTAACACTCATGGTGCCGTGCTCGGTTTTTGCCAGAGAAGCCCTGTAAATGTTTTCGCGCATACGAATAATCTCGTCGTCGGAAGCTAAAATTTTTCTATATTGTTCTGCTATGGCGCGTTGTTGCTTTGTTTGAATGGATTGATTGAGCAAAAAAAGTTGTCTGCTTAGTTCAATATTATGGATATTATTTTCGATAATGCGTTTTTCGTTTTTTAGGGTATAAAGATTTCCGAATCCCCAATTGAGCTGCACGCCGCCAATGGCATACAATTTTCCGTCAACATCAAACATGTTTAAGCCGGGTCGGGCAAAGCCGCCTTGCAGAAAAAAACCGATTTTAGGCATATTCTTGGCAGTAATTTGCATATTTTGAATTTTTTGCGCCTCAATGGAAATGTCAAAAAGCTGTAATTCTAATCTATTGTTCGACTCTTGAATTGTAATAATCTCCGGTTTCTGCAAAGCGACATCGGGAGCTAATTCTTCGCCCATAAACGCGCCCAGCATTGCCACAAAAGCTTCTCGCATGGTAACAAGCTGTATTACACTTTGTTCTGCGGATATTTGTTCTACTCTCACCGCATCCATATCTGATTCGTTTGCAAATCCCAATTCTACAAAGTTAGCTACTTTATCCAGATTGCGCTGCAACTCTTGCAAATTCACTTTCAACTGTTCTATTTGGCTGTCGTACAAAATAATACCAAAAAAGAGGTCGTTTATACGCGCCCTTAAAGCGTATATATCTACTTCGTTTTGTTTGCGTTGCACTTGAGATGCGGCTTGAATTGTTTTCTTTGCCGATCGGATTTGCCCACCATCCCAAATAATTTGATTCAATTGCAGATACGCTTGGTATTGATCTTTGGGAACTTCCACACTCAAATTAATGGGCGGGGGCACCGACAAACTCGGCGCATCGGTTTGCAAAGAAGCTTTGCCGTAGAGTTGAAGCTGCGGAATCCACGCGCGGGAGGCGTTTTGCAGGTTGTACTTTTCGCTCAGATCAATTAGATCCAACTGTTGGATGAGGGGGTGGTTTTTTTCGGTTTTTTCGTGGCACTCGGAGAGGGTGAGGGGTTGGGCTGTTGCAAAAAAGGGGAAAAAGCAGAAAGCAGAAAGGAGAAGATGGAAGACGGAAAGTGGTTTGCGTGATGCGAGGTATGGGGGGGATGAGGTTTTATTTTGAGATTTCATTGTTTAATAATTTTCCTTGTTTTGGTTTTGCAATAATAATAATTTTCTTTGACATCTGTAACAAAAAATAAAAAACAAATCTTATTTTGCTTTATTTAAGCAGCAAAACAACAAAGCTTTCATCAATTACAAGAAAACCAATAAAAAAACGTTACACTTACTTAATCGAATAAATTCAAAATATGGAGCAACTTTACAAAATAGGTATCACCCACGGAGATTTAAATGGTATTAGTTATGAGGTAATTATGAAGGCGCTCGCCGATCCCAAAATTATGGAGATTTGTACGCCTGTGGTGTATGGACTGGCTAAAGCAGCAAGCTACCACAGAAAAGTATTGGAAATGAATGATTTTTCTTTCCAGTTTGTTAAAAATGCGCAACAATCTGCTCCGAAAAAACCTAATTTGATTAATCTTGGTGATGAAGAAGTGAAAATTGTGCTGGGAGAAAGTTCGGAAGTCGGCGGAAAAATGGCATCCTTAGCGCTAAATGTAGCTTGCAACGATCTGAAAAATAAAGCTATAGACGCAATCGTAACGGCGCCCATCCATAAACATAATATTCAATCGCCGAATTTTAATTTTGCCGGGCATACCGAGTTTTTTAGCGCACAATTTAACGTTCAAAACACCATGATGTTAATGGTGGCAGAAAATATTAAAGTGGGCTTTGTTACCAATCATATTCCAATAAACGAAATGGGTAAGGTGTTAACTACGGAGCTGGTTTTAAGAAAAATTAAGATACTCAATGATTCGTTACTGAAAGATTTTTTGTGTACCCATCCTAAAATTGCGGTGCTGGCGCTCAATCCGCATGCCGGCGATAAAGGATTGCTTGGAAAAGAAGAGGTTAATATCTTGAAACCTGCAATTAACCAAGCATTTGACCAAAATATTAATGCTTTTGGTCCTTTTCCGGCTGATGGATTTTTTGCTTCCGGACAGTATGAGCAGTTTGATGCGGTGTTGGCAATGTACCACGACCAAGGCATGATTCCTTTTAAATTGTTGGCGTATGAGGGCGGTGTGAATTTTACCGCCGGTTTGCCCATCGTAAGAACTTCGCCTGCCCATGGAACAGGATATGATATTGCAGGGAAAAATATCGCTTCACCCGACTCCCTGAGACATGCCATCTATTTGGCAATTGATATTTTAAACAATCGAAAAGCAATTCAATAGCATGCTTTTACCCAATAAAATTGTACAAATTATTACACCTAAAAACAACCTTGTTTCTGATCCGGATTGGGGTATTTCAGAGTTGGGTTTTGATAGCCGAAAACTGACTTTTCCGGCACAAACACTCTTTTTTGCTATAAAAACTGCAAAAAATGATGGACATTTGTACATTCCTGAGCTAATTAAACAAAAAGTTAAAAACTTTATCGTTAGCGAAAATTTAGATCATTACAAAGATTTTAATGCTAATTTTTATCAGGTGGATGACCCTGTGTGGGCAATGCAGCAAATAGCGGCGGAACATAGAAAAAATTTCAACTACCCTGTGGTAGGAATTACCGGAAGCAATGGCAAAACTATTGTAAAAGAATGGTTATCTACGATTTTGTCTAAAGATTTTTCCGTTATAAAAAATCCAAATAGCTATAATTCTCAAATTGGCGTACCGCTTTCGGTTTGGCAAATGAATGCGAATTACAATTTTGGAATTTTTGAAGCCGGCATTTCTCAAAAAAATGAAATGGAAAAATTGGAAGCCATAATAAAACCCAATATAGGCATTTTAACAAATATTGGGAATGCACATTCCGGATTTTTTGAAAGTGATAAAGAGAAATTATTGGAAAAGTTACGGCTTTTTAAAACTGCATCTACAATCATTTACAATAATGACGCTCCGTTAATACGAAAAACATTTGAAAATGACCAATTTGCACATTTGCAAAAAATATCATGGGGAAAACATCAAAATTCACATTATAAAATTGTTTCACAAAAGCAACTGCAAAATACTACCATTGTGGAATTTTCACATACGCCGGAGTGGCTCGAAATACCGTTTGTAGATGCTGCTTCTGTAGAAAATGTTTTGCATATCAGCGCATTATTGATGTTTATGGGATATTCGCTTTCCGATATTTCGAAGCGATTGTGTTTTCTTTCACCGTTGAGCATGCGCATGGAGGTTAAAGAAGCTCAAAACCAATCTATCATTATTAATGACACTTATAGCTTAGATGTTAACTCATTACGTATTGCTTTAGATTTTTTGAGTACCCAAACGCAATATGCAAAAAAAACACTGATTATTTCAGATTTTGAACAGGTAAATTGGGGAGAAAAAGAATATATTGAATTGTCAAAAATATTTGATAACCACAATATTACGAAAATGATTGTAGTGGGAAATGAGATGCGAAAATGGCACGGTTATTTTCCGGTAGTAGAAAAATATTTTTATGCTACAACCAACGAGCTTTTAACTCACTTAGACGATATTAATATTCGAGACGAGGCGGTATTGATTAAAGGAGCACGCTCTTTTAAGTTTGAACGTGTGGTGCAAGCGTTGCAACTCAAAACGCATCAAACTATTTTGCAGGTTGATTTGTCTGCAATTATTCATAATTTGCACTTTTTCAAAAAAATACTTCATCCTGAAACCAAAATTATGGCCATGGTAAAAGCCATGTCGTACGGATTGGGTGATGCGGAATTGATCAATGAATTGTGTTATCATAAAGTTGATTATTTGGCAGTTGCCTACGCCGATGAAGGAATTACCTTGCGAAAAAGAAACATTACCCGACCTATCGTTGTATTGGGAGCAGAAGCCAACGGCTTCGATTTGATGATTCGGTATCATTTAGAACCGGAGATTTTTAACTTGTTTTATCTAAAAGAACTAATAGCAACGTTGCAAAATTATTCTGAAATTGAAAATTTCCCGATCCATATTAAAGTGGATACCGGAATGCACCGTTTGGGATTTGACGAAGATGAAATAGCTGAAATGCTACAATTAGTAAACGCCTCTCCGCAATTAAAAATAGCCTCCGTTTTTACCCATCTGGCAGCTTCGGAAGATGCTAAGGAAGACGTATTTACACAAGGCCAAATTAACAAATTTAAGGAGGTTTGCCAAAAAATAGATATGCAAATTTCATATCCTTACTTAAAACACATCTTAAATTCGGCAGGGGTTATGCGTTTTCCCGAGGCACAATTTGATATGGTAAGATTAGGTTTGGGGCTATATGGTTTTTGTCCGCTACCTGAAGTACAGCAGCAACTGCAATCCGTAATTACCCTTAATAGCGTTATTACACAATTAAAAAAAGTTAAAAAAGGGGGAACGGTTGGCTATAATCGCACCTTTATTGCACCAAAAGATATGCAAATTGCCATCGTTCCGGTGGGCTATGCTGATGGTTTTCCGCGAGAATTTAGCAATGGCGTTGGAGCAATGCTTGTTAGGAATAAAAAATGTCCTATAGTAGGAAAAGTGAGTATGGATATGACGATGATTGACGTTACCGGATTAGATATTGCTATAAATGATGAGGTTATAATTTACGATGCCGAAAATTCATTAGAAAAAATGGGTGCCAAAATCGGAAAAATACCCTATGAGCTTTTGACGGCGATTTCGAAACGTGTACCGAGGATTTATGTGAGGGAATAGCATGATGCGGTATAACCCTGCCGAATCCCAAAATTTTTCATCTATTAAAATTTAACGCCCGAAAATATTATCTTTGCGCCTTAAAATCGCAAATTTATTATTTATGGAACAACACCCGTATTTTCAACGCAAACCCGAAACCCGCAGCCGTAAATTTTGGCGCGTAGTGTTCGGATCCATGGTAGGATTTTTCCTGTCGAACATCCTTATTACCATTTTAAGCATCTTTATCATCTTGGGTATGGTAGCAGCAATGCTATCTTCTTCAGCTACTCCTATTAAAAGCAACTCTGTTCTTAGAATTACATTGAGTGGAAATATCGAAGAGCGAGGTGAAGATAATCCGTTTGAAAACACGGCTTGGGAAAGTTTCATGTCCACTCCCACCGGTTTGGATGATATCCTACATTGCATTGCAAAAGCGGCTGATGATCCCAATATTAAAGGAATCAGCATTGAAATAAGACCTCCTGTTTCGGCAGGATTTGCAACACTAACGGAAATTAGAAATGCATTGGAGAATTTTAAAAACTCAGGAAAATTTATCTATGCATACAGCGAATCTTATTCGCAAGGAGCGTATTATATTGCATCTGTTGCCGATAAAGTTTTTGTGAGCAATATGGGAAATATTGACTTGAAAGGATTGGCTTTTCAACTCATGTTTTATAAAGGGTTGATAGATAAATTAGACCTTGACGTGGATATTGTACGGCACGGAACATTTAAAAGTGCGGTAGAGCCGTTTATTTCGGATAGAATGAGCGCCGAAAATCGTGAACAAATGATGCTTTTGGTAAATGATTTTTGGAACGTTTATATAAATGATGTTTCCGCAAGCAGAAATATTCTCGTAGATTCTATCAATCTCATGGCAGATCAATTACTTTGTATAAATGCAAAAACATGCAAGCAATTACGATTGGTGGACGATATTTTATATCCGATTGAATATCAAAACTTTTTGAGAGAAACATTGGGTATAGCTGAAAATGCAAAGATTAATACTACCACGATTAACGCTTATAAGAGAGTAGCCACTCCGAAAGCGCAAGCGGAAAATATTGCGATTATTTATGCTTACGGAAATATTATGGATGGAAGAGGTAATGATAAAAATATTTATTCTGAAAATCTTTGCAGAGAGATTCGCAGGGCGTATCAAAATGATAAAGTGAAAGCGATTGTATTGCGTGTTAATTCGGGCGGGGGCAGCGCCATGGCTTCCGAAATGATTTGGAACGAAATTGAGCTGGCGAAAGCCACCGGTAAGCCGGTAGTTACCTCTATGGGCGATTATGCCGCCTCGGGAGGTTACTATATCGCTTGTAATTCTGATTATATTGTAGCTCAGGACAATACACTAACAGGATCTATCGGCGTTTTCGGCATGATCCCGTCGTTGCAAAGAATGTTGAAAAACAAATTGGGCATCACGCTTGATGTAGCAAAAAGCAATCCGCATGCCGATTACTTGTCAGTGGTGGGACGTCCGTTAAATGAGTTGGAAAAGAAAAAACTAATGGTTCAAATTGAAGATGTGTACGACATATTTACGAAACGTGTTGCCAACGGCAGAAACCTTCCTATTGAAAAGGTATATAAAATTGGAGAAGGTCGCGTGTGGTCGGGAACGGAAGCCAAAAAATTAGGTTTAGTAGATCAATTGGGCACCATTGACGACGCCATTGCCAAAGCTGCCGAGCTGGCAGAGCTAACTGATTACGGAATGGTTTTCTATCCCAGAAAACAAGATTTTTTCACAAGATTTTTTTCTGCGAATTTGGATTCCGAAACTAAAATAGAACAAGCATTGCAACAACAATTAGGTGACCTCTATTTTACGTATAAAGGAATTAAAACCGTAACCGAAGTTAGTGGAGTTCAAGCAAGGCTTCCTTTTGAAATAGTAATTAGTGATTAACCAAAAACAATTTAAGAATTTAATGATTTAAGAATTTAAAGCTATGCATTGCAAGTTTACATCATTAAATCATTAAATTCTTAAATTTTTAAATTTTAAATATTTATGTTTCTCAGCGCCTTTTATATCTATTTATGGGTAATGATCATCATTGCCATCGCTACCTTCATCACATTATATCACGTGGAAGCCGGTTACGGTATGTTGCGCACCGAAAAATGGGGTAAAACCATCAACAATAAATGGGCATGGTTCATCATGGAGCTCCCTATTTTCTTGGCTATGATTGTTTTATGGCTGTGCTCGCCGCACAGATGCGACATTGTGCCGTTGGTCTTTTTACTTATTTTTCAGTCGCATTATATCCAACGCACTTTAATTTTTCCGTTTTTGCTTAAAGGAAAAGGAAGAATGCCGCTCGGGATTGTGGGCTTGGGTGTTTCTTTCAATATTTTAAATGCCATGATGCAAGGCTATTGGATTTTTTATGTGGCATACATTCAATATCCTCAGGCTTTATTTGTGCAAGCGGGCACAAGTTGGTTTTATTCGTGGCAATTTATATTAGGAACTTGCTTGTTTATAGCAGGTTACTTCATTAACCTCCGTTCCGATTATATTATCAGAAATCTACGTAAAGATCCGAAGGATACTAAGCACTATTTCCCAAAAGGCTTTATGTTTAAATATGTAACCAGCGCCAATTATTTTGGAGAACTTATTGAGTGGTTGGGTTTTGCTATCTTAACTTGGTCGGTTTCGGGATTGGTATTCTTTATTTGGACATTTGCCAATTTGGTGCCCCGTGCCAATGCTATTTACAAGCGTTATCAAAAAGAGTTTCCTGAGGAAATGAAGAATGGAAAGTTGAAGAGGGTAATACCGTTTATTTATTAAGAACCTCATTGCCGTTGACTGAAGCCAACGGGCAAGAAAAATATTAATGACATCCACCAAGAAAAAAATCCTGTTCATCATCAACCCAATTTCCGGAGGTCATAACAAAGCAAAAGTTATTAGATCTATCCCTAAATTGTTGGACAAAAGCAGATTTGATATTTCGATTACGCATACAAAATGTGCCGCGCATGCTGCTGAAATTACAAAAGAAGCTGTAGAAAAGAACATTGACATTGTTGTGGCGGTGGGCGGCGACGGCACTATAAACGAGGTGGCCTCACAATTGGTAAACACGAATACTACATTGGCAATTGTTCCTTGCGGCTCCGGAAACGGCTTAGCGCGCGATTTGGGAATTTCGTTACATTATAAAAAAGCTATTCAGCAAATTAACTCGCTAAAAACAAAAAAAATAGATGTAGGCATTTGTAATGACCAATATTTTTTCAGTTTAGCCGGAGTAGGCTATGACGCCAAAGTGGCTTACGATTTTAACCGAAGAAAAAAAAGAAGATTTTTAGGATATGCCTGGGCAATACTTAAAGATTATTTTTACTTGAAAAATCAATATTATGAAATTGAGTTGGAAAATGAAAAAATAACCGGTAAATATTTTTTTATTACTATTGCAAACTGCTCTCAATGGGGATACAATGTGAAAGTAGCGCCCGGTGCAAAATTAGACAATGGTATGTTTGTAGTTAATTTATGCAAAAAACCTCCCATTTTTCCCATCATTTCTTTCATAATAAAAATGTTATTAGGAAAAATAAATACTTCAAAATATAATACATTTAAAACTTGTAGAAAAATTTTATTAACCTCAAATCGTAAGTTCTTCTACCATCTTGACGGGGATGCCAAAGGGGTTTCTCAAAAAGTAGAAATTGATATTTTACACCAAGCGTTGAATACTGTCATAAAATAAGTTTTTAACAATTACGTTGACGTAATGAAATTTTTATATTTTTGCGAGCCAAGAAAAAAATCATTCATCATATTAAAATATAAAACAATGAAAAAACTCACCTTTTTATCAATTCTTGCGCTTGTTGCGCTTATTGTAAGTAGTTGCGGATTAGGAAAAATGGTTCCTAATAACAGAATTACATTGAAACTTGAAGATCCGGACTTGGAAAATAAGGGAGGCAAAGTCGAATACGTAGTAAAAGGCACTGTTCCTCCGAATTTTATGCAGCGAAGGGCTACGGTTGACATTCAAGTACCGGTGTTCATGAACGAAGACGGTAGCGACAAAACAGAAATTAAATCTATTAAATTAGTAGGCGAAAAATCGAAAGAACAGGGTACGGTAATATCGCGTAAAAATGGCGGCTCATTCACGGTTGCCGGCAACTTCCCATTCCAAGAAAAACTTGCGAATCAGGGCATTTACGGTATTGGAACGGCAAGAGCCGGAAAGAAAGAGTTTAAATATCCTCCGCAAAAAATCGGAGAAGGTATCTCTAACACCTCTTCTCGTATCGGAATTAATCCTACTTTGAGCGAAACTGCCGGAAGCGGAACCACTATTTTATTTGCTCCGCATGGTTATAAGGCTGAATTTGAGACGCAAACCGGTATAATTTACTTTGAAGTTAATAAAGCCGATTTAAATTGGAACTTAAAGTTGAATAAAGACAAGCAAGCCCAAGAAGTTTTAAAAGATTTTAAAGCTTATCTCTTCAACGCGCTTGATGGTAATAAAAATATTCAACAAATTGCGGTTTATGGCTGGGCTTCTCCCGAAGGTGAAGAGTCTCTTAACCAAGGACTTTCTGAAAAACGTTTAGCTCAAGGCGAAAAATGGTTAAACAATCAAATGGAAGAATGGAGAAAAGAGTATGCTAAGAAAAATAAGTTAAGATTGAGAGATGTTCAAATGCCGAAAGTAACTTTAATACCTAACGCAAAAGGTGAAGACTGGAGCGGATTTGAAGCAGCCGTAGAAAGGTCGAATATTAGAGAAAAAAATCAAATATTAAATGTGGTTCGTTCGCAAACCAGCTCGGCGGCAAGAGAGCAAAAAATTAGAAATATGACTGACATCTATACCGAGATTGCCGAGATAATTCTTCCTCCGCTTCGTCGCGCTGAAATCGCTATAACTTGTAATAAAAATAATTACACTGATGAAGAAATTGTTGAATTAGTAGTGAAAGATCCTTCAAAATTAACTCTTAACGAAAAGTTATTTGGCGCTTCTAAAATAGCTGATTTAAAAGTGAAAGAACAAATCTATACGGATATTACAAAAGATGCTGCATCACAAAATGATTGGAGAGCATATAGCAATTTAGGCGCGCTTGCTATTAATGATGCAAGACTTGCCGATGCGCAAAATTTCTTAGATAAAGCCAACGCTATTTCTCCAAATAACGGTATTGTATTGAACAATATGGGAATTTTATATTTCTTGAAAGGCAAAAAAGATGAAGCGAGAAAAGCTTTTGAAGCTTCACAAAAAGCACAAGTAGAGCCTGTAAAACAAAATTATAACTTAGGACTTTTCAAAATTTTAGACGGTGATTTTGCAGGCGCTATCCAAGCTATGGGCAATCGTAGCTGCGATTATGGCGTAGCTTTAGCGCAGTTCATGATGAGAGATTTTGCAGCTGCAAAAACGAATCTTGATTGTGTACAACCTAAAGATGCTAAAGCATTTTATTTGGCTGCTATTATTGGTGCACGCCAAAACAATGAAAATGATGTAATTACCAATCTTCAAAGAGCTATTGAATTAGATGGCGCTTATAAAGCCGAAGCTAAAAAAGATGCTGAATTTAAAAGATTTAGAAACAACGCTAACTTCCAAAACTTGGTAAGATAAGTAGTGGAGTTTCTTATTGATAAACTTTCTCAAAAATCCATTCTTCGTAAAGAGGAATGGATTTTTTTGCTTTCGAATAGAAATAGCAAAATTGTAGAATATGCTTGTGAAAAAGCACGACAAACTTCTATACAACATTTTGGAAATAAAGTTTTTGTACGCGGATTAATTGAATTTACCAATCATTGTAAAAATAACTGTTTCTATTGCGGCATTCGTGCCGGAAATAAAAATGCAGTACGGTATAGATTAACCAAAGAAGAGATTTTAACTTGTTGTCGTGTTGGAAACGAGCTGGGCTTCAAAACGTTTGTCTTGCAAGGCGGCGAAGATCCTTATTTTACCGATGAGAAATTATTAGAAATCATTACGGCAATAAAAGAACAGTATCCGGATAATGCGCTTACACTATCCTTTGGTGAAAGAAGTTATGATTCCTATTTAGCATTTAAAAATGCCGGCGTCGACCGTTATTTACTACGCCACGAAACGGCAAATCCGGAACATTATCGTCAATTGCATCCTAAAAACTTATCGGATTTGCCTCGCAAGCAATGTTTGTTTGATTTAAAACGTATTGGCTTTCAAACGGGTACCGGTTTTATGATAGGTTCACCTTATCAAACTATTGAAAACTTGGCAGAAGACATGCTTTTTATTGCGGATTTTAAGCCACAAATGTTGGGCATCGGTCCGTTTATTCCTCATCAAGACACGCCTTTTGCGGATTTTCCGGCAGGGAGTGTGGAACTTACATTGTTTCTGCTGACACTTTCGCGTCTTTTGTTGCCCAATGTTTTGCTTCCTGCAACTACCGCGCTGGGTACGCTCGATCAGCAGGGACGTGAAAAAGCGATATTGTCGGGCGCGAATGTGGTAATGCCGAATTTATCGCCCTTACATGTTCGTGAACAATACATGTTGTATAATAACAAAATAGCTACCGGCTTGGAGGCTGCAGAGGGAGTGAAAAAATTGGAGGAAAGTATGGCGAAGATTGGGTATGAGTTGGTGCATG
Source organism: Bacteroidota bacterium (assembly GCA_009786185.1). Lineage (GTDB taxonomy): Bacteria > Bacteroidota > Bacteroidia > Bacteroidales > WCHB1-69 > WRNX01. The sequence continues at coordinate 46,715 of WQTS01000138.1, forward strand.
AGCGGGGGGATTTTATCTAAACCATGATTTATTTGATTATTAAGATTATCTTAATTTGTTAAATAAAATTCTATTTTTACACCGTTAATCAAATAACAGAAATATCACAAAAATCCCACTTCAAACTATGAAATTAGACATCCTCCTCGGATTACAATGGGGCGACGAAGGCAAAGGCAAGGTAGTAGATGTACTTACTCCGCATTACGATGTTATTGCGCGCTTTCAAGGCGGTCCCAACGCGGGGCACACGCTCGAATTTAATGGATTAAAGCACGTGTTGCACATCATCCCTTCCGGAATTTTTCATCAAGATAAGATGAATATTATCGGAAATGGCGTAGTGATTGACCCGGTTATTTTTCAAAAGGAAATTGAATCATTGGAGAAAATGGGGTTTGATCCTACGAAAAATCTTTTTATTTCTAAAAAAGCGCATCTTATTTTACCTACTCACAAGTGGATAGATGCGATGCTGGAAGAACAAAAAGGGGAACAAAAAATCGGTTCTACCTTAAAAGGAATTGGTCCCACTTATACTGATAAAATTGCACGCAACGGATTTCGCGTTTGTGATATTATTGCACCTGATTTCTTAGATAAATTTGCAGTAATTTATAAGAAACATAGCGATTTACTGATTAAAAATTCTTATAAACCGCAAGACGACATCACTACGGTTTTTACCGATTGGTTTAATGCATTGCAAACTATTTTGCGTTTCAAGTTGATAGACAGCGAATACGAGGTTAACGATTATCTAAAAGAAGAGAAAAAAGTGTTGGCAGAAGGCGCACAAGGCACGCTTTTGGATGTTGATTTCGGCTCCTATCCGTTTGTAACCTCCTCTACTACGGTGGCGGCAGGCGCTTGTACCGGCTTAGGCGTGGCGCCGAACCGAACCGGATGCGTAATCGGCATTGTGAAAGCTTATTGTACTCGCGTGGGAAGCGGGCCATTCCCCACTGAATTGTTTGATGAAACCGGAGAGCAACTTCGCAAGCAGGGGCACGAATTTGGCTCTACTACCGGACGCGCCCGCCGATGCGGGTGGCTTGATTTGGTGGCGCTGAAATATACCATTATGATTAACGGTGTTACGGAAATGGTGCTCACAAAAGCCGATGTTATGGATAATTTTGATACCATTAAGATTTGCACCGCATATCAAATAGGAGAAGAAACCACCGATCGTTTCCCTACTGAAATAAACGCAGATATTAAGCCTGTCTATAAGGAATTTAAAGGCTGGAAGCAGAATCTTTCAGAAGAAAAGGATTACGAAAATTTACCACAAGCCTTTAAAGATTATGTGGCTTTTATTGAAAAAGAGACCGGAATTCCCATTAGTATTGTGTCTACAGGTCCTGATAGAAGTCAAACTATAATTAGAGCGTAATGAAAAAAAAATGGCTCATTCTTAGTACAATACTCTTATTGATTTGTTTACTGGCTTCGTGTGCCTCTTCTAAAAATAGTGCGCCGAAATATAAAACGAATCCTAAATATAAAAATGTGGGGGGATGTGGGTGCAGATAGATAAAGAATGCGATATTTGCCGCCTCTTTTAAACAAAAATCTTATGACAGCTTTTGTATTTCCGGGACAGGGCGCCCAGTTTGTTGGAATGGGTAAAGAATTGTATGACAATTACCCAGAAGCCAAAAAAATGTTTGAAAAAGCAAACGAAATTTTGGGTTTTTCTATCACCGATAAAATGTTTTTTGGCACAGATGCCGATTTGAAAGAAACGCAAATCACACAACCTGCCATTTTTCTGCACTCGATTATTGTGTGTAAAATGTTGAATGAAGGCATGATTCCTGATATGGTTGCCGGTCACTCCTTAGGCGAGTTTAGCGCTTTGGTAGCCGCTCAAGCGCTTTCGTTTGAAGATGGTTTGCGCTTGGTGTCGCAGCGCGCCAACGCCATGCAAAAAGCTTGTGTACAAAATCCTTCAAGTATGGCGGTGGTGATAGGTTTTGACGATGACAAAGCGAAAGCCATTTGCGAAACGATTGATGAGGTAGTAGTGCCCGCCAATTATAACTGCCCTGGGCAATTGGCTATTTCGGGAACTTTCAAAGGATTGGAATTAGCCGGCGAAGCGATTAAAGCCGCTGGTGCCAAGCGCGTGCTCATGCTGAATGTGGGTGGCGCTTTCCATTCGCCGCTGATGCTGCCTGCACAGGAAGAGTTGGCACAAGCTATTGAAAAAACTGTTTTCCAAACGCCAATTTGCCCTATTTATCAAAACTATACCGCACAACCTGAAACTGATCCAGAAATCATCAAGAAAAACTTAATACTACAACTCACCGCACCGGTGCTGTGGACTAAAACCATTCAAAATATGGTGAAAAATGGAGCTACAAAATTTGTAGAATTTGGTCCCGGCGAAGTGCTGCAAGGATTGATTAAAAAAATTGAAAGTGCAGTGGAGGTAACAGGTAGAAAGTAAAACTCTGTGATTCTCTGTGCTTACTCTGTGGTTCTCTGTGAAAAATAATATTACACACAGAGTAAGTACAGAGAACCACAGAGAGAAACCCAATAATTTAGAATGATACGTTTCTTTGATACAATATTTTCGTTTTTAGGGTTAATTATTCTATCGCCATTTTTTATAATCATTGCATTGTTAATTGCTTGTACTTCTCGTGGCAACATTTTTTACACCCAAAGCCGCGTTGGAAAACAAAATAAAGATTTCACACTTTTTAAGTTTCGTACGATGAGCATCGGCGCCGATAAGAAAGGCTTACTCACTGTAGGAATGAAAGATGCACGCATTACCAAAGTAGGAGGTTTTTTACGAAAATATAAATTAGATGAATTGCCTCAACTTTTTAACGTGCTGAAAGGAGATATGAGTTTGGTGGGTCCCCGTCCGGAAGTACGCAAATATGTGGATTTGTATAGCGACGAACAAAAACGTGTGTTGGAAGTACGCCCGGGCATCACCGATTACGCGTCTATTGAATATTTTGACGAAAACAGGATTTTGGCACAATCTGACAATCCTGAAAAACAATATATTGAAGAAATTATGCCTCGAAAACTTCAATTGAATCTTCGGTATATTGAAAATTGTTCGGTGAAAGAATACTTTAGGATTTTGTTTTTAACGATAAAATCTGTGTTTATCTGTTAAATCTGTGTCGTCTGCGTGTTTCTAAAACTCAATCGCAAACTTCAAATTAATCAACCTCGGTGTTAAATAATTGGGAATAGCCCAATGGTTGTTAGCAATATCTTTAATCCACATATAGGAAGAAACATTGTTGTTGCCTAATAGGTTGAACACTTCAAAATAAAGTCCTGCATTTTTAATAGCACGCGCAAATTTGTTTTTGTTTTTAAATCTGTCTCTGCTTTGTTCAAAGAAAATGTACGAAAAACCGATGTCCACGCGGAAATAATCTTTCATTTCAAGGGTGTTTTCTTTGGTACGCACAAAATCGGGGTTCCAAAATGGAATTCCGGTGGAATAGACGAAATTTAGACTCACGCGCAACGGACGAAATCCGGGAATGTGATCCTGGAAAAAAAGATTGAGTGCAAAACGCTGGTCGGTGGGACGCCTTTTGTAGGTAGGTTCCTCCAACTCTCCCTTATTGTTTACGAACGGATGTTTGTATTTATCCATTGTGCTCATAATAGAGATGGCGAGCCACGATTCCAGTCCTTCAATCAATTCGCCGCTAAAACGTGTGTCAAAGCCGGTGGCAAAGCCTTTCGCATCATTCATACCACTGTAAACAATTTGGATATTATCAACAAAATAAGAAATCAAATTGTCCAAATATTTGTAATATCCTTCCATGGAAAGCTTGAAAGGGCGGTTCAAAATTTTAAAATTGTATTCGCTTGCCAAAATCGCCTGATAAGAAAATTGCGACTTAATATTACGATTCAACTCGCCGTGCCTGTTTCGGTATTCTCTATAAAAAGGCGTTTGGTAATATACACCGGTTTTTAGCCAAAACAGCCAATCGTGTTTCCAGCGCGGTTTATAAAGCAATGATATACGCGGTGAAGCGTGAAACTCTTCATTATACGACCAATAATGAAACCGCACGCCGCCGTTTAGCGTAAAACGCGGGTCAGTGTCGCTGTCTATTTTCCAAACATCCTGCACAAATCCGGTAATACGAATCGTGCTTAATGAATTGTTAGAATTGTAAAAATTAAACTTTCCAAACTCCAATGGGCGCGAAGGATGGTCAAACGGCACAGAATCGCCCGGAACTGTTGGAATGTGGGGCAAAGTATATCCGGCAGAATCGCTCCAATGCCATTGATACAGTTTATCTCGGATCCGTTCGTTTTGAACTTTAACGCCCCACGAAAAAGTGTTTCGCTTGGGCAACTGATGGTCTCCGCGAATATCGGCAGCCGAAACCAAAAATTGGATATGATTTCTTGTATGATCAATGTTGGTTCCTACGGCACGTACCGAAATCTCTTCTACAGGATCTTTTTCTCTGTCAAAATTTATCTCAATATCACTGAGCCAATACTCACTTTGAATATCGAAAGTTTCGCTTTCTTTCGCATAATATGAAGACACAATTAACCTCAATTGGTTTTTTAAATTAGGACGATATGTAAAAGTTAATCCGCCTAAATAATTTTCATACCTATCTACTTCTTGTCCATCGAAAAAAACTGTAAACTGTTTAAAATCATCTATGGGGCCAAATCGAGTTGTGCGGTTGGAAGGAATAAAAAGATATTGGTTAATAGAAAAATTTCCCAGCAATCCGATTTCAAATTTATCGGAAATATTCCATCCCAGCAACATTTGTGCATCAAAAAAATTGGGTTTATAATCTCCTTTTGAATCCATTGAGTTAAGGAGATACGCATTAGTTTTGTATCTCACCCCAACGAGATACGTAAACACGTCGCGATTTTTTTGTTTGTTGCGCGCACTGCCTTCAATGTGAGCGGAAGTACCCAAGAAGCCAATCATGAACGAACCGCCAAGCTGTTTGGGTTTTTTGTATTCCACATCCATCACGGAAGACATTTTGTCGCCATACTGCGCAGGAAAACCACCTGCAGAAAATTTTACCGCTTGCGTAAGATCCAAATTCACAAAACTTAACCCTTCCTGATTGCCGTTGCGCACCAAAAAAGGGCGGTATATCTGAATGTCATTTACGAAAATTAAGTTTTCATCATAATTTCCGCCACGCACATTATACTGTGAGCTTAATTCATTCACAGAGGAAACCCCCGGAAGCATTTTAATTAAACCTTCGGCGCCGCCGGTGGGCGAGGGTAGTGTAAACGTTAACCTCGGATCTACGCGCGTATAACCATCTGTAAACGTGGTGGAAATATCCACTCTTTCCAATTTGGAACCGGTAGGAGTAAGCTCTAAATCCAATTTTAAACGTTCTCTTGGTAAGCCTTTTACGGTAACAATTGTATCATGATAAGCCATGTGTCTGAAATGCAACTGCACCTCAATATGGGCAGGCACAGTAATTTGATACTTCCCATCTTCGGTAGAAATTGCGGTGTGGTCGGTTTGCGGCGACAGTACCATCACGTTATCCACTGGGTTTTGCGCATCACGAATTGTTCCGTATACGGTAACAGTGTTTTGCGCGCACAAAATTAAGGTCGTAAAGATGAATAAAGTCAGAAAAAAAATGCGCCGCATTTTCAATGGAAAATGGTTTAGAATATAAAATACGAAATAATAGCGTTTTTATTATCCGTTACCTCGAATTAATAAAATTATTCAACTCATTAATACTACTCGAATATTGAAAAGCGTCATTCACCTTATAATATTTATTTTGGTCGTACACAAATTCGTAAGCAAATTTTGCAAGATCTACGCGATCTTTATCGAAAGAGAACATTCTTAGGAGATCGCTAATCTGATCGGAGGTCATACAAGAGTTTTTAATAACTTGTTTTGCTAATGTTACTTTATCTTTTTCAAAAGATTTTGATTGAATGGAGCTTTTCGCTTCTACAAAATCAACGGTAGACATGGGCTGGAAACATCTGTTGGCAGGAGCAGCCGGAGCCGGAGCTGGTGCCGGTGCCGGTGCCGGTGCGGTATTTACGGTACTTCCGGTAGTGGTGGTAGTTGTTGTTGTGGTCGTAGTCATGGTGGTGGTCGTAGTTATGCCGCCCGCTGATACGTTCATATTCAAATTAATAGACTCTTGCCCTGCACCCGCTTGAATACCCATAGAGCTTTCGCTTATGTTCATATTTATATTTACATTTTCTGTGCCATCGTTGATATTCATTGAAATAGTGCCGTCTGTTGTAGCAGGATTGTTGTTTTGCTGTTGATTACGGTTGTGGTGCGACCCGTGCCTTCTGTCTGTTTCCGGCTGTGCCTCCATAACCCTTGGCGATTCGCCTCTAAGTGCTAAATTCCACTTTCCCTTGTTATTTTGTTTAGCTACCATGGTTATTTCTAGATTTTTTTCTTCTCTGTAAACCCTTCCTGTCAATTCCGGAATTGATTTGTTGGCAAACGCAAGGCGTAATTGATAACTATGTCCGCTAATATTTTTAGCTTTTACATTAGCCGCGGGAACATCATTTTGTTTAGCGCCATTTACATAAAGGATGAATGTTTCACCGTTTTCGGTATAAACCGTAATATCGTTAGTTTGGGCAAAACCTAATGTGCATAGGCAGCACAATAAGATGATAAAGAAACTTTTTTTCATAATAGGTTGGTTTTAATTTTTTTTTTACTAAAATAATAATTCGGCAAAAATACAATTTTTTGCATCTTGTTTTTCATTATTATTTATTTTCTCAACAATTCTTCATAGAAAATAAGCAAAATGACTCTATTTTTAATCACTTTTTTTCGTTAATTCGCAGCTTAAAAATCAAAACAATGGAACATACAGCTTTAATAGAAAAAATAACCTCAATTATTGAACAAATTCGCCCTTATTTACAACAAGATGGAGGTGATATTCAATTTATTGAATTAACTCCGGAAAACATTGTGCGCGTTCAACTTCGCGGCGCCTGCGGAAGTTGCCCGCATGCAAAAATTACCCTCAAACACATGGTGGAAGCTACGATTATGGAGCAATGCCCGGAAATTAAAGGAGTGGAAGATATTAACTTAGGGTAAGCGGTTTGCAGTGTGCGGTGAGCGACATGACTCACCGCATACCGCATACCGCATACCGCAAACCGTAATAACTATGGGACTAAAATGCGGAATTATCGGGCTGACAAACAGCGGAAAAACAACGCTGTTTAATTGTATTTCCAATACGAAAGCAGCGATTACCGATTTTGCGTACAGTACGAATAAATCGAATATTGGCGTGTGTAATGTGCCCGATCCGAGGTTGGAGCATATTGATACCTTCATCAAAGCGGAGCGATTGGTATATGCCACGATGGATGTTGTGGACATTCCGGGTTTGGCAAAAGGCGCCTCGCAAGGCGAAGGCATCGGAAATACGTTTTTGGCAGATGTGCGTTTGTGTGACGCTTTAATTCATGTGTTGCGCTGTTTCGATAATCCGAACTTGCCCCACGTGGAAGGCTCTATTAACCCCGTTCGCGATATTGAAATCATTGATTTTGAATTGCAAGTAAAAGACCTGGAGCAAATTGAACGGAAAATGTTGAAAGTGGAGAAAGCCATGAAAGCAGGAGAAAAAAGTGCCAAACAAGATTACGAAACACTTCAAAAATATAAAACACATATCGAAAATTTTCAGAATGTAAGCACATTAGAGGTTGCGTCCGAAGAACGCGCCGTAGTAGCTGATTTGCTTTTGCTTACCGAAAAACCGCAGTTATTTGTATGTAACGTGAACGATGAAGATGCGGTGAACGGAAATAAATATGTAGAGCAAGTGCAAGAGTATCTGAAAGATAAAAATGCGGAAATGCTTATCATTGCCGGAAAAATTGAATCCGAAATTGCGGAATTAGATGATGAAGAAGAACGTATGGTGTTTCTGCAAGATGTAGGGTTAAGCGAAGCCGGCGTGCGCAAAGTAATTCGCGCCGCTTATAAGTTGCTGAACCTCATCTCTTTTTTTACAGTGGGCGGCAAAGAAAACCGCGCCTGGACGATAAGAAAAGGTATGTTGGCGCCACAGGCTGCCGGCGCCATTCACAGCGACTTGGAACGCGGGTTCATTCGCGCCGAAGTAATTAAATACAACGACTTAGTGGCGCTCGGATCCGAATTAAAATGTAAGGAAGCCGGAAAACTTTCCGTAGAAGGAAAAACCTATCAGGTACAAGACGGAGACATTTTGCATATTAGATTTAATGTTTAAAGATTTAAAAATTTAAAACCACAACCCATTACCTTTAAATATTTAAATCTTAAACTCTTAATTCTTAAATTTTTAACCCAAAAACATATCATTATGAAAAATTACAAAATTTTATTTCTGTTTTTAGCGATTGCATTTGTTGCAACCAGTTGTGTTTCATCAAAAAAATACAAAGAATTGGATGCCCTATATCAAAAATGCACCGATGATTTGAATTATACGACTTCTGAAAAAATTGATTTTGAAAACAAAAGCAAAGAGTTGGCATCGGAAATTGTAACTTTAAAGGTACAAATTGAAAAATTGAAAGAGGACACCACTGCGATGGGAAGAAGAATTCGCATTGCAGAAAATCAATTGAATAAAATGAAAGGCGATTACGATGAACTTTTAAAAAGCTTCACTGATCAAAATTTAACATTTATTAATACGCTACAAGAGCGTGAAAAAGAATTGGCAGAAAAAGAAGCGCGTTTGGCAGAATTGCAAAATATTTTAGCGCAAAAAGACGCTGAAGTAAAAGCATTAAAAAATAAAGTAACCAATGCACTGAAAGGATTTGAAGATCATGGCTTAACGATTTACGAAAAAAATGGGAAAGTATATGTGTCGTTAGATGAAAAATTGCTCTTTGCCTCAGGAAGTTGGGAAATTGATAACAGAGGGAAAGAGGCGTTGGCAGAATTGGGCAAAGTGCTTGCCCAAGACACAGATATCAATGTGATGATTGAAGGACATACGGATAACGTTCCTTTTAGAGGGAGTGGCAATGTGAAAGACAATTGGGATTTGAGCGTGATGCGCGCCACTGCAGTGGTAAAAGAAGTTTTGAAAAATAAAGGAATTGACCCACAGCGTGTTACGGCTGCCGGAAGAAGCGAATATGTTCCTATTGATCCTGCGGATACAAGAGAAGCGCGCGCGAGAAACCGCCGTACCGAAATTATTTTAACGCCGAAATTAGACGAACTTTTCAGAATTATTGACAGCCAATAATTGAAAACAATTCCGTTTTTTTCAAAAACAGCATTGGATTGGTTTGAAGAAAACCAACGCCGGTTGCCTTGGCGCGGGGAAAGCGACCCGTATAAGATTTGGGTTTCGGAAATTATTTTGCAGCAAACACGTGTAAACCAAGGCTGGGAGTATTACGAGCGATTTGTGGAACGGTTTCCTAATGTAAAATCGTTGGCAGAAGCGCCTTTGCAAGAAGTTTTACATGTGTGGCAAGGATTGGGTTACTATTCCCGGGCGCGCAATATGCACACGGCTGCCCAACAAATAATGCAGGATTATCAGAGTGTTTTTCCGCATAATTATTTGGAAATTAGAAAACTGAAAGGTATTGGCGATTACACGGCTGCAGCCATTGGCTCTATTGCATTCAGGCTTCCTTATCCTGCCGTAGATGGCAACGTATTGCGCGTAATTACAAGAATATTTGGTATCTACGATGATATCTCACAACAAAAAACGGTACGCACCATTACGCAACTTTGCCAAGAATTAATAGATAAGGAAAATCCGGGTGATTTTAATCAGGCGCTCATGGAATTAGGCGCTATTCAATGCACATCCAAAAAACCGGCTTGTGAAACTTGCCCATTTGCAACTTATTGTGTAGCTTTTGAAAAGGAACAAGTAACTTTGCTGCCTGTAAAGTCTTCTAAACTAAAAGTTAAAGACCGCTTTTTGCACTACTTTATCTTCCTTAAAGACGATAAAGTCATTATTGAACAACGCACCGCCAACGATATTTGGAAAAATTTGTATCAGTTTCCTTTGATTGAAACCCAGACCGTTTGCGAAAAAATTTCCGATTTCGATGAAATGCAGCCTGTTTTTTTGAAAGAGATAAAACATAAACTTACCCACCAACATTTAACGATTCGGTTTTATGTGCTAAATGGTGAATTTCCGGAATTGAAAAACAATCAAATCATCATTCCCATAAAAAGATTAAAAGATTATCCTTTCCCTGTGCCTTTAAAAGGAATTTTAGAAAATGCAGATTCTGAAATGTCTTTCTTTCAGCAAATTATCGAACCTTTGTGTTTAAATTTTCAGAAACATGAAACAAATCCCGCATTTTGCATCAATGAAGTTTTTTATTCTTACAAACAATTAAACCTGCGGGTGGGTGCCATTTTAACCGCATTAAAAAATGTTAAAAACAAGAACATCGCTTTGGCGGCGCATGACCATATTGACACTTATGCTACCATTATCGCGTGTTGGCTGTTGCACAAATATTATATTCCGTTAAATCCGGCTTTTCCTGTAGAGCGCAATTTGCAAATTTTGGAACAAACGCAAGCTTCTGTTGTTTTAGATGTGGTAACCGATTCTGTCTTTAAAAATAATAAAACTATTATCGTAACCTCCGAGCTGCAAGATGCTGACATTGATTGGAATGTAGTTGAAAGACAAAAAGATAATGATGATGACTTTGCGTATCTTTTGTTTACTTCCGGCAGCACGGGCATCCCCAAAGGCGTGCCGATAACACGCCATAATTTGGCTGCTTTTATAGCAGGTTATAAAGAAGTTATTCCCGATCTTTCGGAAAACGACCGTTGTTTGCAAATGTTCGATCTTACTTTCGATATGTCGGTGGTAAGCTATTTATTCCCGCTGTTGCACGGCGCTTGCATTTATACCATTCCCGCGGATAAACTGAAATATCAATATGTTTATACACTTTTAGAACGACACACTTTGACTTATCTTACCTTAGTGCCTTCTGTGTTGCACTATTTGCAAAACTATTTTGAAGAGATTTATGCACCTTCGGTGCGCTACTGTTTATTTGCCGGCGAAGCGTTATTAGAAAATATTGTAAATCAGTGGCATAAATGTGTGCCGAATGCCGTACAAATGAACTTGCTTGGACCTACCGAAGCCACCATTTACTGCACACATCACACAGTAAAATACAATACTGCTTATCGAAATGGAATTGTTTCTGTGGGCAAGGAATTGAAAAACACGTCCTTAGAAGTATTTAATGATGATTATATCCAATTTTTGACAAGCGAAGCGGGCGAATTGTGCATTGCGGGCGCACAACTTACCCCCGGATATCTTAATAATGAAGAATTAAACCGGGAAAAGTTTTTTACCATACATTACAAAGAAAAACCAACGCGATTTTATAAAACAGGCGATTTGTGCATTAAAAATCCCGATGGTTCTATAGATTTTATAGGACGGAAAGACACGCAAATTAAAATCAGCGGATTTCGCGTAGAGCTTTCGGAGATAGAGTTTCATGCACGCAAAGCGCTGGATAACAGAGTTAATGCTGTTGCGCTTGCCACAACCAATGCCTTTGGAAATCCGGAAATCGTTTTGTTTTATGAAACTACAGAACAAGCTACAGAGTCCATACTTCATTACTTACAAAAAATGTTGCCTTACTATATGATTCCCCGAGAAATTTGCTTTATACCACAATTCCCATTAAATGCAAACGGTAAAATAGATAAAAAGAGACTGTTATGTCAGCAATAACTCATTACAAAGAATTTATTATTAGAAAAGCTACAGCGCAAGACATTGATTTTCTGATTTCTGTCATCTGTCATGCCGAAAAAAGCGGCACTGATAAATTTCCTTTGGCATGGTTGCTTGGAAAAACTGAAGCAGAGTTATATCCTGTGTTAGAGTACTTTTTAAAAGAAGATATTGAAGGTTCGGAATTTGCATTATCCGGTTTTCTTGTTGCAGAATATCGGGGAGATGCCGTGGCCGCCGTAAACGCCTGGATTGAAAAACGAAATAGTTTGCATTTGTCTTCAGCGTTAATTAAAGCGCATCTTTTCAAAAATATACTTACGCCTGCCGAATTTCAAATATTTCAACAAAAGGCAACCCTTTTAACAGATTTTATGATTGAACGTGAAGAGCAAGTCTTACAGTTTGAAAATGGCTACACCCTGCCCGAATTTCAGAGCAAAGGAATTATGAGCGCCCTTTACGCAGCGCAAATTTCATACCACCACCAACTTTACCCCGAATTGCGCAAAGTGCACGGTCATATATTTGCCAATAACGAAAAATCTATTGCAACGTGCCAAAAAGCTGGGTTTACTATAGTGAAACAAACTTTTTCAGATCATTCTGAAATAGCGGCTCATTTTCCTTATTGCTCTAAAGTTTTATTAGAGAAAATTTTATAGTCTGAATTCTATTTTCGTTAAGGTTTAACGTATAAAGTACGAGATTCCTCGCTGCGCTTGGAATGACGATTCTTGCGCAAAGGAGGGGAATGTGGCGGCAGCGCAACATGACAGTGCAATGCGAACATTCTTGCCGCCGCTACTTTTGTTATTCACAGTAGCGCTGTCATTCCGAGCGTAGCGAGGAATCTCGTGCAACTCCGCGTGCTCTCTGTGCTAAAAAATCCAAACAAAAAAAGCGACTTTTTTAAGAGCCGCTTTTTTGAGTTATTTAATTTAAAATGCTTATTTACACTCAACTCCATTTTTTTTACCATCTATTTCTATTACAGTATTCAGATCTGAGCATTTTGCATGCCCTCCAAGATCAATATCTGATACTGTAATAGTCTTCTCTCCAAGAAGCCAAGTGTCACAAGTACAAGTTTTTTTACAAGAAGTAAACGCTACAAAAGCGCCACCAATAAGCAATAATACCAATAATTTTTTCATAATGATTTAATGTGTTTTTTAATAAGCCTACTCTTTAGGATTTTCGGCATCCTCCAAAATTAACAAGCGCAAAAATACACTTTATAATATACATAGAGATTTTTTTTGAAAAAATGTGGCTTAATCAAATATTTCTGCTACTTTCGCGTTTTTCGTGAAATACCTATGATACGCAGATTCTTATTTCTTATATTGTTCACTGTCAGCTTCTTTTCAGCAAAGACACAAACGCCTATTGATGCTATTATTGCCTGGATTGGAAAGGATATTATTTTGCAATCCGATTTAGAGAAAGCATACGCTGAATATACTGCTCAGTTTGCTGTGCAAGACGATGACGGAGATGAAAAATGTACCGTTTTTGAGCATTTAGTTTATACAAAATTGATGCTGCATCAAGCAGATGTGGATAGTATTGTTGTTACCGACCAACAGGTGGAAGCCGTTATTAATATGCGGATGAACTATTTTTTGCAAATGGTTGGCGGAGATGCGAGAGTACTTGAGAGACATTTCGGTAAATCTATTGCCGAAATTAAAAAAGATATGCGCGAAATTGTGCGTGAACAAATGTATGTGGAAGAGGTTCAGGAAAATATAACCACCAATATTACGGTAACGCCTTCAGAAGTGAAAAATTTTGTGAACCGTGTGGGTGTGGATAGTATGCCAATGATTCCCGCTACGTATGAATTTGGGCATATTTTAAGAACACCCCCGGTAAGCGAAGCCGAAATTGTAGCGATAAAAGAACGTTTGGAAGGCTATAAAGAAAGAGCGCTTCGCAGCGATAGCAGAATGGAGCAGGAGTTTTCCATGTTGGCGCGTTTGTATTCCGATGACCCCGGAAGCGCTTCCAAAGGCGGAAACTTGGGGTTTGTAGAGCGTGGAGTGTTGTACCCTGAGTTTGAGGCCGTTGCATTTAACCTCAGGTCGGGCGAAATCTCGCACGTGCTGAAAACTCGCGCCGGATACCACATCATTCTATTGCACGAACGCAGAGGAGAATCCGTGAATGTGTCGCACATTTTGCTACAGCCTAAACCTTCCGCCGAAGAACAAGTGAGAACGATTGAATTTTTGGATAGCGTGCGACAAGTAATTCTTGATAAAAAAATGAATTTCAGCGAAGCTGCCATGCTCTTTTCCGAAGATCCTAACAGGTTGAGCGGTGGCTGGGTTATAAATCCTTACACGCTTTCTACAAGATTTGACCAGGAATCGTTAGATCAGGCTACATTTGCTACGATAAGCAAGCTTATTCCCGGAGAGTTTTCAACGCCTGTTATTTATATTAATGAAGATGGCGTAACCTCCTATCGCTTACTGTATTTAAGGAGCAAAGTGGCGCCTCACAGAGCCAATTTAGTGGAAGATTATGATGTAATTAAAAATGCCGCTTTAGAGGAAAAGAAAAACAAAGCCATTGAAAGATGGATCATTAACAAAGTAAAAACTACAAGTATTAGAATACACAAAGATTACAAAGATTGCGAATTTGTAACACGTTGGCAAATAAACTAACCTAAAATATACTATGGATATTCATTTTAAAAACGATGTAGAAGCCATTGAAGCTTTTGTGGAGAAATATGGCGCACTAAGAAAAGAGATTGCGAAGGTAATTGTGGGACAAGATGAAGTGGTGAAAAATGTACTGATGGTACTTTTTAGCCGTAGCCATGCCCTGCTCATTGGCGTGCCCGGCTTGGCAAAAACATTGATGATCACTACTATTGCGAAAACGATAAACTTAACCTATAACCGTATTCAGTTTACGCCCGACTTGATGCCGTCGGATATTATGGGAACGGAGATTTTGGACGAAAGTCGTAAGTTTAAATTTGTTAAAGGACCTATTTTTGCGAATATTGTATTGGCGGATGAAATTAACCGTACACCGCCCAAAACACAGTCGGCGTTGTTGGAAGCAATGCAGGAACGCTCTGTGAGTATGAACGCCGTAACTTACCCATTGCCGGATCCGTTTTTCGTATTGGCCACGCAAAATCCTATTGAACAAGAAGGAACTTATCCGCTTCCCGAAGCACAGCAAGACCGCTTCATGTTTAACATATATTTAGATTATCCGACTTTTAATGAAGAGGTGGATATTGTAAAAAGTACTATCCATGGTGATATGAATGAACCGAAGCAAATTTTATCCATTGAGGAGATTATTTATTACCAAAAACTGCTTCAAAAAGTGCCGATTGCTGAAAATGTATATGAATATGCGGTTCGTTTGTCCACATTAACGCGTCCGTTTACCGGTACGGGACACCAGTGGGCGAAAGATTACTTGTCTTGGGGCGCCGGTCCGCGTGCCTCTCAGTTCTTAATTATCGGGGCGCGTACGCATGCTATCCTCGCAGGCAAACTCTCTCCTGATATTGAAGATGTAAGAGCTGTAGCGCACAATATTTTACGACATCGTATCATCAAAAATTATAAGGCTGAAGCAGAAGGCATTAGCATAGAAGATATTATCAATAAGTTGATGTATGACTAAACCTTATTGCATTGATTCACACGCACATCTTTGCAAAGAATATTATCCTAACGATTACCGGGAAGTGATTCAACGCGCTGTAGAGCATGGCGTAGAAAAAATAATTTTACCCTGCGTTTCTGCCGAATCTATTCCTGATATTTTTGAAGTTGCCCAAGAATTTCCTACTCACATTTTCCCGCTCATCGGGTTGCATCCCACCGATGTAAACCAAGATTTTAAAAGGCAATTGGCTGTTTTAGAGAAACATTTAAACAACAAACAAATCGTAGGAATCGGCGAAACAGGCATCGATTTATATCACGATAAGTCGTTTTATACCGAACAGTTAACCGCTTTTGAAACCCAACTAAACTGGGCAAAGGAGCTACAAAAACCACTTTCCATCCACATCCGCGACGGATTTAACGAGGCATTATCAGTGTTAAAAAAGTTTAAAAATGTTCCGTTACGAGGCATTTTACACTGTTTTTCCGGCGGCATCCAAGAAGCCAAATGGGCAATAGATAATGGTTATTTATTAGGCATTAGCGGTGTAATTACCTTCAAAAAAAACAAATTGCAAGACATTATAAAAGAAGTAGGAATTAATGCTATTGCCTTAGAAACCGATGCGCCTTTTTTAGCACCGGAACCCTATCGCGGAAAACGCAACGAAAGCGCTTATATTCCCATCATTGCAGAAAAAATAGCTGCTGTCTTGGAAACCTCCACGGAAGAGGTTATGAGAACTACTACGGCAAATGTAGAGGCGATTTTTTAAAGGAATTTTTTACGGATTAGATAATTTACTATACTTTTGCCCCTTCATTAACATCAAATCAAATGGCAAAAAGACACTTAATTACTACGGCGCTTCCATACGCCAACGGACCGCTTCATATTGGACACTTAGCCGGTGTTTACGTTCCGGCAGACATTTACAGCCGTTATTTACGCGCCAAAGGGGAAGAGGTGCTGATGGTTGGTGGTTCCGATGAGCACGGCGTGCCCATTACCATTAAAGCGCGAAATGAAAATACTACACCACAAGTAATTGTAGATCGATATCACGAAATAATTAAAAAATCGTTTGAAGAGTTGGGTATTACGTTCGATATTTATTCTAGAACTTCAAAGCCGATTCACCACAAAACCGCTTCCGATTTTTTCACCAAACTATATGAAACAGGCAAGCTTATCGAAAAAAATTCCGAACAATATTATGATGAGGAAGTGGGCGAATTTTTAGCCGACCGGTATATTACCGGAGCGTGCCCCCATTGCGGCTACGACAAAGCGTATGGTGATCAGTGCGAAGCGTGTGGCACCTCATTAAATGCCACCGACTTAATCAACCCAAAATCGGTATTAAGCGGAAATGTGCCTGTTATGAAAGAAACCCGCCATTGGTATTTGCCGTTAGACCAATATGAAAACTGGTTGAAAGAGTGGATCTTAGAAGGACACAAGGAAGACTGGAAAATTAACGTGTACGGACAATGCAAATCGTGGATTGAGCAGGGCTTACAGCCGCGTGCCGTTACCCGTGACCTGAACTGGGGCGTAAAAGTTCCTTTAGCAGATGCGGAAGGTAAAGTGTTGTATGTGTGGTTTGATGCGCCTATTGGGTATATTTCGGCCACCAAAGAATGGTGTGATCAGAATGGCCAGGATTATGAAAAATGGTGGAAAGATGAGGATACGCGCATGTTACATTTTATTGGGAAAGACAATATTGTGTTTCACTGCATCATTTTTCCGGTGATGTTGAAAGCAGAAGGTTCTTTCATTGTACCTGAAAATGTGCCGGCAAACGAGTTTCTGAATTTAGAAAACAATAAAATCTCTACCTCAAAAAATTGGGCAGTGTGGCTGCACGAATATTTGGAAGATTTTAAAGATAAACAAGATGTGTTGCGGTATACGTTAACCACCATTGCACCCGAAACCAAAGATTCCGATTTCACGTGGGCAGATTTTCAAGCGAAAAATAACAACGAATTGTTGGCGATTTTTGGGAATTTTGTGAACAGAACGGTGGTTTTAATTCATAAATACTATGAAGGAATTATACCGGAAGCCGGTGAATATACAGCAGAAGAAAAAGAAATCATTGCCAAAATTGCAGAATTTCCCAACACCATCGGTGCTTCCATTGAAAAGTATCGTTTCCGCGAAGCATTAGCTGAGTTTATGAATTTAGCGCGTTTGGGCAACAAATACTTAACTGATACAGAGCCTTGGAAATTAGTGAAAACAGACCCTGAACGCGTGAAAACCATTTTGCATTTATCTATTCAAATTTGTGCGTGTTTATCGGTATTGGGCGAACCATTTTTGCCGTTTACGTCGAAAAAACTCCAAAAAATATTAAATATTGACGTGCATTCTTGGAGCGAAGGCGGCAAAATAGACTTGCTAAAAGCCGGACATACAATTAACGCCCCCGAATATCTCTTTGAAAAAATTGAGGATGCTGCGGTTGAGGCACAAGTAAGAAAATTGCCATTACCATAAACTTTAATTTTATGATAATGGCAATGAGTTGTTTAATTTTTAGCTAACTCTATTTTTTCTTCCTGTTCGGAAGCTCCAATCCGAGTCCTCTTCTACGATCTTCTATTTTGAGCCAAATTCCAAGAATAAATGCTATAACGCCAAAACTTGCAAAAATAAGCATCGGGTTCCTGTAATTATAAAGCGTATCTCCTTTTATTTCTTCCACTCTGTTGATGCTTGCTTGAAGATTTGCAATGGTTTCCATTTGTTGTTCCGTTAACTCATCGTTGTTAGCCAAGATTTGGTCTATGTCTCCTCTAATTTTCGCGATTCTATCCGCACGTTTTTCGTAATTTCTATATACCAACTGCAAGTCACTAAGATCTTGTCTCAGTGTATTTCCAAAATCTTTTGTAGTAACATTATAGGTGTCCGGATCTACAAGTTCTTGTTGAAAAGAGCTAATGGCGTCCATTTCTATTCTTATCTCGGATAAATTTTTACCAATGCCCGGATTTGCACGATCCAGCGCGCCTCCAATAATAATTGGAACACACAATAAACCAATATTTTGAATCCAGAATATTACAGCGTAAGAAGAACCTAACACTTTGTCATCTACCAACTTTGGAACGGAGGGCCACAATGCTGCGGGCACCAACGAGAATGAAATTCCCAGAATTACAATAGCGCAGATGGCTATCGGATAAGTAAAATTGGGGGTTAGCGCAAAAATCAAATGGCAGGACATCATTAATAGTGCGCCTATGATTAGCATGGTTGCTCCTTTTCCTCTTGTATCTAAGAAAAATCCTAATAACGGAGTAAGCACCATAGCGCCAATGGGGAAATATGAAAACAGATTACTTGCATCTCTCATGCTGATTTCCAAGCGACTGGAAAGCATATCTGCCGCAAATCTTTGGAATGGGAAAATAGCTGAATAATACAAAACGCACAATCCGGCTACAATTAAGAATGTTCTTGAAGTGAGGATCGCTTTTAAATCTCTTACTTTAAATTCGTCTTCCGGAGCTACCTCAATCTGTTCTTGTTGATCTAACTTTCTGTCTAAAAAGAAATAACACAAGAATGATAAAAATCCGATTAACAAAAATAAAGTACAAACCGCTACCGGTTTTGAAATATATTGTCCGTCTGCCAAAATGGGAGTAAGTCTGAATACTGCAAAAACACCAAGACGTGCAATTGCCATTTCAAGCCCCATTGCCAAGGCTAATTCTTTGCCTCTAAACCATTTAACTAATGCTTTGGATACGGTAATTCCTGCCATTTCTACGCCACAACCGAAGATGGCAAAACCGATACATGCCATAACGGCAGAACCCGGAAGCGGATCTATCAATCCGAATAAGCTAAAACCGTTTAATGCTTGGTACAATCCTGATTCCGGAGAAAAATAATCGGAAACCCCGTAAAATTTAATGCCGGCGCCCACAAGCATTAGAAATCCTGCCAAAAGGGCGGTTTTTCTAATACCGATTTTATCCAAGATAATTCCGGCAAAAATCAGGAAAAATATAAACACATTCAGTACGAACTCAGAGCCTCCAACGGTTCCGAAATTTTCTGAACTCCAGCCTCTTTTAGTTTCTAAGAGGTCTTTTAAAGGAGACAATACATCTACAAACATGTAGGCAAAAAACATGGTAATAGATACTAGAATGAGCGCAACCCACCTGCCATAAGAAGTGTCACGCAGTGAACGAATAACTTTTTCTGTCATAATTATTTTTTTTGTTAATATATTAATTATCTATCTTGCAACGCCCTATGATATTCATAATCGTCGAATTTTCTTTTAATTTGCGAGATGATAAATTCCGGCGACCAACGTATCAAATCATAATAACTGAATCTACAAAAGGTCATAAAATTTAAGAGTTCTTCTCCTTGCAATCCGGTTATTGAGCTTACTAAATCTCTATTGTATTTTAAATGCAATCTTTCTACTTCGTCTTCATTATCAACCAATTCTTGATGCAAACGTTCCAATCTCATACGTCTGCTAAATCTATTATAAAGTGCAGAAATAGGACTCATAGCTGCCGGTACATTTCTCAATAAATTGGGCCCTCCGCGGGCTTGATATTCTGCATTAATTAAATCTTGTTGAGTTAAACCTATTCCATCAAAAGCTCTATAAAAATTTGAAAAAGTAACATTTACAAACTCTTTTTTAAACATGTCGTAAGTTGACGGCAAGGTGAAAACATTCACTTCTTTCAAAATAACAGCTTTAAAAAAAAGTGGCGCTTCCAACAATTTTTTATCAATTATTTCTTGCGTAACCTCTATTAAAGCTTGTTTATAAATTGGTTTTGATATAATAATGGTATCTCCTTTTTTGGCTAAAATTTCAAAATTTCCATCTTTATTGGTAAAACTGTACTTTTTTGAATTGAAATTATAGATGTTCGCTTCCGCAATAGGAAAGAAAGTAACTCCATCGAAAACGTTGCCTGATAAGGTTATACGTTCCTGTGTAAACGCTATGACCGGCAAAAAAAAGAACAAAAAGAAGATTTTTTTCATACGGCGCAAAACTAAAAAATTACTGAATACATTTTTATTTCATCTAAAAAAAATTGAAATTGATACATTAAATCTTTTGAAAGAGTTAAATTTTTCCGGCATCAAAAAAAGATTTAGCCAAATTAGAATACTTTTTAACCTTCAAATACGTTTTTTTCTATATTTGCCGATTAATTTGTTGCCCTATCCATGACGCATAATCGTTGGAAACAGTTTTTTTTATTGGTTTTGTTAAGTACGTGTGGTTTATTTTGTTACGGACAAATAAAACTGATGACGGAAGAGGATAGCCCAGGGCTTATTGTTGATTTTTCTTCTCCGAAAACTTATGAAATAGGTGGAATTACCTATACAGGCGCTCATAATTTCGACACACGGTTACTTTTATTCAAAGTGGGCGACGTGATTGAGATTCCGGGAGAAGAGATTTCAAAAACTATTAAAAATCTTTGGAATACAGGACGTTTTGAAGATATAGAAATTACACTTACCCGTGTGGTGGATAACATGGCTTTTATTAACGTACATGTAACTGAACGTAACCGATTGGTTGCCTTTGGGTTCAGGGGAATTAGAAAAGGGCAGGAAAACGATTTGCGCGACAAGATTAAATTGGCGCAAGGCAATATCGTAAATGAAAATATGATTCAAACCTGTATCAATATAATTAAGAAACATTTTGTAGAAAAAGGATATTATAATGTTGAAGTGAATGTTGAGGTAAAACCCGATGAAAAAGTTCATAATGGCGTAAACCTGATTTTTCATATTGATAAGGGCAAAAAAGTAAAAATTGACCGTATCCTTATTTCCGGAGTCAGTATCCCGCATGGAAAACTAACCAAAGCAATGCGAGGCACTAAGGAAAGATCGCGCTTTGAACCCATGTCGAAAGCCGATACGATGTTTATGTTTATGGTAAAAAACTTAGACTATTACAGGTCGAAAGATGTATTGGAACACTTAGACGACTATTTCTCCGACAGAATAAAGCTCAGAATTATGAAGTCGTCTAAATTTATAAGAGAGGCTTACGAGGAAGATAAAGTGAGTTTGATCAATAAATTAAATGACTTTGGTTTTAGAGACGCCTTTATAGAATTTGATACCGTAATTTTTGAAAACGGTTTTGCATACATTTTTATAGATGTTCACGAAGGCAATAGGTATTATTTTAGAAATATTGATTTTGTAGGACATACAAAATATCCCACTCAAGTTTTAAGAGAAATTGTTAATATTAGTAAAGGAGATGTTTACAATCAATCATTATTAATGGAAAGATTGTTGCAAGACAGGCACGGCAACGATTTAGCTTCTTTATATATGAATGACGGATATTTGTTTTTCCACGCCATTCCGATTGAGGTAAGGATTGAAGGAGATTCTATTGACTTAGAAATTCGTATCAGAGAAGGTAAACAAGCCAAATACAACAGAATAACGGTTGCCGGAAACAATAAAACCAGCGATAAAGTGATTTTGCGCGAAGTAACTACGATTCCCGGACAAATGTTTAATAGAGCCGACTTGATCCGTTCGCAACAGATGTTGCTTTCGATGGGATATTTTAATCAGGAATCGATTAACGTAATTCCCAAGCCTAATGAGGCGGATGGGACTGTGGACTTAGAATATGTAATAGAAGAAGCTTCTTCCGATCAATTGGAGCTTTCGTTGGGCTTTGGGGCTACCGGATTGGTACTGAGCGCCGGAGTTACATTCAACAACTTCTCGTTCAGGAAGTTCTTTAAGAAAGATGCCTGGACGCCCATTCCTGCCGGTGATGGACAAAGATTATCGTTTAGAGCTTCTACCAATGCTATATGGTATCAATATTATACCGTATCGTTTACCGAACCTTGGGTAGGGGGC
>WQTS01000139.1 GCA_009786185.1 Bacteroidota bacterium
GCCGGAAGATAAAATCCGCATTGTAAAGGCATGGCAAGCTAACGGCGAGGTGGTAGCCATGACGGGAGACGGTGTAAACGACGCACCGGCGCTGAAAGCCGCCGACATTGGCGTAGCCATGGGAAAAACCGGTACTGAGGTAGCAAAGAGCGCATCGGATATGATTTTGACCGATGACAATTTCGCCACCATCGTTTCAGCGGTAGGCGAAGGCAGGAACGTATATAGAATTGTCAAAATGATAATCTTCTTCTTGGCAGTCTGCAATTTTAGTGAAATCCTTATCATGTTGTTCGGGCAAATGGCAGGTTGGGGGCTAGTATTGACGCCTGTGATGCTGCTACTGATTAACCTGCTGGGCGATGGCGTTCCCGGACTCAGTCTTGCCAAAGAGGTTGCTGATCCCGGTTTGATGAAAAACAAGCCCATTAAAAAGGATGAAAGTCTTTTCGGCGGCGGTTTGTTAACCCGAATTGCGCAGCAAGTCTTTTTTACTACAATTGCTTCGTTAACGGGATATTACATAGGTGCAATGAGTGAATTCGGCACCATTTCGCCATCCGATCCAACCGGACAAACCATGGCGTTTCTCATTTGCGGTTGGGCTTCCATCATACACATCTTCATTGCGCGTACCCAAAAATCCGTTTTTAAAACATCCATCCGAAATAACAAATCGTTGGCAATGGGCGCTGTGATAATGATTCTTGTTTTTGCTTTAATGGTAGCGTTGCCGCCGTTTGGCGCTATGTTCGGATTAGTCCCTATTAGCGGTTTCCATTGGTTGGTTGTGATTGGGTTGGCGTTTGTGCCGATTGTTACGAGGGAGGTTTTGAGGTTTGTGGTGAGTGTGCCGCAGCTTATTAGGCAGTGCTAAGATGTAGCTTTCAAATTCCTCTCCCACTTCCAAGCCGACTCCACCATATCCCTTAACCCATATTTACAATTCCAACGCAACAACTGCTCAGCCCGCGCACTATCACTATAAATAGCAGGAATATCGCCCGGACGGCGTTCACCCAACACGTAATTGAGCTTAACCCCTGTAATTTCCTCAAAAGCACGAATCATTTCCAATACCGAAACGCCGCTTCCGGAGCCCAGATTAAGCACTTCGCAATTTTCAGCATTCCGTTTTTCAAGAATAAATTCTAATGCTTTAACATGTGCATCGGCAATGTCGGAAACATGTACATAATCTCGAATGCACGAGCCATCGCGCGTATCGTAATCTGTGCCGAAAACGGTCATTTGTTTCATTTTACCGATTCCTACTTGGGTGATGATGGGCATTAAGTTGTTAGGTTTGTCGGGTGATAACTCACCGTTTAATCCGCTACTGTGGGCGCCAACAGGGTTGAAATAGCGCAAAATAACGGCATTAAATTGAGGATGTACCTGCGTAAAAAATCGAATCATCTCCTCCCCTATTTGCTTGGTGTGCGCATACGGACAAAAAGGTGTGCCCATCGGCGTGTCCTCATTTACAGGCAATTGCTCTACCGCTCCATAAATAGAACACGAAGAGGAAAAAATAAGATTCGGGATGTTGTATTTCAAACAAGCTTCCAACACATTCTCCAACGATTGCAAATTATTTCGGTAATATTCCAGCGGTTTTTCTACCGACTCGGGCACCGATTTATATGCGGCAAAATGAATGATGCCGATAATATCCCTATTTTCTTCAAAAATGCGAAAAAAAGCATCTTTGTTACAAATATCTCGTTGGTAAAACGGCACACGAACGCCTGTAATTTGTTCAATACGGTCAATGGTTTCGGGTGTGGAGCGTTCACAACTATCTACACAAATCGGAGTGAATTTTCCCGTTTCAATCATTTCAATAATGGTGTGCGAACCGATATAACCGGTTCCGCCGGTAATTAGGACTTTCATAATGTCTTATGTTATGTTATTTTCAGTATTATTTTGTTTTATCTGAAATGCCGTAGCATACATCTTCATCTGTT
The DNA here is from genome assembly GCA_009786185.1 of Bacteroidota bacterium. GTDB lineage: Bacteria > Bacteroidota > Bacteroidia > Bacteroidales > WCHB1-69 > WRNX01. The sequence goes on from WQTS01000139.1 coordinate 1,974, forward strand.
TCAGCATGGAATTAAGTCCATTAGAGCGCGTAGGCGAAAGGTGCGCCCGAAGCCCAATCGCATCTATAAAATCTAACTTTGCATCTAAAATTTCTTGCGGTGTGCGGTTAGATAAAACTTTAATGAGCAGATTCACAATACCCTTTGTAATAATGGCATCGCTATCGGCAGTAAAAATCACTTTGCCGTTTTTAAAATCCGCATGCAACCACACTTGCGATTGGCATCCGGAAATAAGATATTGTGGCGTTTTATATTGCGGATCAATAAGTGGAAGTTCTTTTCCTAACTCAATAATATAATTGTATTTATCCATCCAATCGGAAAAATAGGAAAACTCCTCAATGAGTTGTTGTTCGGCTTCTTGTATTGTCATGCTTTATTAAATTTTGAGTTTTGAATTTTGGATTAAAAGTTAGAATGGGTATTGTATTTCGTTAATTCAATGTTTATTATTTGGTTGGTTAATTGTTCATTATAAGGAGCAGACACTCGAATATAATTATCGGTAAACCCAAAAATCATTCCGTTTTTTACATCTTCTTCAAACAAAACTGCTCTTTGGGTATGCAAATGTTCTTTATAAAAGTTAGCTTTCTTTGTTTCAGAGAGTTGTAATAATATATTGGTTCGTTCTTTTTTTACACTATCTTTTACTTGTGATTTCATTTCAGCTGCAGGTGTTTGCGGTCGTTTTGAGTAGGAAAAAACATGCAAATAACTGATGGGTAAGCCATTTAAAAAACGAACAGTTTCTTCAAAATTCTCCTCCGTTTCTGTAGGGAATCCCGAAATTACATCTACGGCAATACACGCATGAGGCATGGCAGATTTTATTTGATGCACTTTTTCTGCAAAAAGCGCCGTTTTATAACGCCGTTTCATAGCAGCAAGCACCTGATCTGAGCCCGATTGCAGCGGAATATGAAAATGTGGCATCAAAACAGTAGAATTGGCTGTCAAATGAATAATTTCGTTGGTTAACAAATTGGGTTCTATGGAAGAAATACGCACACGCTCAATAGGTTTATGCGTATTAATTTCATTCAATAATTGAAAAAAAGTTTCACCGTTTTTTCTTCCGAAATCGCCGGTATTCACGCCTGTTAAAACCACCTCTTTGCAATTTAATTGTGCAATTTTTTCGAGGTTAATCATCGCATTTTCAATAGTATCGCTTCGACTTTCTCCTCGCGCACGCGCCACCGCACAATAACTACAATGATAATCACACCCATCTTGAATCTTCAAAAAAGAACGCGTTCGGTCATTTGATGAAAAAGTCGCAAAGAAGGACGATGTCTCAGAGGTTTGAAGTATGAGGTTTGAGGTATGAGGTATGAGGTTTGAGGTTTGAGGTGCTTTTGAGTTTTGCTCTGATAGATAAGGGATAATCTCCATTTTATTTTCAGAACCAAGGATTTTTGTTACTCCCGGAAGGTTTTCTATCAAACTTTTGTCTCGTGCGGCAAAACAACCAATTACAATAATTTCCGCATTTGGGTTTTTTCTATAAAATTGTGCAATTAAACCTCGCGCCTTTTTTTCCGCAATGCCCGTAACCGTACACGTATTCAAGATGAAATAGTCCGGATGAGAAGCGTTTTCAAAACCTTGTGCTTGCAATTCTCGCGCAATATGAGAAGACTCGCTGTAATTTAATTTGCAACCCAAAGTAGCTATGTGAAAGGTTTTAGACATCTTATTTTTAAAATTTTAGCGCGAGTATTTTAGTATAATATTTTTATTTCTAAGCTATTATAAAATAGCACCGCGCAAAAATAAGCAAAGTTTTTCATGTTAACCTTTTCGCAACTTTTTTTTAACCCAACCTTCATAAACTTTACATATTTTTGCAGCAAAATTGAAATTATGTCAAATAAAATTCTCATCGTGGATGATGACCGCAATATTTGCGAAATTCTTGAATTTAATTTAATTAATGAAGGTTACGAGGTGGGATGTGCTTATTCTGCGGAAGAAGCATTAGAAAAATTATCGCCGGATTATGCTTTAATCCTGCTCGATGTGATGATGGGCGGCATGTCGGGATACAAAATGGCAGAAAAGTTACGCAAGGAAAACAATCAAATTCCTATTATTTTTCTCACCGCAAAAGACACGGAAAACGATATGCTTACCGGCTTTTCCGTAGGCGGAGATGACTATATTTCAAAACCGTTTTCCATTAAGGAGGTAATTGCCCGCGTAAAAGCTATTGTAAAAAGAGTGAACCCCATAGATAAACAAACGGTAACTGCAGACAACTCAAAAAAGATTATTTTCAAAAACATTGTTATAAATCTTGAATCGAAAGAACTTTTTATTAATGAAATCCAGGTGATACTTACCAAAACCGAATTTGAACTTCTAACTTTACTTGCCAAAAATCCTGATAAAATTTTATCTCGCGAAGATATCATTGACGTTGTTTGGCATGAAACTCCTTTTATTACAGAAAGAACCGTTGATGTACACATTACTCGTTTGAGAAAAAAAATGGGTGTGGATGCATCCGTAATTGCGAATCGTTCCGGATATGGTTATAAATTTAAAACTGATGAAATTAGGTTATAAACATAGGCTGTTTTTTTATATTTTTCTCATTTTTACGTTATTCACAATTGGCGTTATCTTTGCGAATAAACTAATATTATACTTTATTATCGTTTTGTTTTTAATCATGTTATTACTGATTCATTTGGTGGTAGAAAGTTTTGGAAAGTCGGTAAAACAATTCAGAGATCATAAATACCGTCAAGAAATTACCGGAAATATTGCCCACGAATTGCGCACTCCGCTTACCAGTATCCGTGGGTATCTTGAAACCGTATTAGAAGCACAACTTGATCCGGAAAAAGAGCATTATTTTATCAATCAAGCCTATAATCAAACCATCGTATTATCTGAACTTATTCGAGATATGGGTTTGATTACCAAGATGGAAGATGCACCCAGCAAGTTTCAATTAAGTCCGGTTTGCATCAATAAATTACTCATAGAACTAAAAGCAGACCTACAGCTTCCTTTGCAAGAAAAAAGAATTGAAATGGAATGGGATATTCCTGAAGATCTGATCATTCATGGAAATCAAAATTTGCTGTATTCCATATTTCGTAACCTTACCGATAATGCCATTCGTTATGCGGGAGAAAACATCAAAATAGAAATTACAGGCAACCACGATAAGCAGTTCTGTTATTTTTCTTTTTCAGATACCGGAGTGGGTATTTTAGATGAATCGCATTTAGAGCGACTTTTTGAGCGTTTTTACCGGATAAACGAAGGGCGTACTCGCGATTCAGGCGGCTCCGGCTTGGGATTGTCTATTGTAAAAAATGCCATCACTTTTCACAAAGGTTTTATTTGTGCAAAAAACAAAGAAAATGGCGGTTTAGAGTTTCTGTTTAGTTTAAAAATAGATAATAAACAGCAACTTTTATAACGTTAAGTAGCGTTGCATCAGAATGGCTACATCCAGGGGAAGTATGCTAAATCCACTGTACCTCGCATTCCAAATTTACTTCAAAATGCTCAAAGACAGATTGTTGTATTTTCTCTGCTAAATCTGCGATTTCCTGCGCAGTAGCATTTCCATAATTTACCAATACCAAAGGTTGAAAAGGATAAACTCCTGCATCGCCCCCGCGGAAGCCTTTCCAACCGGAAATTTCGATAAGTTGCGCGGCCGCCAATTTTACGTGATTTTCATCTTCGTAAAAATGAACCAATTGAGGACACTTTTGTTGCAATTTTTCAAATTTTTCTCTTAAAATAACAGGATTTTTGAAGAAACTGCCTGCCGAACCAATTTGTTCAACATCAGGAAGTTTTCGATTGCGAATTTCTTTAATTTTTTCTTGAACCAACGCCAAAGTTATATCAGGATAAATTTGCAATTCATCTTTTAATGCCTTATATGTAAGATTATAGTTTTCAATTTTCGACAATTGAAACACTACAGAAGTAATGATATGTTTGTTTTTCAATTCATTTTTAAAAACGGAATCTCTGTAGCCGAATTTACACGCCTCGTTTGAAAAAACCAGCAATTTCCCTGTAGCTATTTCACGTAAATGTACTTCTTTAATCACATCCTTTACTTCTACGCCGTAAGCGCCAATATTTTGCACCGGACAACTTCCCACTTTTCCCGGAATACCGGCTAAGTTTTCTACGCCAAAAAATCTGTTTTTTACACAAAAATCAATAAAATCATCCCAATTTTCACCGGATTTTACTTTAATGTCCACAAAATCTTTAGTTTCGTTTACAATTTTTATGCCTTTTGTGTTAATGTGAATAATAGTACCATTAAAATCTTTCGTAAATAAAATATTATAACCTCCGCCCAATATGAAAAAAGGCGTTTCAAATATTTTTTTATCAAACAGGTAGTCAAACTCCTCTTCTTTGTTAATACAGATAAAATCATTGCACAAAACCTCTATTTTAAACGAGTTGAATGATTTCAAAGAGAACGGTTGTAACACACATTGTTTGAATTTTTTGCCGCGCTCTTCAAAATTAGTGTATTGGTCATAACTGGCGGCAGCAGGAGAGAGCAAACAAATTTTCCCTTTTTGCGTATGCATAATCACAAACCGAATGATTTTTTGCATATCATTCTCCTCTATACAATTTATTTTTAACGAATTATCTGCGTTCATCTGTGGCATCCGCGTCATCTGCGTTCTTCTACCCTCCCATTCCGTCCTCATCCGCTCTCCCGCAGGTCCCATAAACACAATGTTTTCTACCGGATTTTTATCCAAATAATCATACAAAACCGTATAATCAATCCCTCTATCAAAGCCGCCAAGCAGTAATGTATCAACATCTTTCAATGTTTCTAACGCATAAATCGTAGCCTCCGGCACCGTTGCGATTGAGTCATTGTAAAAACGAATACCGTGTTTTTCTCCCACAAACTCTTGCCTATGTTCTAAAGGCACAAATGAGGTTAACGCTATTTCAATATCCTTATCGGAAATACCTAATAATTTGCACGTTGTAATGGCAGCGTTATTTTTATCATGATTCGAAAAAGGATAAAATTCCCGAACAAAATTATGCTGAATGATTTGTTTTGAAATCTGAGCATCATCTTCATTATATATCAAAATATCATTTTCAGTTTGATACTTGGTAATATTCATCTTAGCATGCACATAACTTGAAAATGAGTTAAAATAGTCTAAATGTTCTTGATATAAATTGAGCATTATTGCAATATGAGGCGAATAATGCACAAATTCCAACTGATGCGCCGAAAGTTCCGCTACAACAAACGTTTGTTCATCAATTTCATCAATAATATCAAAAAAAGGCGTACCGATATTTCCTGCCAATACTGCTTTTTTATGATTTTGTTTCAGCATATGATAAATTAATGAACTTGTAGTGCTTTTCCCTTTAGTTCCCGTAATTCCAATGGTTTGTTTGGCATAATATTGCAAAAACAGCGCCGTTTGCGAACTTATTTTTTCCGGCTCAATATAATAGTTTAGGTGCGCAAAACTGATTCCGGGTGTTTTCAAAATAAGGTTGTAATCGTTCAGGTTTTGCAGATAATTTTCTCCAGAAATGATTGTTGTATTAGTGTCATTAAGGTCAATAAAGTTCTTATCATGAATTGCCAAATGTTTGTCAGGCAAATAGTTTCTAATAAAATTAAAAGAAGATTTTCCTTCCCTTCCAAAGCCAAGGATGGCGATTTTTTTGTCTTTTAAGAAGTCTATAATTTTCATTTTCATTTGAGGTTACAAAAGAAGGAAAAAAATAAATAGAAGACATTTTTTTTACTTTTGCCAAAACATTCAAAATGCCAACATCATGAATTCTTTCGGCACATCATTCATCCTCAGCGATTACGGCGGCACCCACGATCCCCACATCGGCGGCACAATTACCGGCTGCCCTGCCGACATTGAAATTGATTTTGAATTTATACAGAGCGAACTAGCTCGCCGTGCACCTTCTCAACATCCAAATTCCACTCAACGCCGCGAACCGGATCACGTAGAGTTTTTATCCGGCATAGAAAACGGAAAAACCACAGGCGCTCCTATCGAATTTCGCATTCAAAACGAAGATGTGCAACCCAATAAAGCGATGTTGCACGTCATAAAACCCTCACACGCTTCTTATACCTACAAGATAAAATACGGAATTACAGACAATTCAGGTACCGGAAGAGCCTCCGCGCGACAAACCGCGTGCAGAGTCGTGGGCGGCGCCATCGCCAAATTGTATTTAAAAAAATTTGGGATTGAAATTCATGCTTGGGAAAAGGGAAAAGGAAGAAGGGAGAAGGGAGAAAAATTCCTTCTCCTCTCTGAGGAGAAGGTGGCAGACGGCGACTTGTCGGCGTCTGACGGAAGAGGTGATGACGGCGATACCTTCGGCGCCTTAGTACATTGCACCATCAAAAACCTCCCCGCCGGCTTAGGCGAGCCTGTGTACGATAAATTCGATGCACGTTTGGCATACGCCATGCTTTCCATTAATGCCTGCAAAGGTTTTGAAATAGGCAAAGGTTTTGAAGCCGCCAATATGAAAGGCTCTGAATATAACGACATTCAAAATCCGGATTTTTCTTTTCAAAGTAATAACGATGGCGGTGTGCAAGCCGGAATTACTAATGGACAAGAAGTTTATTTTTCTGTGGCATTCAAACCTGTACCAACGTTGCAGATGAAGCAAAGTACAATTGATTTTGACGGAAAATCCACCACTTATATTGGAAATAATCGTAATGATCGATGTGTGGCGCCAAGAGTTTTACCGGTGGTAGAAGCTATGGCAGCGTTAGTGGTGGCGGATTTTATGTTGTCTTGAACCGAGATTTTAATAAGATTTACAGGATTTACAAGATTTTTTAATAAAAAGCGTTATCTATATTAAAAATATAATTTATGGTAAAAAATCTTCCCAAAACTGCAATCGTTTATCGAGATGTAAAATATTCATATACGCAACTTTTACAATACGCAGAAAAATATTGCCAAACATTTTTATTAAACGGAAAAACACCTGAAAAGGTGATGATTTTTGCGGATAACGCTCCCGAATACTTTTTTGCAACCTACGGAGCGCTTAAATGCGATGCAAGCGTTGTGCCGGTAGATGTGCAGTCAACAGCAAAAGAGATTTCATATATCATGGAGGAGTGTCGTCCGGAAATTATCTTTGTTTCAGAATATTATAAAGAAAAAATTGCTGATATTGCCAATGTCATTCCCGATTATTCATACACCATTTTTTCGCCTTCCGACATTGATATTTCAAATATTGAAGAGATGCCCATCAATGAGATTTCGATGAGACAAGATGATCACGTGGCGGCAATTATTTACACTTCAGGAACAACCGGATCGCCTAAAGGCGTAATGCTTTCTTATAAGAATTTTTGGTACAATCTTGATGCGGTTGCTAATCAAATTCCTATCTTTAATTCCAACACTAATATAATGGTTTTGTTGCCGTTGCACCACTCATTTCCTTTTGCCGGCACGATGCTGGCGCCACTTTATGCAGGAGGAACCTGCTGGATTACCGATGGTATGAAACCGGAATCTATTTTGCAAACTTTAAGCGATGGAAAAATAACGCTAATCATTGGAGTTCCAAGATTATATGAAACGTTAGCCAAAAGCATCATGTCGAAAATTAATGCAAGTTTTGCTGCAAAAACGCTTTACAAATTAGCATCGTTGTTAAAATCGCGCGCTTTTTCAAAAACCATTTTTAAAGCGGTGCATCAAAAGTTTGGCGGACATATTCAACATTTGGTTTCCGGCGGCGCAGCGCTACCGACAGATATTGCGAAAATATACAGAACCTTAGGATTTTATATTTTAGAAGGGTATGGCATGACCGAATGCGCCCCTATGATTACCTTTACGCGCCCCGGCGAATGGCGCTACGGCTATGCCGGTCGTTTGTTGCCCGGCTGTGAAATGAAAATTGCAGAAAACGACGAAATTTTGGTAAGAGGAAACAACGTAATGCAAGGCTATTATAAAAAGCCTGAAGAAACGGCAGCTATTATTCGCGATGGTTGGTTGCACACGGGAGACACCGGAACCATTGATGAAATAGGCGTTAAAATTACAGGCAGAATTAAGGAAATAATTGTAACTTCTAACGGAAAAAACATCAATCCTGTAGAAATTGAATTTGAGTTGATGAAAAAAAGCGTTTTTATGAAAGAAATCGCCGCTTTTCTTCACAACGACCAACTACATTTACTCATTTATCCCGAAATGAGCGCCATACGCCTGCATTCCGATGGCGATTTTGATGAATTGTTGAAAAACGAAATTGCCGAATACAACAAAAATGCAATGCACTACAAGCGTATTCAGCAGTTTCATGTTGTTTCGGAAGAATTGCCCAAAACCAGATTGGGTAAAATTCAACGTTTTAAATTGGAAGAATTTATTCAAAAGAAAGAACAAAGACCTGATGAGGAGATAGGACATTTTTCATCTACATATAAAATCTTAAAACAGTTTATTGACAAAGAATTGAATGTAAAAGCGCATTCCGGAGATCATTTTGAAATAGATTTGGCAATGGATTCATTAAACAAACTTGCGTTGCTCGCTTTTATAGAAAATGCTTTCTCTATATCAATGAAAGCGCAAGAGTTAGATGAGTTGTGTTGCTTGGAAAAATTGAGTCAATCTATTGAAAAACAGGCACCGGAGTACAATGAAAATGAAATGTCGTGGAAAGATATTTTGCAAACGGAAAAACCCACGTTAAAATTGCCGCGTTCCGGTTTTATTCATTGGTTTACTGCTAATTTTATTAAGCTCACTTTTCATTTATATTTTTGTTTAAGAGGAAAAGGGAAAGAAAATATTCCCAACCAACCGGTGATTTTTGTGGCAAACCACCGGAGTGGATTAGATGGCGTTTTTGTAACGGCGCGTTTGCCGTGGAAAAGGGTAAAAAACACTTTCTTTTTTGCAAAAGACAAGCATTTTCAGTCGGTTTTTGCACGTTTTATGGCACCTCGAAACAATATTATTCTGATGAATATTAACACTAATCTTCGTGAATCCATTGTGCAGATGAGTGAAGTATTACGACAAGGAAAAAATGTGATCATTTTTCCGGAAGGAACGCGCGCTAAAGACAAGAAAATGAAAGATTTTAAGGATATGTTTGCTATTTTAAGCCAAGAATTGAATATCCCTATTGTTCCGGTTGCCATTTCAGGTTCCGAGCGCGCCGCATTTCGTTTTAAACGCATTCCGAGACCTTTTGTGCGCATATTTGTGGAATTTTTACCTCCAGTTTATCCCAATGCTAATGAAAATGTGCAAGAGTTGAAGGAAAAAGTGCAATTAATAATTGAAAGTGTATTAACACAAGATTCCTCGCTACGCTCGGAATAACAAAAAACCCCTTCAGAATTTGAAGGGGTAGACGACAAAGCCGGACGGAATAGTTTAAAACCTAACCCCCATTGTAAGCATAACACGGTGCGTGATAAATTTATTATTTACCGCATTTACAAATGCAGGTTCATACAGCCAATATTTTTCTTTAGAAGTAGTAAGTGCATAAGCAAAATCGCTATAAAACACTCTTGTTCTAAAGCCTAAACCAGCTGATGCATAATGTTTTGAACCGTCATTAATATTATCTTTGTACGGAGATGAAATATAGTTATATCCGGCTCTGATAGAAAATACTTGAGTTACACTAAATTCTGCGCCAATACGTGCGATGTGGCTAAGACCATACAAATTTTGGATGTTTTTATTTTCTGTATTGAAATTATAACGAGTCGAATACATCGTTGCCATGCTATAATCGGTAATTTCATATTCAGCGCTGATAAAAGCACGTTGTTGAATGAAAAAAGCTACGTTTGCCATGGCGCGCAAAGGTGTAGTAAGCGAATAGTTAAATCTATTTGCGTAACTGTCTTCTACACCGTAGTAATCTCTTACCCAGGATCCTGAAACCAAAACATCTTCCCAGGCGTGTGCTTCCATTCGTCTTTCAAAAAACTCTCTTACATTTCCATAATAAGTAGGAGTATGAAATGCCACACCTACACGTAAAAAATCAAAAGGTTGATAAATAGCACCCAATTTTAAATTAATACCGGTAGCGCGAACGCTAAGCCTATCTGTAATGCTTATATTTTGAAAGTTGAAGGATTCAGCATTCTTATCATTTACTTCTTTATATGTCCTATTTTCCGTAAAATCAATGAATGGTACACCAAGAGTTGCGCCTATAAATACCATATCATCATAATTGGATCCGAATGAAAAGATCATTTCATCATTTCCTCCTGTTCGTATAACAGTAGAAGATTGGAACATATTAACACCTTCCATTGTAGGTCTATATGTAGTTGGAGTTATGTTGTCAATGAGAAAAGAGTTCCATCCAATCCAAGCCTCAGCTCCTCCCGGACCTTCAGGCCATCTACGCACATCGTCAGAGTTAAGACCAAGGTTAGTAGCTGTTATAGCAACCTCAGAACCTATAGTACTACCTGCATTTCTTCCTTCAATAGAAAAAACGTTATTATAGTTTTTAACACGATTAAAGCCAAAGCCTATTTGAAATTTTTTCCATAATGTGCTTGAAACACCCGGCAATGCCCATACCATACCGGCGCTTCCTACATTATATTTCACCCCTTGTGCTAATGTGTTGGTTCCGTTGTAGTCGGAGGCATTTTTAAAAATAGAGAGTGTCATGGGGGTAAAAGTTACTTCATTTCTTTTGTACAACCCAATGGAGGCGGGGTTCGTGTTGAGCGCTGAAAACTCGGCGCCCACAGCGCCAAAGGCTCTTCCTGCACCCATAAAACGGGCAGTTCCTTGCCAGTCTAATTCTGAAAAGCGAAGCGCATCTATTTCATTTTGAGCGCCAACGTTGATTTGCATTAGTGAAATTAAACCAATGCAAAGGGCGAATTTTTTTAAAGTTTTTTTCATAATTATTAATTTTGGTTTATGATTTTTGATTTCTTTCGTTTATTTCTTCAATAAGTTTTCTATCGTTTTGCAAGCGTGGCACTTTATATTGTCCTCCCAATTTATTTTTTCGCGCTAACCATGCTATAAAAGTTTCTTCAGGAACAATGGTAATTTCGGGGGCAATCAGCATGAGATCGCCGGTACGTTTTGCCTCATAATCGGAGTTAAGCGATTTTAATGTTTGGTCTAACACTGTTTTAAACTTCTCAATATCATCAGGTAGTGTAGAAAACTCAATAAGCCATTGGTGCCCTCCTTTAGTTTTGGTTGCTTCCAAAAAAACGGGTGCTGCGGTATAGTGGGCTAAAATAGCGCCGGTTTGCCGGCACGCTTCCGCTAAAGCTTTGTCGGCGTTATCTACCATTAACTCTTCGCCAAAAGCGTTGATATAGTGAGTGGTTCTTCCTGTAATTTTAAAGCGATAAGGATGCAATGAAGTGAACATAATGGTATCTCCTATTTCGTAACGCCACAAACCGGCAGGCGTCGTGATTAGCAAGGCGTAATTTTTGTTTAATTGCACTTCTTGCAAAGGAATAGCTTGTTGCTTTGTACTGCCCATTTCATCTATCTCTAAAAACTCATAGAAAATACCGTTATCGGCGAGTAACAACAGGTCATCGCAAAAACGTTGATCTTGAAACCCAAAAAAGCCCTCTGAAGCATTGTACATATTCATGAAGAAAACATCGGGAAGCAGTTTGCTATATTCTTCTCTGTAAGGGGCAAATGCTACACCGCCGTGCATAAACAGTTCCAAATTGGGCCATACTTCTTTCAATCTGTTTTTTCCGGAAACTTTTAGTACCTCTCTCAATACCAACAACATCCATGAAGGAACACCGGAAATAGAAGTGATATTTTCATTAGCAGTATGTTTCGCAATAAGATGGAGTTTTTTATTCCAATCATCATTTAGTAAGACTTCCTTATTGGGTGCTTTTAAATACTCTCCAATGGCAGGCATGTTTGCCATAAGCACTGCCGAAATATCTCCGCATTTTACTGTGGCTTCCGTATCCATTTTTTGCACACTTCCGCCCAAAGTAATTCCTTTTCCGGCAAACATCTCAGTGTCAGGGAATAATGCAATGTAAAATGTTAAGGTGTCTTTCGCCGACAAGTAATTGTTTAACTTCAACGAATCGTTTGTTACCGGAATGTACTTACTTTTGGCTTGCGTAGTTCCCGATGATTTTGCCACCCATTCTACTTTCGTGTTCCAAAGCACATTGTCTTCACCTCTAATAATACGTTCAATATAAGGATAAAGCGCATTATAACTTTGAATGGGCACATTGCGCTGATAGACTTCGTAGCTCATATCAGATGTAAACCCAAAATCGCCTCCAAACTTGGTTTTCAATCCATTGCGAACCAAGTAGGCAAACCATTTCTCCTGCGTTTCCAACGCATGTTCATACAGCGAAATGATTCTTTCGTCGCGATATGAGAAATAGGCGCGAATGGGCACATTCAATAGTTGCATCTATCTTTATTTTACCGGAATATTTTTCACAGTTTCTACAAGAAAATCCCAGAATTTTCCTACGCTTTCAATATTTACGCGCTCGTCGGGAGAGTGAGGACTTCTAATGGTAGGTCCGCAAGAAATCATATCCCAATTTGGGTAAGCCAAACTGAAAAGCCCGCATTCCAAGCCTGCGTGAATCGCTTTAATTTCAGGCGTTTTACCATACATGTTTTCATATACTTTCATCATCGTTTTCAAAATAGGAGACTGTAAATTGGGTTTCCAACCCGGATAACCTCCTCTTAGTTCGATTCTTGCGCCGGCTAATTCGGCAATAGCACGCATGTCGTCGGCTAAGGCTTCTTTTGCCGATTCCACGCTGCTACGCATTAAATTGGCAACAGAGAGTACGCCGTTTTCGGTTTTTACGATAGCCAAGTTGGTAGAAGTTTCCACCAAACCTGGCATAGAATCGCTCATGCGCACAACTCCGTTAGGAGTTGCCAACACCAAATTCACCACTTTTTCCTGACATTTTTTACACATTACTTGCTTGGGCGTTTCTATCGGTTTTAGCTCAACTTTAAAATCGGGCTCCGTACCTGAAAATTCTTTGGCAATATCGGCAATTAAACCATTCATTAACTTCTCAAAGTCAGCCGTTTTATTTGCGGGAGCAGCTAATGTAACAAATGCTTCTCTCGGAATGGCGTTGCGCAAACTTCCGCCGTTAATATTAGCAATATGAATATCAAAATTTTCTAATCCTTTTTTTAACAAGCGCATAGCTACTTTATTAGCGTTGGCGCGTCCCAAGATAATATCCATGCCGCTGTGTCCGCCTTTCAAGCCTGTAACGGCAATTTCGTAGCCTTTCATATCTGCCGGGGTGGCTTGCAGATTGTAATCTAATTCAAAATTGGCATCCAATCCGCCGGCGCAACCCACATAAAGTTCGCCCTCATCTTCCGAATCCAAATTGATTAAAATATTTCCTTTAATAAAGCCGGGTTTCAACCCAAAAGCACCGGTCATTCCGGTTTCTTCATCTACCGTAACTAAAACTTCAATAGGTCCGTGTTCTATATTTTTATCAATAAGAATTGCCATAGCGGCGGCGCAGCCCATTCCATTGTCGGCGCCTAAAGTGGTACCGGTGGCACGCACCCAACCGTCATCGCAAATACGCGGTAAAATCGGGTCGGTAACGAAATTGTGCTTAGAATCGCTGTTGGCTTGCGGCACCATGTCAATGTGCCCTTGAAAAATTATGGGTACGCGATTTTCGTATCCCGGAGTGGCAGGCTTGCGCAAAACCATGTTGCCGGTTTCATCTTGATCATACGCTATATTATGCTCTTTTGCCCAATCTTTGAGCCATGCCAATATTTTTTCTTCGTGTTTGGAAGGATGCGGAATTGCACAGATGTTTGCAAATATTTCCCACATTTTGTGAGGATACAATTTCGATAATTCGTTGTTCATAATGTTTTGTTTTATAGATTAATTATTGCTTGAAACAGACTACTGCTAAATGAAGTTGCAAATATTCAATTTTTTTTTGGATTATTGCATATTTGAGGTTTATATATAAAATATATTTTTGCCACTTACTTTTTCAGCATTAATAATGCACTAAAATCATCCCTATGAACCCTAAAGTAGAAAAGATAAAACAACAATTAGACCAATTTCGTGTGGAGATTGGGGAGCATTTAGAAGAGTTTCGTTTACAGTTTTTGAGTAAAAAAAGCGAATTGCAACAGTTGCTTGGCGAGATTAAAAATGTAGAGCCTGATTTACGTAAAGAATTTGGACAAATAGTAAACAATTTGAAGCAATATGCGCAAGAATTGTTCGATGCGCACAAAGATAGAATAGAAAGCGCCACGCCGGTTCATGCTTCGGAAATTGACGTAACGCGCCCTGCAACGCTTTATACCGTAGGCGCTTTGCATCCTGTTTCCATTGTAATGAATCAAGTATGTGAAATATTTGAAAAAATAGGATTTGCCTCGGTTTCCGGTCCTGATATTGAGGATGACTGGCATGTTTTCTCAGCGTTAAATTTCCCGCAAGAACATCCGGCACGCGACATGCAGGATACTTTTTTTGTGAATGTAAATCCTGAGTTCTTGTTGCGTACGCACACCTCATCGTTGCAGGTGCGCACGATGGAAACTTGCCCGCCGCCCATTCGCGTAATATGCCCGGGCAGGGTATACCGCAATGAAACCATCACCGCACGCTCTCATTGTATTTTTCACCAGGTTGAGGGACTGTATATTGCTAAAGAAGTCTCCTTTGCTGAAATGAAACAAGTACTTTTGTTTTTTGCCAAAGAGATGTTTGGAGAAGAAACCAAGATTCGCCTTCGCCCCTCCTATTTTCCTTTTACGGAACCTTCTGCAGAAATGGACATTGAGTGTAAAATTTGCGGTGGAAAAGGCTGTAACGTATGTAAATATTCCGGTTGGGTGGAGATTCTCGGCTGTGGAATGATAGATCCTAATGTGCTTGATAACTGCGGCATCAACTCGAAAGAATATAGTGGCTATGCTTTCGGTTTGGGCATTGAGCGCATGGCGATGCTCAAATTTAAAATCAACGACATTCGTCTCTATTTTGAAAACGATGTGCGGTTTTTATCGCAATTTGCTTATACGCAATAATAATGGTTGAGCATAACCATTAAAATTTTTCTTTTTTAATGCGTAACGAAAAAAATCATTTTTTGCTTTCCGAATTAGTTTTATTATATTTTCGCGATATCAAAATGATATCAAAATGAAAAAAGAAAAATTTATCTCAGGTCTGAATGGATTCGGTATGTTTACCGTTCTGTTTCTTATTATTATTGCCGGCATTTTAACGCCGATACTGATGGAGGTTTATACGCCTCATATTTCCGGTGCCAAATGGTTTATGATAATTATTGCTATTGTAGCAGCCATTCTGATGCGAGGCTTTTCAATCATTAAGCCGAACGAGGCTTTGGTGATCACTTTTTTTGGAAAATATCAGGGAACTTGTATTAACAACGGGTTTTTCTGGTTCAATCCTTTTACCCTTCGTGAGCGTATCTCTGTGCGTGCGCGTAATGTGAATGGCGATCCGATTAAAGTAAACGACAAAATGGGAAATCCTATTCTCATTGGCATTGTGTTGGTGTGGAAAGTGGAAGACACCTTTAAAGCTTCTTTCGATGTGGACAATTATGTTATGTTTGTAGATGTACAGAGCGAAGCTGCCGTTCGTAACTTGGCAGGTTCTTATCCTTATGATAATCTCGAAGATGAGCATGCTGAAATTACGTTGCGCGGAGGCGGTACAGAAGTAAATAATATGCTTGAAGCTGCTTTGACGGAGCGTCTTGCTATTGCCGGGATCAAAGTTATAGAAGCGCGTATCAGCAACTTGGCGTATGCTCCGGAGATTGCCGGCGCCATGTTGCAACGACAACAAGCTACCGCAATTGTAGCAGCTCGCTATAAAATTGTGGAAGGCGCGGTAAGTATGGTAGAATTGGCGCTAAACCAAATGTCGGAAAAGAAAATTATAGAATTAGACGATGAAAAGAAAGCTGCCATGGCGAGTAACTTATTGGTAGTATTGACTTCCGATCGAGCGACAACCCCAATAGTGAATGCCGGCACACTTTACAATTAATATGGCAAGCGAAAAAAAATCGTTTATTATAAGAGTTGACGCGGAAACATTAGCTGCTATTGAAAAATGGGCTACCGATGAGTTTCGTAGCACAAACGGACAAATTGAGTGGATTCTGTCAGAGGCGCTTAAAAAAGCCAAACGAAGCCCACGTCAACGCCCTGAAAATAAAACTCCGGCTCATTAATCACTAATCATTAACCACTAATCACTAAACTATATCTTTGCCACATGAAAATAATCCTCGGAATTGACCCCGGAACCACCATTTTGGGTTTTGCGCTTTTAGATGCCACTTCTTCGCAAGGGGCATTGTTGGATATTGGTACGCTCAGATTAAGCAAAATAAAAGAACATGCCGATAAATTGAAATCTATTTTTGAAAGAACGTTGCAAATTATTGAAGATCATCGTCCTCACATATTAGCAATAGAAGCGCCTTTTTATGGAAAGAACCCGCAATCGATGCTAAAATTGGGGCGCGCGCAAGGTGTGGTTATTGCCGCCGCTATGTATAAAGGGCTTGAAGTATATGAATATTCTCCCCGCAAAATAAAACAATCCATCACAGGAAACGGCAATGCTTCCAAAGAGCAGGTTGCCGCGATGTTAATACATATGAAACTTATCCGGGAAAACGAACATCCGTTTGATGCTACGGATGCGCTTGCGGTGGCGATTTGTCATCACTTGCAGAATAGAATTACTGCGGTTGGGCAAAAGTTCTCCGGATGGGAGACTTTTTTGACGAAAAATCAAGATAGGATAATACATTAATGTTAGGTGGCTCAAAAGCATACAGATGACACAGACTGACACAAATTTTCTCTGTGGTTCTCTGTGTCTCCTCTGTGCAACTCTGTGTATTTTTGAGGTTTTGTGCGTTTTTTTTATTTCACAGAGAACCACAGAGAAAGCACAGAGAGTTACAGAGGAAGTTTCTGATTTAAAGAAAATTCTATTTCATTATTATAGAATTCTATTTTAGTTGAGAATTATGAGGGTTTGACTAAAATGATATTTTTGCGTATATTTATGAGTTGGGCGCAATAGCAAGACGTGTAATTCATTGGAAAACTCCCACCGGTGGGACAATTTTTTTGAGCGCCTTTTGAAAAATTTTACCGTTTTGACTCTTGAAAAGAGTATTTGCGGAAAAATTACTCTTGAAGGGTGCGAAATAGGAAAAACCATTGAATTTCACACAAAAAACGCCACAAATGATAAGTAATAATGGATATTGAACATCGTTATTACACACTGTAAAATATAAACTTAAATTACTTACATTATGAAAAAAACATTAATTGCAGCAATTATTTTAATTGCTATCTCACTTATGGTGAGCTGTCAAAAAGAAGACAATGAATCTAAACAGACAGTAACTTTAAAAAACACTGAAAGTTACACTATGAATTTTCTTGCATGGGATTGGGAAGAACAAAGATTGAATATTAAGGTTCAAGCTGAGTTCTATGAAATAAGTGAAGTTGTACAAAAAGAAAGCGATGGTAGTGAATGGGAATATAATTTCAAACCAGAAGCTGGCTTTGTTGGCAAAGAGAATGTCGTTATTGAGATGTATCGAAAATCACCAGATGGAGTTGTGAAAGTTGTTACATATAGAATGGTATTTAAAATCAAAAACTAATCCCCGCACAGAATAGAGTTTAAGGTAAAAAAATATTTTAAATTCCTATATCTAAAACAGCGTTGAGCAAAATTCAACGCTGTTTTTTTTATCTGCACGGATATTGCAGATAATTTTCCAATCAATTGATAATGCTCTAACGTATTGTGAAAACTTTTTCTACATTTGCACCGTCGAAAACTATATCTGTTTAAACAAAAACTATAACGACTTAGATAATAATTACAGAGACTTAAATAAAGCTATCATAGTTTACACAATAACTACAAAAATTTAGATAATAGCTAAATTAACTTAGACAAAAACTAAAACATTTTAGATAAAAACTAAAATAATTTAGATAAAAACTACAACAATTTAAACATTAACTAAAATACTATACTTAATTATATCAACAAGCAACATTAAAGACCGTAATCAATAAAAAATATCTATAAATCCGAAAGTATTTAATTATGGCAACTTCAAAAAAAAATGAAACACAAGACAAAAAGAAAGAAAAACTGATTATTTCAGAAACCGAATTGAAAAAATTACACGATGAAGTGTATAATTTAACGCAACAGTTTCCTCAGATTTCGCAAGATATTGCCCTGTCGGATGCTGAACGTAAACAGATGCGCGGCTCCGGTATTCGCCGGTACGGATTCATTGATAAAGTGAGCGATTTGGCTATGGAAAACCCAAAGTTTGTGCCACCATATATGGACGTAAATGAATTAAAGAATCTGATACGTCAGATTGAAGTGTTGCGTAATACTGCGGCAAATCTTCAGCAAATGCTCCGAATGGTAAACGATGAATTGCTCACAGACGGCAATGAAGCATACCGCCTTGCACTCATTTACTACAACTCTGTGAGTAGCGCTTCACGTAGTCGGGTGCCCGGCGCTGAAGCTCTGTTTAATACGTTGAGACCGTTCTTTAAATCATCTTCGTCCAAAAGCACGGGCGAGCTTACCGAAAAGAAAGTAATGCACGATGCAAAGAAACTTATCAAGGGTAAGGCTGACGGAAAAATTATCATCAAAAACGAAAAACCTGCCACTTCCGGAGGCATTCACGAAGTAATTGACGAAGTGCACAGCGGACACACAGCTTTTGAGTAGCGGGAAAGCAATTAGTAACTTTTACGCACCTCGAGAAGGTGTTGAAAGTGCAGTGGCGGTCGCTCAGCCAAGTTTGTTTTATCATACTCACAAGTTCGCATCATAAAACAAACCGCACACAAGAAAATGTCGGCAAATTTTCCCACCGCACACGCATATTGTACAAGAAAATATACAATATGCCCCGCGCTAAAATTTGCCGTCATTTACTTGTCTTGCCCACGCAATCGCTCCAGCAACTGTTCCCGCACTTGACAGAGACCGTATAGACAAGTATACTGGGGCATGTTTGGATTTATCTTGCTTCTATTGACAAATCAGCGGTATTTGACAGGCAAATAAGGTTTTCTTGTTTCATAGGCAAGGTTCGTGGGAAGGCTGCTACTGCGACCCAACGGGCGGTTTGGCAAGATTGCGGCATTACCACCCGTTGACAATCTTGTGTACTTTTGCACGCTGGTAGCTCGCGTGGAAAGTGTGTTGTGAAGCCGCAACCTCGCCAAGCCGCGTGGCGTTAAGCGCAAGTTTTTTTCAGCAAATACAGGCAAGATTTATAGAAGTAAATTGGAAAATGCACCTCGAAAATTGATAGATTTTTGTAAATCCCATTCGGAAAAATTTGTAGTGATTTTTCAAAAATAGTGTGAGATTGAAAATTATGCTTTCTTTTGCAGCATCTTTTAAAGTTGTTTATGAAAACAATAAAATACTTTCTACTAACCGCAACACTGTTTGTTCTAAGCATTTTCTCCCTGCAGGCGCAAAGCACAGAAGGAAAAGAGTTTTGGCTGACGTTCGGACAATTCTTTACTCAGATACAACCTGCTTCTAATACCAATATAGAAATTCGTATAGTAGGCAGTGACCAACCAACTTCGGGAAGAATATATTTTACCAATTTAGGAACTTTTGAAAATTTTTCAATCAATGCAAATGAGGTGTTTACTCATTCCCTAGACTTGGCACAAAAAATTGCCGTCTATAATTCCACAGTAGGAGTATCTAATCGTAGTGTTTATATCATTTCTTACAATGCACCAGTAACGGTTTATGCTTTTATACAACACCCGAATGTTGTTGATGAAGTAACATACGTATTGCCTGTAACTGCATTAGGAGCAGAATATTATCATATCTCAAATTATACTTTGCCAACGAATTATAAGGATGCCTACGCCATAGTAGCTACCCAAAACAATACGCATCTGTATCACAACAAAGAGTATATCGCAACTCTTAATGCCGGGCAAGTTTATTATAATACCTCCTCAACCGATATGACCGGCGCTCAAATTACTTCTACTAATCCTGTCGCTTATTTTACAGTGCATCAATATTCCCCCGTTCCTTATTTTGGTTTTTCGCATGGGTGTATTTTAGTTGAACAAATGGCTCCTGTAAATACATGGGGGAAAAGATTTTTTGTGCCGGTTACCCTATTTGAGAAAGATATTGTGCGTATTGTTGTATCTCAAAACAATACCAATATTGAAATTGAGGGTGGTACTTTAAGAAATGATGTACCCGGAGCGCAAACAACCCTTAACAATCTGAAACCGGGAGACTTTGTTGAATTAGATTTTACTAATGATTATAATGGTTGTTACATTCAAGCAAATAATCCTGTTGGAGTTTGTGTATATATTGCAAATACACAATATACAGGATTACACTCATTGCCGGCTATGAGTTGGGTTCCGGGAATAGAACAATCAATCAGTAAAGCGTTGATTGCGCCCTTTATCCCCGGAACATATACCTATTTGACCCACCATTATGCTTTGGTTACCACGCCCACCGCCACAAGAGATAAAACAATGGTTTCTATCGGAGGAGCGCTTCCTGTAAGTTTGAATGGAGAAACATGGAAAGAGCATAGTGCCTCGGGTATGTCGTTTTGTAGTGTGCAACTTACCCAAGGCAACGCATCTTATGTTTTTACAAATCCGAGCGGTGTTATTATTATGGGATACGGAACAGGTCCAAACAATTATCAGTTAGCATCATATTTCTACCTTGCCTATTCCGCCATGCGCGATTTGGATGTAGCGTTCTATGGCAACGAAATCCACTTTCAGGATTTTAAAGAGAATCCTTTCTGCGAAAGTTTGGTTGAATTTCGTGCAGAAATTGACGGCAAAGGTATTGAGACAGACACTATTAAATGGTTTATTAATGAAACTGAAGAAGTTGCAGAACGTAATAAATTGGAATGGGAGAAAACTTTTTCTCTCGGCGAGTATGAGATAAAAATGTGGGTACATTTTGAAAACGGAGACACTCTGGCTAAAACAGGCACACTCGCTATAATAAACTGTAATCAAGAGTCGGCGTTTTATGCAAACAATGTGCACCATGAGGCTTTGAAGGATACCACTTTCTGCAACAAAAACGTGAACTTTCTCGCCGAAATTGAGGGGCTGCATCCCACAGACCCGGAACCAATAAAGTGGTATATTGATGACGTTTTTGAAACTTCGCAAGCAACGTGGAATAAGCCGTTTGAAAACGGAACTTATGAGATTAAGTTGGTGGTGCACTACGATAACGATACCTATGCAACACTTATCGGCACATTAAAGGTTCAGGCACTGTGGATTAAGATAAGGAATGTGCGGTATTGAATTGGGTGGCGCTTTTCCGAGTTTGGCAGACGCAAGCGCCGGAAAGTCAGTCGGACTTGCACGGAAGGAAGGCTCAATTTGTACCGGAAACAAGCCACAAAAATGTCTGTCGTCATTTTTTGCCCACCCACCCCCCTGAAAAGAAACGAAAAATAGAGTGAAAATGAAAATGTTAAGAGTAAAAATGACAGACTATTACAAACTTGAAAATGAGACCGACCGTAAAAAAACCAGCGCTTAACGAGCATATTGCCAAAATTGCTGCCTTACCACGCGGGATAAATATTTTGCTATTTTCGCGGACTGGATCGCGTTTATAAAGTGTTGAGAAGCGGTAACTTCGGCAATATGCCACTACGTATTCTATGGGCACTCTCATTAATATGAAATATTTAATTGAACACCAAGAGAATATAGATTTTTGTATCGCTGATTGACATATTTACTCACCGAATATTATTGCAGAAAGATTAAGCAAAATCTACAATGAAGTTATTCCTCTTCCTGAAGCAGACTCTCAATTTTTTAACTGGAAAAATTTTTATGAAAACCTCCAAATACCCGTAATGCTTTTTCATGGTTCTGAAGATATTGTTTGTACAGAAGAAGATATCAGCAAACTAAAAGAAGAAGTGAAATACCTTACAATTATCCCTTACACTGGAAGACATTTGATGGGCTATAATGTTCTACGTGAAGATTATATTCGCAATATTGAAACCTTTCTGAAAAAAGAATAAGCATATGCCACTTGTTACCATTCTAAAAAGATTAATCGAACAATTTTACCGATGGTATGCACCTTCAGCCATCGATCATATTGCCATAACGTTAAATGCAATGGCGAAAAATGCATCGTGTTCGAAAAATTCCAAAACTAATAATTAAAACAGAATTATTAATCAAAAAAAGAAAGAAATGAAAAAAAATACACTATTAAGCCTCGTGCTGATGTTTGCAGGATTTATAGCCACAGCACAAAACAATAGAATGATGCCTCATCATTTTTCCTCACAACACCCACAACTGGAATACTCGGATTTTGACTATTCTGATATGAAAAATCCCTATCTTCTATTGCACAAAGCCAAATCAGGCAAAGATTGGTGGCAACCAGATACGGTATATGTGTATCCTCCCAATTCTGAACAGCCATCCCATCGAGAAATATTTTCTTATAATGCACAGGAATTGCTAACAGAATATTTACAGCAAAGCTGGCAAAATAACAATTGGGTGAACGACCGGAAAGATTTCTATACCTACGATACGCAGAATAAGCCTCTAACACGATTATCCCAAAGCTGGTATGGCACTAACTGGGTAAATAACTTTAGAAATATTTATACTTATGATGCACAGAATAACTTGATAACAGATTTATTCCAAGGATGGTATGGCAATTGGGTGAATAGCTGGAGAGATACTTATACCTACGATGCGCAGAATAACTTACTAACAGAATTAGGCGAAACATGGCAAACTGACAATTGGATGAATAGCGACAAAGGTATGTGGACTTATGATGAAAATAATAATAGTACCACAGTAGAATATTGGGTTTGGCAAGATGAGGATTGGCAGCAAGGTACAGTCCCTCTAACCTTATTCTACAACAATATGCAAAGTTATATCCGGGCATACAGTTCAGGGCATAAACGCACCGCCACCTACTTCAAATTAATGACAAACATTGCCGAAAACGCCGCCGTCAATATTACGGTTTATCCAAACCCAACGAACGGACAATTACAAGTGAAGAGTTATGAGTTACAAGTTACAAGTATTTCCTTTTTCGATATTTACGGTAGAAGTATACAGACGCCGTCTATGTCGTTATCGTCTCCCGAAACTGTAATAGACCTTTCACATTTGCTGAGCGGTCTTTACTTTGTGAGAATATCCACCACTGTAGGAGAAATAGTTAAAAAGATATTGAAAGAGTAGTGGAGGGCGCTTAGCTGCATGAGCAAGGTCGTGTTGCCAACACGTTGTGTGCAATTGCCGGACAAACAATCTCTAAATTATAACCCCATGATAAAAATAAAAATTTGTGTTAGTGTTTTCTTACTACTGTGTTTCATTTTTGAAACAACAAATGCGCAACCAACCGGCAACACAGAACAGGCAACCGTAACCTACAACCTCACAGCAACACAGAACATTGCCGAACATGATATTCTACAAATAATTACTTGTTACCCAAGTGCAATTCTTGATGTTTTTGCTAATGATGTGGTGATACCCTGCACCCGCATCGAAATAGAATTGACCATAACAAGCGGTTCCAAAATAGGCGCAACGACTTCAGTTGATAGCGATAAAAATATTGTCTATACATATCCCGCCGGTTTTACCGGTCGTGATACATTGGAATACGCGATAGTATGCAAAAATGTGGTTTATACGGCGAATGTGTTTATTACGGTGGTTGAATGTCCGGATAATATTGATGAGGTAGATTGTTACGGAGATCCGCAACAAACAACTTGGGGAGTTCGACTTATTCCTCACAGTTTACCAACAAATTACTCTACCACCCACAATGTTTTGGTTGGCGACGTTTATAATGATGGAAAACCGGCAATAGTAGCGCTTCGTGGAGCAAACGGCAATAACTCTCCAACTACTATATCTATTATAGACGGACAAACGCTTACGGAGAGAACAAGTTTTTCTGCTGCTAATTCGTTTTCGGGAGACATCCCGTTGGCAGCTATCGGAAGAATAAAATATTCTGCAACTGTTGATACTACGCTGATATTCTTTAAAACGGGTACCACTTTATATGCTTATAATGCCTACGGGAATACGGTATATACTGCTTCGGGTTTTATAAACAATGGCACTTCGTTTCAATTAATTGATTTAGACGGGGATGGATATTCGGAAATAGTCATAGGAAATCGGGTATATGCAGCAGAAAACGGAGCATTATTGTGTTCTGCAGGGACAAACCAAGGCATTATACGCGGATGGGATGCCAGAGCTGATTTAGTTCAAACCAGTGCAGGCGATCTTCTGGGTAATGGCAAAAAACAGGTAGCTGTTGGAAACACGATTTACGACGTAACAATCAATAACCGTAATGCAGGCGGCGGAACAATGACGATAGCCCGAACTTTTACGCCGCAACTTTGGAACGGGACTATTATTTCAAGCACCGATGGCGCCACGCAATTGGTAGATATGGATTTAGACGGACATTTAGATGTTGTTGTAAGTGTAAATGTGGGTACAACCTGTTATTTCTATGTTTATTCGCCTTTTAAAAATCAAATCATAGCTTCTATCCAGATGCCTCAAGCTGTAGCCAAACGGAGCATGCCATTCATTAGTAATATAGCCGGAAATGAGAGTCCTGAAATTATTTTTATTCATGGAGCTACTGCCGGCGAAGGTACTACAGGCTTGTTTATTACAGCTTTACAGTATAATCCTAACTCAATAACCGGGCAGTTAGAGATTTTGTGGCAAATACCACACGACGATGCCTCAGGATGCACAGGCATTACAGCTTTCGATTTTAATCAAGACGGACTTTCCGAGTTGGTTTATCGTGACGAAAAAAATCTTCGAATTATTAACGGCAGCGGTAAAAGCCATATTACAGGTAATGACACTATACCTTTTTATAATTTGTTCATATACGCCTCAACATCTACCACCGGGCGAGAATATCCGGTAATTGCCGATATAGACGGCGATGGCGAAGCTGAAATAATTATCGCAGGAGGAGATGTGGGTAGACCGACAATGGGACCTTTACAAATATTTAAGTCAAATAGCTCTCTTTGGGCGCCTGCCCGAAAAGTTTGGAATCAATATGCTTATCAGGCAGTAGGTGTAAACGAAGATTTAACAATTCCCCGCTATCAAATGAATCCGGCAACGCAATTCCCAAATGGAAAACAGCCTTTTAATAACTTTTTGCAACAGCAAACACAGTTAAATACAATTGGTAACCTTTATTGGCCCCTGGCAAATATCGTATTTGCAGAGACTCCCGAAGCCACATCAACGTGCGACTCGATAGTTTTTACCGGCTGTATTACCAACGTGGGCGATGCTGCTTTACAGCAACCTATTTATGTAACCTTCTACAAAAACGATACCATTGCAACCCATATCATCGCCATGGATTCTATCCAAAATATTTTGAGAGTTGACAGTACATTATGCTTCGAACTCACAATTAATAATATAAGCGACCATGCCCCCTTTACGAGTATTTGGATCAGTATCAATGACCGCAACGGCAACTATCCTTATCAAGCGCAATGTGAGGTTGATGGTAGGCGCGAAATTGCTGTAAAGGCATGTGACTTAACTGCTGAGTTTTACGCAAACGATGTACATCACTTAGTTTTGCAAGATACAACTTTCTGTGCAAGTTATGTGGGTTTCCGCGCTGAAACAGGGATGCTGCACGAAGAACCGGGCAGATTGATGTGGTATATTGAGGGTACAGAGGAATTTTCAGCACGAGATCAAACAGAATGGGGTAGGAATTTTCCCAACGGAAATTATCAAGTTAAGATGTGGGTACGTTTTAAGAACGGGGAAACAGAAACTATCATAAGTACCTTAAAGGTTCATGCCGGTTGGATTAAGATTAGGAATATTCGGCAGGAATGAAAGAGTAGTGTGAGGGCACAAAACGAACACTTAAATTATTTTTAATGTTTATGATTTTCACCTCCAATTTAAACCTTAAATTTTAAATCTTTAAATTTTTAAATTATGAATATCCGTTTCGCCACAAAAGAAGACGTTCCCGCAATACTCCACCTCATTAAAGCAATTGCAGATTACGAGAAACTATTACACGAAGTAACTGCCACAGAGGAAATTTTATATGATTCGCTGTTTGTGAAAAAGGCAGCGGAAGTATTATTGGGGGAATATGACGGAAAGATTATCGGATTTGCGCTTTTTTTCCACAACTTCTCTACATTTACCGGCAAACGCGGACTTTATTTGGAAGACCTGTTCGTTTTGCCCGAATACAGACATCAAGGATTTGGAAAACAATTCTTCTTCGAACTTATGCAGCTTGCCCAACAACGCGAATGCGGAAGAATGGAGTGGATCTGCTTGGACTGGAATGCGCCGGCTATCCGGTTTTATACGGATTATCTCGGTGCAATTCCAATGGATGAATGGACAGTGTACCGGTTATCGGAGAAAAAAATCGCTGATTTCTTTCTCCGATAACGGGGCTATTTCTCCGGACTTATGAACCTCAATGCTTCATCTAATTGCGCCGTTTCGAAATACTTTTCTTCAAAAGCTGCGTTTGCCAGATGAAGTGCTTTGTTCTCTAATTTTACAGCATCCTTGATAATGTCGGATTGAGCCACTACGGCGCATCGCCCTATCTTACTAAAATGCTTAAATCCCCACACTTCACCTTCCATTAAAGCTTTAAACTCCGTATGCTTAAGAATGGACAAATCTTTAACTTTGAGCAAAAGATTGACATGCTCATTGCCTTCGTTCAGCTTTTCTTCAAAAAGTTGCATCATCAATTGCGCATCTGCTTTTGTGAACGTATCGGTGAGTTCTACAGCAAGCGCGTTTCCTTTAAATGTTTTAATTTGAGTTAACATAATGATAAAATTTAGGTAACTATATATAATTTTATAGAAAGTTTTGCAAAAGTAATATTCTATGTGAAGTTAGTATGTAGTTCCTTAAATTAATTATTTGAAAAAAACGACCCTATCTCCTGCTAATCCACAAAAATTACTATTTTTGCCGCCTCAAATGCGGTTCCGTAGCTCAACTGAATAGAGTATCTGACTACGGATCAGAAGGTTTCAGGTTTGAATCCTGACGGAATCACGGAGTTGAGGCTGCCTTAAAAACAAAAGCAGCCTCTTTTTTTTGAGCTATACATCAAATCGTATCGCATCAATGGGCGAGATTCGTTTTGAAATATAATAAGCCGGTATGAGTAATGTAAGTAAACAAGCCGTAAAAACAAGCAAATTAACCCATAACAGTGTAAACAGATTGATTACTATGGGAATATAAGACACGTAATAGGTAGCAGGATCTAAAGGAATAATATGAAACGTCATTTGTAAAATGCCTATTCCAAGACCAATAATATTTCCCCAAAGTAAACCGCGCAAGATAAGCTGAGAAGCAATAATCAAAAATAGTTTAACCACCTGTTTATGATTCAATCCCATCGTTTTTAAAATGCCGATATTTTTTGTTTGCTCCAAAACGATAATAAAAAATGTGGAAATCATAGTAATGATGCAAACAAAAATAGTGATGATGAGCAAAACGAGCACATTGGTATCGAAAAGCGCTAACCAATCAAAAATATTGGGATAAAGCTGCTTAATGGTTTCTGCTTTGAGTGAATATGGAATGTTATTATGCACTTGTTGCCCTATGGCATCTAATTGATTGTAATCATTAATCAATATTTCGATGCCGCTTACTTGCGAAGGCTCCCAGTCGTTGAGCCTTTGCACGTGCCGCAAGTCGGTTAAAACAAAGCGTGCATCCATTTCGGGAAGTCCGGTTTCATAAATGCCTTCAACAATAAAACTACGTTGTCGCGGCGGTTCCTGCACAAAATAAGCACCCACTTTATCGCCTACCTGCAATTGTAATTTCGAAGCCAACGTTTTAGATACAAGGATGTTATTGCTAATAGAGTCGGATTGATAAACTAACGGATTTCCGGCGATAATATGTGTTTGAAACAGCTCCCACGAAAAAGTGGAATCAATTCCTTTTAATACAATGCCTTCTACTTGGTCTTGTGCTTTTAAAATCCCCACTTTGGTAGCATAAAACTGCATGTTTTTAATACGCGGATTTTTTGCTAACTCATCTATAAATGATTGGTTTCTATCGAACGGCATTAAATCGAAGGAGTAATTTTGCTCTACGCTCGAAATGCGAATGTGTGCGCCGAGACTTACCATTTTGTCGCGTATCACTTTTTTATAACCGGCGGTGATAAAAAGCGCTAAAAGCATGAGCGTTACTCCTAAAGCTACTCCTGCAATGGTAATTTTCACAATAGGTTTGGAGTAATTGCTTTGCTCTGATTTTAGGAGTGTTTTAGAAAGAACAAATAGATTCATCGGCTTTTTTGCTGCAAATTAAGGATAATTTTTTCTAGTTTTTTAAGCTTTTCAACAACAACTCCCCTGTCCCAATCCGATAGCCCTCTGATTTGAATACAAGTTTTCCTTCTTTATTCACAATAAACACCAACGGATATTCTTCTCTAAATTCCTGATTGGTGGTATTTAATACATAATTCATAAACATTGATTCCTTATCAATTTCGAAAATAGAGTTTACAGGTAAATTCCAACGTTTCGGGTTGAAATCGGCGGTATTTTTTTCGCCGGGAATCATAAATAAAATATTGCCTCCCCATTTATCAAAATCATTTTTTAATGCTGCCATATCGTTGAATAAGTGACGAGTAGGTTCGCGCGCGGGATCAATAAAGCAAAGTATCAATTCTTTTTCC
Source organism: Bacteroidota bacterium (assembly GCA_009786185.1). Taxonomy (GTDB): domain Bacteria; phylum Bacteroidota; class Bacteroidia; order Bacteroidales; family WCHB1-69; genus WRNX01. The sequence goes on from WQTS01000139.1 coordinate 31,032, forward strand.
TGCATTAAGTCAATGAGCGCTAATGTGTGTTCCTTGCCGGAATACGGTGAGTTCACCTCAATTTCACCGTAAGTTTTATTTTGAGGAATTAGTTTGCGTAACGTAACGGTTTTGCTCACTGTTTTTCCGGGTTCAATATTGAAAAACTCTAATTGTGAAAGTGTTTCGCCGTCGCTATAACGATTTCCGGTAGAAAGCATGTAATAACCGGGTTCCAATTCTAATGTGGCAGGGAAAGCTGCTACCCGTGGATCATCTTGGTAATTAAAGGTTACAAAATCGCCGTCTGCGAATTTTGCGATGGTGTAGTGGGTCCAGTATTCGGGGGTTTTGGCGTTTTTGGGGAGGGTTAGGGTTAAATTTCCATATAAACTACCCCGTGACACCCCTTCAAAATTTGAAGGGGATTTAGTGCCTGCTACTTTCTCCTTTCTCCCTTCTTCCTCTAAATCCACCACATTCCATTTTTTATTTTGCCATACGAATATTTGATTAGTAGCAGCGTCTAAATATGCCGGAATATCTAAGGCTCGGCAGGCTGCCACGAAGAAGATGTTTCGCGAATGTTCGTCTGTGAGTCTTAAATCGTAAACACCTTTGGGTGAGATGGAGGCACGAAAATAATTGTCGTCGGAGCGCAAACGAATATTTGCATCCATCCAATCCAGAAGTTGTTGAGAAGTTGCATTCTCTCCTAATTCTGCTTCCAAGTTATCGAGTAAATAATGACGCCACATGCGCAATCCTTCATTAGAAATCCGTGCAGGAATTATTCCTTTTACATAAACATCGAAAGGATATTTTTTTGAATCAAATAAAGTAGTATGTTCCTGCAAAATATCAGCAGGTGCATCGCGCAGGTCTTTGTCGGAAAGTGCGTTTAAAAATTCATACACATATAATCCGGCTCTTTTTTTGCCGTTTTGTTCCACAAACTTTTTAATTTCCGCATAATTTCCTTCGCTTTTTTGAATGAAATACCATACTTGTTCCGGCGTAAGATTTTCTGTTTTAATGATTTTTGCGTCCTCTTCATTCATAAAAGTAGTCAGATAGGCATTACGCACAGAATCATTATATTGTAAACGTCTATTATTGATGTCGTTTTGTTCTTTCGTTGCCACTTTCTTTTTGGTTCCGGCATCGGGCGGGAAAATGTCCAACCACTCCACGTATTCTTTACCCTGCTCATTTTCAAGCCTTATGGTTAATTCATCATTTTTACGCACATCGAACTTTTGGTAGCCGTATTTTCTGTTTTTTGTTACCCACACGAGCAAATCGCCATAACCGGTACTAAGAGTAGCAACACCGTCTTTATCAGTATTAGTGGAAGCAAGGGAATAATATTCAGCAAAATTATAGAGTTTGAATTTTACGATGGCATCTTGCACGGGCATATTATTTTTATCTACCACAATGACCTTTATCTTTTTAGTATTCGTATAATTAGAAGTTAGATTTACCACAGAATATAATTCGGTTTCCAAAGTACGTTCTCCAAAATCTCCGCTTTTCCCAAACACGTTGGTGTGCACCATCATAGCGCGAGTAACGGGAAGGGCAAACCAACCCATATCTAATTCAGGATCAGGCTCACAAGCACCCAGAAAGTGCCAATTGCCGTTCACCCAAACTTCTACCCAAGCGTGATTGCTATTGGTGTGCGCCCAACGCGGTGTGTAAATCTGACGTGCCGGAATCCCCATGGCGCGCATGGCAGTAACCGTTAAGGTAGATTCTTCGCCACAACGCCCAAAGCCGGTACGAATGGTAGCCAACGGCGACGAAGTTCTCCTATCCGAAGGACGATACGTTACTTTTTCGTGACACCAGTGGTTAATTTCCAATGCAGCATCGTACATGCTCATGTCTCTAATTCTGTCTTTTAACTCATTGAAAATCACCATCCGTGCCGTATCCAAATCTTCATTATTTACACGATATACCAGCACAAAATGGCGAAATATATCTTCGGGAATAGCTGCGCCCCAAGGCATTTCATCTTGTGCTTTGAATGCGTAACGTACTTGATCCAAAAAGAATTTGCCGTCATAATCAGCTAAATCGCTCAACGGCATATACGCATACAAAAATTGCAATGCTTCTTTCTCTTTGTGTGTCAGAGTTTTGTCATTAAAAACAAAAAACAACTCCGTAGTGCGATCTCCCGCCAGCACTTTTCGTGCCTCAAAATCGGCTTGCACCATTAAGCGATAAGATTTGTCGGTTAGAAAATGAGGATCTTTACCACAAGAAGAAAAAAGAAAAACGGCGATTGTTATAAAAAGCAACCGGCTCAATATTAGATTGTTTTGCTTCATTATAAGATATTTGACAACTGTTCCTTTATTTTTTCAGCTTCATCTTTCATCAAAACCACAATTTGCTGGATATTAAAATCATTAGCTTTTGAGCCAATCGTGTTAACTTCTCTACCCATCTCTTGAACGATGAAACTCAGTTTTTTACCTGCATTATTTTCTTTCATCGTATCCATAAAATAGTCGCAATGTTTGCGCAAACGCACTTTTTCTTCGGTAATATCCAGTTTTTCAATATAAAAAAACAATTCTTGTTCCAAACGATTGGGGTCATATTTAACCGGTAAATTTTCCAAATTTTCAATTAACTTTCTCTTCAATTCTACGATGCGGTTGCTCTCAAAAGGCGTAATTTTATCTATCATATCAGAAATCAAGCGTGTACGATAAATAAAATCTTCCGACAGAGATGCGCCTTCCTCTTTTCTAAAACGATTTACCGCATGGCAAGCAGTTTTTATTCCTTCAAAAATGGCATTCCATAAATTTTCGGAAACCTCTTCTTTGGGTGTAGAAACGACATCCGGCATACGCAACATTTGAGAAAAAATATCAGAATCTTTAGGGTTACTCACACTTTTTGACAACTCCGTCAATTTCTCAAAATAGGCTTTTGCCAAATTTTCATCAATACTAACCACGGGTTTATCCATTTTTTCAATATAGATATTCACATCTATTTTTCCTCGCTCCAACTCTTTGGTTACCAATGTCCTCATTTCATTCTCTTTTTCCCTTAGCAACGCCGAAATCCGCGTATTCAAATCTAATTGTTTGCCGTTTAACGATCGTATTTCAATCGCAATTGTTTTCCCTTCGCAGTTTACTGTGGCTTTTCCAAAGCCGGTCATTGATTTCATCATAATTACAAATCTACACCCACGCCAATTCTAAAAAACGGATAATAATTATGAGTGTAATTATTGATGGTGGGTTGGGTTATCGGAATATTAAAAAGTACTAAAGCTTGAAAAAAGACGCGCGGAGCGATATATTGTTTGTAGCCGCCGCCTACGACAGCAAAATGAAAATTGTAAGCTTGTGAAGGCGAGCCATCTAACCACCTAAAATGGTTTTGTTCAAATTCATAGCCTGCATGCACTACAATTCTCTTAATAATACATGGTTGCAGCGCCACGCCAAGCCCCCAAATATGCGAATCATAAAAATTTCTTTGCCACATGTAGGTGTATTGTCCATTTGCTATCACGAGCAACCAAGGCTTAATATAAACGCCCGCTTGCGGTGATATGCTCACTGCGCTACCAAAGTTTCCGAATTGCACGCCAAAGCCACCGCCAACAACAATTTTCGGTCTGCCTTTTTTTGCCGGTATCTCTTTTTGCAGGCTTTGCGGGGGCGGAGGGGTGTTTTGAGCGAAACAAGGCACAAAGGAGAAGGGAGAAAGGAGAAAGGAGAAAAAGAGAATTTTGAATTTTGAATTTTGAATTTTAAATTTTGGATTATTCATTTTGCAATATTATTTTTAAATATAAACTACCTAGTCCAGCTTTGCCGTTCATCCTTTCAAAATTTGAAGAGGATTTTTTCGTCATTCCGAGTAAAGCAAGGAATCTCCTCCTTTCTCCCTTCTCCTTTCTACCTATTTACACGCTTGGCAAGCCGTAATCGCTACCAAACTCACAATATCTTCTACAGAGCAGCCGCGCGACAAGTCGTTAATGGGAGCAGCCATCCCTTGCATAATCGGTCCAATTGCTTCTGCACCGGCAATACGTTGTACTAATTTGTAAGCAATATTTCCTACTTCTAAGGTTGGGAATATCAATACGTTGGCTCTTCCGGCAATTTCGCTGTCAGGGGCTTTCGATTTTCCTACGCTGGGCACAATAGCAGCATCGGCTTGCAATTCGCCGTCAATTTTGAATTGGGGCGCCATCTCTTGTGCTATTTTGGTAGCGTTTCGCACTTTATCCACCATTTCGTGTTTAGCAGAACCTTTCGTGGAGAAGCTCAACAATGCCACACGCGGATCTAACTGTGCGATAGATTTTGCGGTTTGTGCCGTAACTACTGCAATTTCAGCTAATTCACGTTCGTTCGGATTCGGATGTGCTGCACAATCCGCCCACACCATCACGCCATTGTCGCCCCACTGCGGATCTTTAAACACCATAATGAAAGCACCGGAAACCACGGAAACACCGGGTAATGTTTTCACCACTTGAAACGCCGGACGAAGCACGTCGCCGGTAGCGTTTAATGCGCCGGCAACTTCGCCATCCACTTCTTTGTTTTTAATCAACAGCGTTGCCAAATACAACGGATCTTCTACCAAACGCAAGGCTTCTTCCGGTTGCATACCTTTGCTTTTGCGAATTTCGCAAAGCATTTCAGCATAAAATTCTTTCTTCGGATTATTTTTCGGGTCAATAATTTGTGCTTCTTTAACGTGAGTTAGGCCCCACTCTTTTGCTTGCGTTTCAATTTTCTCTTTGTTGCCCAACAGTACAATCTTTGCAAAGTCTTCTTTTATGATAATATCGGCGGCTTTCAACGTTCTTTCTTCTTCACCCTCAGGAAGTACAATGGTTTTGTTTGCCGATTTGGCGGTTGCTTTAATTTGATCGATTAAATTCATAGTATGTTTTTTTATTGTTTTAAAAAATGTTTGGCAAAAATAATTTTTTTAGTGATACGCGGCAAGTGACAGGTAAGCGTATTATTTTTTTACACAGAGAGCCACAGAGAAGGCACAGAGAATCACGGAGGGTTTTCATCTCTGTGGTTCTCTGCGTCTTCTTCGTGTAACTCCGTGAAATAATTATCACGACTATCCATCACTAAAATAATCTCTCCCCTTGCCACGTTATCTAAAATCGAAACTTAAATTAATGAACCGACTATTTCTTTTTCTAATCATCACATTTCACGTTTTTTTTGCTGTTGCGCAACGCTCACAAGAAGAGCAATTAGCTGTTCAACACTATCAAAAAGGAGAATACGACAAAGTCAAAGCGATTTTGAAGCCTATTTTCGATAGAAAACCGGATGTTTACATTTATTCTTATTACTATCCAACTTTGTTACAATTAGAAGATTATAAAGAATTGGAGAAAGTAGTGAAAGCGCAACAAAAAGCATTTCCTACTGTGCGAAGGTATGACATTGATTTGGGGTATGTGTATGAACGTCAGGGAGATTTGAACAAGGCTTTGAAAGAATACGATGCCGCTATTAAAAATTTGCCGGCGCAAGAAAACGCATACCGAGAGTTGCATTATGCTTTTTTAAGCAGAGGCAAAAGAGATTATGCCATTGATGTTTTGTTGAAAGGAAGAAAAGCGCTGCAAAACCCCAAATTGCACTCCAAAGAATTGGTACAAGTTTATACTTCATTAAAAAACACGGATAAAATTATTGAAGAAGCGTTTAATTTGGTAAAAGACGGCAATGAGGCGCAACGTGCAGAAGCACAGGCTATTCTCCAAAACTTAATTGTGGAAGACGAAGAGCAAATCAACTATTTATTGCTGAAAACCGCTTTGCAAAAAGAGATTCAAAAAGATCCGAATAATTTAGAACTTGTACATTTGTTATTTTGGGCGTATCAGCTAAATAAAGATTTTTCAGACGCCTTGTTAATTGCAAAATCGTTGGACAGAAGAACTAAAGGCGACGGCGAAATTATCATGAATTTGGCAAACAATGCTACGCTAAACAGAGATTACGAAACCGCAAAAGAAGCCTTGGAGTTTATCATTGCCAAAGGAGAAACTACGCCTCATTTTACCACAGCCAAATTTCAATTATTGAATGTAAAATATCTTCAACTAACCTCTGTTTCTCCGGTAAAAATATTAGAAGCAAAGATGTTAGAACAAGAGTTTAAAAAATTGATAGAAGAGTACGGTATACACAATAGCACTTCCGAGTGGATTCGAAAATATGCGCATTTATTAGCCTTTTATGTAAACAAACCTACCGAAGCGGTTGAAGTTTTGAATACGGCAATTGCCGGTGTCAACATCCGTGATCCTAAGCAACAAGCGTTGTATAAAGTTGACTTGGCGGATATTTTATTGTATTCGGGAAATGTTTGGGACGCCACGCTTTTGTATTCACAAGTGGATAAGGACTTTCCCAACGATACCATCGGGCAAAATGCAAAATTTAAAAATGCCAAGCTTTCTTTCTATATAGGAGAGTTTACGTGGGCTAAAAGTCAGTTGGATATTTTGCGCGCCGCCACTTCAAAACTTATTGCCAACGATGCCATGCAGTTTTCGCTTCTAATTTCCGATAACGAAGACGATGAAGACGATGAGGATGAAAATGAGGATACGGAATTTTTTGGTTTGTTTGGCAACGACTTGGAAAAAAACAAAGCGCTCCGCTATTTTGCCAAAGCCGATTTCATGTTGTTTCAAAACAACGATGAACAGGCACTTAAATATTTAGATTCCATTGCAATAGTGGCGCCGCTCTCGAAAATAGCGCCTCACGTGCTTTTCACAAAAGCGAAAATTTTCACTCGCCAAAAAAATTATTTGGAAGCCGAAAAATTATACCAACGTATATGTAATATTTACTCAGATGGCTTGCTGGGCGATGATGCTCTTTACTATCTGGGCGAACTTTATGAATACCATTTGAAAGATATACCCCGCGCCATGGAGTGCTATCAAAAACTGATGAGAGAGTATCCGGGCAGCCTTTTTGTGGTGGATGCGCGGAAGAGGTTTAGAACCTTACGGGGGGATTTTTGAATTTAAAAATTTAAGATTTAAGGTTAGAGATCATTCTAAAATCTCCATCCCAAACGAATCATCGGATTACATTTGAAACCAAGATGTCCGCCGGTTATTTTATCGTTAAATTTTTTATCTATCTCTTCAGTATCAATGGATGTTGAATAGGAAGATGTTGCATGAGTAAAAATTTCACCTTTTACAGTACCTTTCAAAGCAAATGAATAATTATATCCCAAACCTAATTCTGCACCTACATAAAGACCTTTGTAAATATAAAAATCGAAGCCTGCAAATGCTTTAAGTCCAAAAAACATATTTCCATTTTGCCTGTAAGTGTAATCGCATCCCCATGGATCACAAATATATGCACTTGTACAGTTCTTGGTTGTTAAACGAGAGTTGGTGGTCACGGTACTTATCAAGTCCCAACTTCCGTATTGGCGAGTCGTTACTGTTTGGTCAATATCAATTGTGCCGTTAGTCATGTAAAATCCAACAGGTATTTCGCCGCCGACATAAATTGACAAGCGCTCCCATTTGCCAAAATGGTATTCAGCTCCGGGGGCAATGGAAAATTTGATATAGTTATTTTTTTCAATTCTCTCTCCCGTTGTAATCACTCTACCCCAATAATTTTCAGTTTCATTATCAAGATTTTTTTTGATTTTATTATGACCAAAATCTATTCCTAAATTGACACGCAAAGCCCATTTATTACTCAATCCAACACGTAAACGAAGTTCGGGCATAGTAAAGGGACCTGTTGAGTTGAAAAAAGAAAAATTTAATTCTGTAGCCACACTGCCTTTATAAAATTTGTAAGGAGGCGTGGTAACTTCTTCTGTTGCAGAAGAATTTTGTTGGGCATTAGCTCCAAAAGTACATGCTATGGCAAGCATTAGGATAAAAAGTTTTTTCATGTTATAAAATTTTAGGTTAAACATTCTTAAATCGGGTGCAAATATCAAAAAAAGATTGAATTAAAGCTTACTGTTTAATCATCTTAACACTCACCGGAGCCTTATTCTCCCGTAATACTTTCACAATATAACATCCCGCTTGCAAATGAGAAACATTTATTCTCCCATCAATGGGTAAAACACGTTTTGCTCCTACATTTCTGCCATAAATGTCATAAACTTCAATCGTACAATCATTTAAAAGTTCATTCTTTGCCGATTTTATAGTAATGTAATCGCTTGCCGGATTGGGATAAATGGAAAAAATCATCTCTTTTTCGTACTCTACAACCGGTAAATTGAATGGGGTGCCTACTTCTGTATCTCCTTTTTTGTAATAAACCAGCTCGTAGCAATATTTAGAACCCCACATATCACAACATTCATAATATGGTCCACCTAAACCGGGATAATAGTCAGCTGCTGAAAAACAACCGTCAGCAGTAAGAAACTCTAAACACGGTTCATCGGAATATATAATAACAAGACTTTCATTCAAATAATCATGAATATACATTTTCGGCAGTGGGCTATTCTTAATCATTACTTTAGCAATAGCTCCATCAAAATAATTTTCATCCACATAAGGTTCATTGGGTTCAGTAGTAAAGAAAACACCTTTGGTAATGACTTGCTTCACCGTATCTTTTGGGGTTGCGGTATTGATTTTTCGTTCATAATAATATTCAATTCTGTCTTCGTAATCTGTGCGAGAAAGATAACGATGAATTGTTTTATATTCATAAAGAGGATATGGAATTCCTAACTTGAAAGCATAGTAGATATGAAACTCATCTCCAGCTTGAAAATCAAAGTAATCTTCTTTTAAGTTAATGGGCTTGAAACCGAGTTGCGGCTCGTTAATGCCTATCAAGTCAAATTCTTCTGTCCAATATTGGTACTCAAAATTGTAAAAGCTAACTGTTTTTATTAAACCAAAATGTTTACTGATTTCAAGAGAACGTTGGTTTAGAATATGATTTATTGGCGCAGCATTCATGTCGAAAACAGAAAACTTAACGGTCTTCACCAAATCTTCTACACCCAAAATTGATTTCGAAGCAATAGAAGTGATCTCACCTATAACTTTTATATCATCGTTTGCAAACACTTCCCAAATTTCATGTAGAGCAGCTTGGCTCTTAATAAAAATAAGTTGATTTTTACCATTGACAAAAAAAGTATTCCCCTCATCATCAATAACAATATATTTCGACAACCACGAACCGGAAGTAACAGAATAACAATCCCAATCAATTTGATGCAGATCGGAAAATGGATAAAGAATAGTGTTGTCATTAAAAGTAGAATCAATTCGAATACAATAAACCAAATTGTTTCTGTCTTCAAAATAAACTTTTTTATCGGAGTAAACACATAGCCAATCTTCTTGGGCTTTCCCTTGAAAAATGAAGATGGCAATTAAGCATGTAAATAGTAATGTTTTTTTCATGGTTTTTATTTTTAGTTAAACAAATTTTGCTTTTCTCATAAAACCTCTATAACTCAAATCTTCGTCTAAATCTTTCCAATGAATTCCAATATTATCATATTCAAAATTAGCGAGTTGCGAAGGAGATGCAGCGCGCAAGCGAGGGTAATCTGCAAATAATTCGTTATATATATCTCCCTTGATCGTTTGGATATATACAGCCTCGCTGTCTATCCATACTTTGACAATTGTAGTTTTCATGATTTTATAATATTACTAAAGAAACGATTCCAATTTTCTATAATAATTTCTTTGTTTTCTTCAATAACCATTTCTGCCATTTTCAACTCATTCGATTTCAAACCTTTATTTTCCAAAAGAATAATATCCGGAACTACCTGATAAATAGCATATTCTTTTATTTTTCCTTTACCTTTAATAACATGAATATGGACAGGTTCATGATCATTACTGAAAAACATAAATCTCAAGCCGAAAAATACAAATACTGTTGGCATACCATATTTTTTTGAATTTACAAAGCAAATTAACATATTTTTTTTTGAATTGCGCATTGGATGAACAAAAAATTCATGCACTTTTGCAAAAAATTATAATGAACAACAATTTGTTGTAATAAAACTAAAGTCCCGATGTTCACCCTCTATAAAGCCTCCGCCGGCTCCGGCAAAACCTCACGTTTAGTAGTAGAATATTTGGCGTTGTGCCTGCCACAGCCCGAAAAATTCAAACACGTACTTGCCATCACATTTACCAATAACGCTACCGCCGAAATGAAATCACGTATCGTGGATACGCTTTCTGAATTTGCTTTTGAACCTGAAATTACTTCCAAGTTTCCCATTTATCATACATATAATCAAGTTATCGCAAAGATCGCATTGCATCTGCCTGAAAATGAGAAATTTCCTTACATAAAAAAACAATCGAAATTACTATTAGAGAAGATTTTATATGAATACGACCGCTTTTCCATCAGCACGATAGATAGTTTTTTTCAACGCATTTTGCGCGCTTTTGCTTTGGAGTTTGGGCTTTCTTCACAATTTAATTTAGAAATAGAATTGGACGATTTTTTCCGGGAAACGACCGCCGTTTTATTGCATCGCATTTCTAAAAACAACGAACATCTTACCCAACGCGTGTTAGATTTAGTTGAAAATATGATGTTGGAAAAAGGGAAATGGAAAATTGAAAAAGAAATTCTCAAATTGTTGAAAATTAGTTTGGAAGAGGAGGTTTATCTTCCATTAAAAGAACTACAAGAATCTGAAAATACAGATTTTGAACAAGCGAAGAAAAAAATTAACCAAGAGATTTATCGTTTGAGAAATCAATTGAAAAACTTTACAACGAAAGAAGAGAAGAAGTCAGAGGCTTGCCTAATGCTCAAAGAACAATTGTTAGAGTATGAATTTTTTGGCAAAAATCTGTTTCAATTAGCATTGTTATTTGATTTAAAGATGATTATGGATGAAATTAAAATGCAAGACAATCTCTTTTATCTTTCGGAAACCAATACCAAAATAAAGGAAAAATTGGGCAACGATGACGTTCCTTTTATCTACGAAAAAATTGGGAATCAATACTCTTATTTTTTTATTGATGAGTTTCAGGACACATCTAAGTTACAGTGGCAAAACATGATACCGCTACTAAGAGAAGCATTGGCAGGTACAAACAGATTTTACGAGCAGGGAAAAGTTTTTCTTTTCGGCGATGTGAAACAGGCGATTTACCGTTTTCGCAACGGCGATGCAGATATTTTACAACAACTTTCTAACATTGAAGGTTACAAATCTGCCGTTTTGCCCTATTCAAAGCCGGAAGAAGATTATCGCGTGGAGTTATTGGATACTAATTTTCGCTCTTCAAAAAAAGTAATAGAATTTAATAATGCATTTTTTGATTTTTTAACTGCTGAAAACGGACCTTTTCACGAAGCGAAAGACTTTTACGAAGATGTGAAGCAAAAAACAAAACCCACCGCCGAAGAAGGCTTGGTAACGGTGCGTTTTCAAGAAGAGGAAGATAACCGCAAGTTTCAGGAATTTATGCCGGAACATGTCTTGGAAACTGTTTTAGACGCACTTCAACGCGGATACGCCTACAAAAATATTGCCGTATTAGTGAGCAACAATGATTCGGCGAGCGCCATAGGCACATTTTTAATTGCCAACAACATCCCGATTATTTCTGCCGAATCGTTGCAACTGTCCGCATCCTCCGAAATTAATCTGTTGATCGCCACTTTGCAATATTTGGTTTCTGAAGAAGACAAATTGGCAAAATTGACAATGATTCATTATTTGGCGCAACAAAATAACCTCCTATTAGAAAATTACATGCCTTGCATGCAAAATGAGCATGCCTTCCAACAGTTTTTAACAAATATTAATATCAACATTAGCAGAAAAAAATTAAATTCACTTCCTTTATTCACCTTAATAGTCGAACTAAGTCGAATTATGTCGCTCTCCGTATGCAACCCATTTCTAATAAGATTATTAGACGAAACCGAAAAATTCGCCACAAAACGCAACGGTTCTACTCCCTTATTTTTAGAGTGGTGGGAAGAAAAAGGGCAAACCCTGGCGCTTTCTACTCCTCCGGGCATTGATGCCGTAACAATTTCTACCATTCACAAATCCAAAGGATTAGAATATCCTGTTGTAATTTTTCCATTTAGCCGCTACAGCAATTTTAAAACCAAACCCGATATATTTGTGAAAGATGAAAATCGCGTTACCGGTTTAGAATACGATTGGGTAACTTTATCCGATAAAAAAACGCCCGCGCGCTACCGGCACAAATACGCCGAAGAATCAAAGAAAACGCTGATTGATCAGTTAAACAAGTTGTATGTTGCCCACACCCGCGCGAGAACCGAGTTGCACATCATTACCGAAAAACCAAATGCGAGGGCGGGGAATTATAGTAAGTTTTTGGCAGCGTTCGGTGCGAGATATGAGGTTGGAGGTATGCGGTACGAGGTGTGCGGTGAGCGGTATGCGGTGGACGGTGAATGGGAAATAAAAGGCAGAAAACAGAAAACAAAAAGCAATACACCACTTTGCGAACCATCTCTTCTGCCCTCTGCTCATCACCTCGCACCTCACACCTCATACCGCATACCGCATACCACCCAGCAACTCCGCGGCATCTTCATCCACAATTTCTTATCTTCTTTAACAACGTTTCCTCAAAACGAAAAAGAGATAGACTGGGTGGTACAAAACGTAGAGGAAGCGTACAAAAAAGATCTTGCAAATATTTTTTATAAAATTCTGAATGACAAATCACTATCTCCATACTTTGTTTCGGAAGTAAAGGTGTTGAATGAAACTTCCATTTTGTTCCCAAACGGCAATTTATTGCGCCCCGACCGTGTAGTTTTTTTAGAAGACCGAACAGCGGTCATTGACTATAAAACAGGCGAACCCAATGCTTCGCACAAAGAGCAGTTAGAACAATATTGTGAGGCTATTCGTGCGATGGGGTATGGAAATGTAGAGGGGCATATTTTGTATGTATAACAACATTTCCCTCATTCCTTTATCATTTTTGAAGGAGTAATTTTTATCACCTTTACAAATTCATCCTCTACATAGAAAATAACCGTCCATTTTCCATTTTTAGTAATTATTCTCTTGGCTTGTGGGTGTAATTCAAGTATATTTACATAAGAAGTGGTAGGAATAAATTCCGCTAAATAAGATAACATCTCAATCTCTTCTAAAATACGTTTTACATAAGCTTGAGCTGTTTTTTTAGTGTGAATATTTGAAACAAAGTCGGAAATATTTTTAAAATCCTCATCAAATACTCTTTGGGCAATGAGAATCCGGTAGTTTTTCATAGTGAGCAGCAATTTTATCATCTAACATCTTTGAGAAATCTTCGAGTACCATAAAACCTTGAGGAATAGGCTTATTGGAATTTGCGAAAAAATTTTTTTTATTTTGTTGCTTTCGTAAAGGTATAATGGGGACTTTCATCTGTGAAAATTTTTGGCAAATATACATAATTGGATAAATAATTGCATTGATAAAAATTTTCTCCTTTGCTCCTTTACTAACCCCATAAGACAAAAAACATACTTTTGCCGCAAATTAACAAAAAGTGTCGCGCTACATTTTAAAACGCTTAGGTTACGGGTTGTTGGTAATGTTTGGAGTTATCACGCTGGTGTTCTTTTTGTTCACGGTGTTGCCTTCCGATCCGGCGCGCATGATGCTGGGGCAGCGCACCGACCTGGCAACCGAAAATGCCATTCGCAAAGAGTTGGGGCTTGAACTGCCGGTCGGCATTCAATATTTAGGATATTTGAACGACTTATCACCGCTTTCGTGGTATAAAACCAAAGACACGGAATCGTTTTTCTATTTGAATCCGAATAATTATCAATTCGTAAAAATTGCTTCTTTTTCAAATTCGGCATTGGTGCTTAAAAAACCATATCTGCGCCGGTCGTTTCAGAGCAAACGGTTAGTAAGTGAAATGATTGGGGAGGCATTTCCCAAAACTGTATTGTTAGCATTTGTAGCCATTTTCATTGCAATGATTATTGGAATTTTTATCGGGGTGCTGTGCGCGGTTTACAAAGACACATGGTTCGACAAAACTGCGCTCTTTTTCTCCGTGCTGGGCATGTCGCTGCCCTCTTTCTTTGCCGCTATTCTGTTTGCTTGGCTATTTGCCTTTGTGCTTGCAGATTACACCGGTTTAAACATGATCGGAAGCCTATATGCCGTTGATGATTACGGCACCGGCGTACATCTAGAATTGAAAAATTTAATTCTCCCTGCAATAACATTAGGAATCAGACCCTTAGCAGTGGTAGTAGAGCTTACAAAAAACTCTGTTTTAGAGGTGCTCTCGCAAGATTATATTCGAACTGCCAAAGCCAAAGGTCTCCCCTATCGCACAATTTTAATAAAACACGTCTTGAAAAACGCACTCAATCCGGTAGTTACCGCCATCTCCGGATGGTTAGCCGCACTATTGGCAGGCGCCGTATTTGTAGAGTACATTTTCGATTGGAAAGGCATCGGCGTTTTAATGGTAGATGGTTTGGAAAAATACGACTTCCCCGTTGTTATGGGAACGCTACTGTATATCTCTATCATTTTAGTGGTTATTAATATTTTATGTGATATTATTTATGGGTGGTTAGATCCGCGGATAAAACTTTCGTAAAGATTGCTAAAAGGCAAATATTAAGCAGATATGAGAAATTTTAATGCGTTTTTTCTACTTTTTTATACAAATGTTGTCATTAATGTTATTTTTGGCAACATTTTTGCTAATAAAAAGCGCGAAAAAATATGAAGATAAAATTATTCAAAAAGAAAAAAAAGAATGTTTATGAGTAAAAAAAAGAACAACAAAGAGATCGAGCTTAATGAGCAAGTTGAAATTCTAAATGCAGAAAAAGCAGAATTAAATGATCGCTTTTTGCGCCTTTATTCAGAATTTGAAAATTATAAAAAACGAACCAACAAGGAAAAATTAGACCTTATAGCCACCGCTTCAGAAAGAGTTATCTTAGGACTGCTCCCTATTGTGGATGATTACGAAAGAGCCATTAAACACAACCAAAACACAGAAGATATTGCCACTTTAAAAGAAGGATTTACGCTTATTTACAGCAAATTATTAACATTATTAAAACGTTTTGAAGTAGAAGAAATCATCGCTTTAGGCGAAATCTTTGATACCGATTTGCACGAAGCAGTTACGCATCTTCCCGCACAATGCGAAGAAGATAAAGGAAAAATAATGGACGTTACCGAAAAAGGATACAAGCTGAAAGACAAGGTGATACGGTTCTCGAAAGTGGTAGTGGCAAATTAGGAGAAAGGGAGAAGGGAGAAAATGGGAGAAAGAAGGGAAACGGAAGAATAATCCCCTTCAAATTTTGAAGGGGTGGCTCGCGAAGCGAGACGGGGTAGTTTATATTAAAAAAAGTTAAATGAAAAAAGATTATTACGAAATTCTTGGTGTAGAAAAAACTGCATCGGCAGATGAACTGAAGAAAGCCTACCGGAAAAAAGCGATGGATTTTCATCCGGATAGAAATCCGGGGAACAAGGAGGCGGAAGAAAAGTTTAAAGAAGCTGCCGAGGCTTACGATGTGTTAAGCACGCCGGAGAAACGCGCACGCTATGACCAATTTGGGCATGCAGGCATGAGTGGAGCTGCAGGCGGTGGCGGTGGTGCAGGCTATAATGTTGATTTCGATATGGAAACCATTTTTGAACGTTTTGGCGACCTATTCGGCGGACACTTCGGCGGCGGATTCAGCGGATTTTCGGGCGGTTTCGGCGGAGGTGGCGGCAGAAGGCAGCAACGCCCTCGCGTGAGAAAAGGTTCTAATCTACGTGTTACCGTAAAATTAACACTGGAAGAGATTGCTACCAATACGGAAAAAAAACTGAAAATAAAGAAACAGGTGCCCTGTTCGCAATGCAATGGGCAAGGCACTAAAAATAAAGCCGATGTGGTTACTTGCCCAAAATGTAACGGCTCGGGTCATGTAATTCATCAACAACAAAGCATGTTCGGCATCATGCAACAAGCTGTGATGTGTGACCAATGCCACGGAGAAGGAACCATCATCAAAAATCCATGTTCAACTTGTCATGGAACAGGAACCGTAAAAGGCGAAGAGGTGGTTGCGATTCAGATTCCGGCAGGTGTGCAAGACGGCATGCAGCTGTCCATGCGCGAAAAAGGGAATGCAGCACCCAGAGGCGGCATCAACGGCGATTTGGTTGTAGCAATAGAAGAGATTCCGCACGAAACATTTGAGCGCGACGGAAATAACTTGTACCTAAATTATTACATCTCATTTCCGCAAGCAGCGTTGGGTGGTAGTGTAGACATTCCTACTTTAGACGGAAAAGCGCGTGTAAAATTGGCTGCCGGAACCCAAGGCGGACAAGTGCTCCGCTTACAAGGGAAAGGATTACCCGAGTTGCATTCTAACCGAAAAGGTGATTTAATTGTAAATGTGAATGTTTGGACACCCAAAAATCTTTCAAAAGAAGAACGTGAAGCTATCGAAAAGTTCTTAAAATCAGATAACTTTACTCCAAAACCCGGAAAAAACGAAAAATCGTTTTTCAATAGGGTGCGGCAATTTTTTACGTAAATTGTTGTATGGTTCAAATGTTGGCTGCAATGGCGTAAAGTCCATATTTAATTCTTTCAAATAATTTTCTATTTGTTTTTTTATACTTTCGCACGTGGTTCCTAAACATAAAAACCTTAATGAGAAAAATATTACTTTTCTTTACCATTTTAATAACTACAACTACCATCTCGCTTGCCCAAGAGCGCTTAGTAACCCGTGGCGCAAACTCCGGCGAATTATATTTAACCACTGATTGGTACGGAATATATCAACCTATGGGACCTCCATTTTATGACACCCTGTATAGATCCGTTTTCCGGTTGACCGAAAATGGTAAGAAATTAACCATACCATATTCCTTAAATCTTATAGGTAGCTATCCCATACATGAAGTAATGTATCCCAGTATTATCCTTGCAGATGCCACACCCGGAGTAGTATATAACAAGTATTCCTATATAAGTGGTAGTAACCGTACGCAACTTTGGGTAAGTTTCGATTATGGGAAAAATTGGTTGCTTAGAGAAGACAGTATAGGAAGAAGAAGATTTCATGTAGCAAATGTTGAAGGTTTTATATATAGAGCAGGAAGTGATGGAACATACAAAAGCGAAAATTATGGTGATTTTTTCTCTAAAATAGATATTGTGTCCGCAGGGTCTGAACCTGGCTTGCTTAGTGGGGAAGCTTTTAGTATAGGTACTTACAACTCTTACCAAGGTAGATTTTTACATACATATAATTTTTATGAAACTTATACAGAAGTTCCTTTAGACAGCCAATTTGTCTTTGGCAACGTGATGGGTATATTCCCTGATGTTTACCGGGGAGGTAAAGAAGGCGAGGTGTATGTGAGCTCTGCATTTCCGGACGGAACATACAGAGTATCTTTTAGCGCAGATATCGGGCAAACTTTTCGTCATGTGCATATTTGTTATGGTTTTGATTGTTTTCTCATAACAGGTAACGGGGTTGAAATAGCAACCACTTTTATGTCAGACCGCGAGCCGGGCGTTTTTTATATCATCAAAACCTATTGGGTAGAAGATCTAAATCCTTGGGGTTTCCACAAAAAAATTTGTATTATGTATTACCGGGACTACGGAGAAACATTGGAAGCTACTTTTTGCCACAATATTACTAAAAACTATGAATATAAGGAAGTAAATTGTGATTATGCTACCTTGTTAGAATCAAATGTTAATCAAAATTCAATTCAATTACAATGGAACTGTTCGGCAAATAATTCGTACATTCGTGGTTATCATATTTACAGAAACAACATGCGCATAACCACCCAATTACTAATGGAATCTACCTACTTAGATGAAAACTTACCTAATGGTAATTATGAGTATTATGTGAGAACGTATTATGTTGAAGGCTGTGTATCAGACAGTTCAAATCATGTAAGAGAAACTATTGAACTTGGAGTTAAGGAAATTAAGGAATTAGAAGGAGTTATTTTATTACCAAATCCAACCACAGGTAAGTTACAAGTTCAAAGTTCAAAGTTTAAAGTGACAAGTGTAGAGGTTTTTGATGTATATGGAAGAAAGCAGAAGGCAGAAAGCAGAAAGCAGAATGAAATAGATATTTCAGAATTGCAAACAGGTATCTATTTTGTAAGACTTCAAACTGAAAAAGGAATTACAACAAAAAAAATAGTAAAACATTAACCATTATGAAAAAATTATTTATCATTTTAGTATTAATAGGGTTGTTTGTGTCTTTATCTAAAGCACAGCAATGGGTAGGTTTTGCCTCTTCTACTCCAGGAGTTCCCGAAGTAAATATTCTCAGTTCTAATGCTCAAGGCGTAAGTCTTGAATTATCCATCTCGGGTATTTACACTGTGGATACCATAGTAAACGGAACCGCTTTTACCCGCTTGGTTTTACCCGGGGGAAACGTTATTAATCCCGCAGGATATCCGGAGTTGCCCGTGTTGAAATATAAAATAGCTATACCAGCGTGTTCCGGAACAGAAATAGTATATAATGTAGTGTCGCGCACTGCCATGAACTCTTGTTGGGTGATGCCGGTACCCAAAATTATTCCCACTATAATTCAGAGGGTATGGAGTATGTGAAAGAGTTTGCATTCGACTCTACCGCCTACAATCAGTTCCGTTTGGTTGAGCCGGTTGCCTCGGTTAGATCAAGTGGCTTTTTTCGTTCACAGGGCTACATTGAGATCGTGGTAAAACCGATCGAATTTTGTCCTGTTAGCCGACAATTGTCTGTTATTGACAAAGTTGAAATAAACATTAGCTTCACAAACCCGCAGGGTGAAATAAGGCAAAATGTTGGTATTTTTAACGGCGTGGCATCTAATACTTTCATTAACTATGAAGACGATGGATTGCGCGCCGGTGCAAACGATAAAGCTTTTCTCCAAAAAAACGCTACTCCCGGTAAGGTAAAATGGATTAATCTTTCGGCTCCCGAGCAGGCTGATACTATTGTTGCAGACTACTTGATTATTTGCGCCGAGCCATTCTACAATTCTTCCGATACTTCACAAGTAAGTCGTTTGGCAAGACACAGAGCATATTACAATGGATTCGACGTAGCTGTCCTCAACGTCGAAAATATTATGTCCGACTTATTGGGTTTTGAGTATGAAGGAAATCCAAATGATCCTGATCCTAATAATTGGGATATTTACAAGAAAGAACAGCGTATCCGCACGTGTATTCGCCGGATTTACGAGGGGCAAAATGCACAGAACATGGGAGATGGTTATTTGGGTTATGTAGTGTTAATTGGCGATGTTCTTGAAAACAACACTCTTATGCCCACATCGTATGATCATGATTTTCCGCCTTTTGATGGACATATATATAGACCATCAGACTACTATTTTACGTGCATTACTAAAGATTCTAATGATCAGTACGACAATATGGGTGATTTATTTATTGGTAGAATAAGTGTTGAGAATCATACTCATTTATTTAACATGATTGAAAAGACAATATATTATGAATCCGAGTTTGACCCAAGAAATTGGCGTAAGGCGGCAGGGTTTTCTAATCGTTATGCGGGTTATCCATCCACTCATGAGCTTTTTAACAGCTATGTGAGAGATATATTAGACGAAATTGGATGGGATTATTATTTTGTAAATAGTTGGGAACAGCCGGGAGGGTTAATTAGGGATTCAACGATTCATTACTTTAACAAAGGAGTAGCATTTGTTCAATACACGGGCGTAGCGTCACATAGCATAAATTGGGCGGATTTACTTCATTTAGATTTTGAGATGCGGCTAAATAATGATTACCAAACTCCCTTTGTTAATACCTACGCCCCCAATACCGGTTCGTTTACCAATTCATATTGGACAACGTTAGGATGCCTAGCTGAGTTTTTAACGCGCTATTCTCCAACAAAAGGGGCTGTTGGTTATATTGGAGCTTTTGGCGGCTGGGCAGATAGTTTTTTTGAAATCATTGATACTACGGATCTGTATTACAAAGATATTTATCCATATTTTCTTTGGAAAAAGAAACTTCCCATTGCCGGAGAACTTCTATTAGCTGCAAAAACTCAATGTAAATCTATGCCCAGGTGGTTTACTTTTGAGGGCAATATACTAGAAGAATCAGGTCCACATATTTTCAATCTTTTCGGTGACCCTGCTCTTAACATCTTAGCTGAGGGATATGAAATAACACGCAATGCAACCGCTGACTGTCAAACCACATTATTCGGCACCGTACATATACGTAACGGCGCAACTTTGACAGTTTTATGCGATTTTTATTGTGCCGAAAATGCCAATATCGTAGTTCATCCCGGCGGCAAATTAATAGTAAATGGAGGAACTTTAACAAATATACCTAATGGCGACATGTGGCAAGGCATTACCGTCTTAGGCGACGGCACTTCCAACGTGGCAACACAAGGTTTAGTACAAATAATAAACGGCGGCAAAATCGAAAACACCATCACCGGCATTCACGCCATAGGTGGCGGAAAGATAGATGCAAACGAGGCACAATTTGTAAACAATAGCATCGCCGTGCAAATAGACCCTGTGGCAGCCACCCTATTGAGAACCTCGGCAAGTTTTACAAAGACGCAATTTCTCCTCAACGATAATTATTTAGGAAATTTTTTAGATTTTGAAACCCATTTAAAGCTATCCGACTGCAAACAGGTTACGCTTACAGCATGTACACTCTCCAATGAAGCCACCATAAAAAGTTATGCTACAGGAAAAAACACAGGAATTTGGGCGTTCAACGCTCCTTTAACCGTACGGGAAAATTGTCCATGGTGGTCTCCAATACATTACCCAAGCGGCGAGTGTATGTATCCGGAACGATCTACATTCTCAGGGTTTAACGTTGCCATCTTTGCAACCAATTCGGGCAAAACGCCATTTGTATCTATCCTGTATAGTGAATTTTCAAACAATCTATACAGTGTAAGACTGAATACCGTAGATTATACAAGATTAATTAAAAATGATTTTCAACTCACTCAACACAACTCCTACGGGAGTTATGTAATCAATTCTACAGGGTATGCGATAGAAGAAAACCATTTTAGAGATATTCTGCCTGCCCCAGGCAAAGTAACCGTAGGATTAACGGTTTCCAATAGTGGCAGCGCTGAAAACGAGGTGTATAAAAATACATTTAGTAATTTGTATGTTGGTCAACAGTTCTTATGTCAAAACGCTGCACTGATTGGTTTCGATGGTTTAACGTTTCCCGGACTACAAACCTTATGCAATACTTTTAACAATAGCCAATACAGAGATATACTTGTGGGGGATTTTGGTTTTGGTTCCATATCATCCTGTAGGGATAATACCATTAGGTCATCCCAAGGGAGTTTGCAAAGACCTGCGGGCAATTCATTTAGCCAAACATTTGCTACTCACTTTGAAAGTCAATCCTCGTATTCCATTACGTATTATTATGGCATAGGTTCAAATGAAAATCCCAATATTTCAGGACTTATTACTACATCCTCAACAGGTAGGCAAAGCTCGTGTCCTTCACGTATCGGAGCGCCTCACAGAGGAGAAGGCTTGGAGCATGCTTTAGCCCAATACAATGAATGGAATGCCGAATATGAATATTGGCTTGCTAAACTCCTTGCATTTGTAGGCGATAATGAAGAAGGGTATCATGAGGTTTTGCAAATGGTTTCTTATTACAGCGCATTGAAAGATAATTACTTTAATTCAATTATTGTGGCGGTGATAAATGAGAAGAAAGGAGAAAAGGAGGAAGGAGAAGGAAATTTATATGAAAAATTAAGATTTCTTTTCGGCTATCGCGGGCATTACACTGATTATCTTTCTATTACAGAAACTTTCTTAGCTGAAAATAATTTTGATGAAACATTAGCAACATTAGCGAAAATGTATAAACAATTTGAAGTTTCAAAAGAACAAATTTTTGAATTAAAGGGTTTGGAATCTTACGCTCTATGGTTACAACAATTAGAAAAAGAACAAAAGAGTATCTATAAGTTGTTTGAAAAAGAATTGAATTATTTGATAAATTATGTTGAAACCAACACCGGACGAGGCACAGTATTTGCAAAAAATATTTTGTGCGAATTATACAATATTTGTATTGAAAATGGAGAAGGCGCGAAAGCGGAAAGCGGTGATGATGAAATGATTGATCTGTGTAAATCTGTTACATCTGTGCCATCTGTGTGCGAAAAAAACGCCCTCGAAAATATCACCATTCATCCCAATCCCACTACAGGAGAATTAACAATTTCGAGTACCGGACATCAGATATCGGATATCGAAATTTTTGATGTTTACGGAAGAAAAATATCATCTCACCATCTCTCCTCATCATCTCATCAAAAAATTGACATCTCGCATCTCAATTCCGGCATTTATTTTATTAAAGTAATTACAAAACAAGGAAATATAGTTAAGAAAGTGGTGAAACAGTAAAAATTTTCACTTTTTTATACAAGTATTGCCATTAATGCTATTTTTGCAACCCACTGTAGGGATGTTGCGCGAAATGTCTCTACAGTAGTGATTATTAAATTGTTACCCCATGGATAATTTCATTGTTTCCGCCCGTAAATACCGCCCATCCACATTTAACACAGTGGTAGGGCAAGATTCTATCGTTTCTACTCTCAAAAACGCAATCAAAACACAACAAGTAGCACAAGCATTTCTGTTTTGCGGTCCGCGGGGAGTGGGCAAAACCACCTGCGCCCGTATATTTGCAAAAGCACTTAACTGCCACCATCTTACTCCGGATTTTGAACCTTGCAACGAGTGTGAATCCTGCAAATCGTTCAACGCATCGGCATCTTTCAATGTGTATGAATTGGATGCCGCTTCCAATAATTCCGTAGAAGATATTCGTTCGTTAGTAGAACAGGTGCGTATCAGTCCGCAGGGAGCCAAATTTAAAGTGTATATCATTGATGAGGTTCACATGCTTTCTAATCAAGCATTTAATGCTTTTTTAAAAACGCTGGAAGAACCTCCTGCGTATGCTAAATTTATCTTGGCAACTACGGAAAAACATAAAATTATTCCCACTATTTTATCACGTTGTCAAGTATATGATTTTAAGCGCATTGGAGATAACGACATTATGAAGCATTTGGCTTACGTAGCAAGCAATGAAGCCGTGCAAGCCGAAGAAGAAGCATTGCGCGTGGTAGCCTCAAAAGCCGACGGCGCGCTAAGGGATGCACTCTCCATTTTCGACCAGTTGGTAAGCTTCTCCGGAAAAAATATTACCTACCAAACCACCATTCAACATCTGAATGTGTTAGATGTAGATAACTATTTTAAAATGACCGACTTTTTATTTAGCGAAGATAGCTCCGATGCACTTTTACTTTTTGATGAAATTTTAAACCGCGGTTTCGACGGACAACACTTTATTTCCGGATTGGCCGCACATTTTCGCCAGTTGTTAATGGCGCAAAACCCTGCTACCATCAAATTAATGGAGGTCTCCGATACCGTAAAACAACGTTTTTTCGAACAAGCCAAAAAAGCCGATAAACAGTTGTTACTCCGTGGATTAGAATTAGCCAACCAGTGCGATTTTAATTACAAACTATCTCAAAACAAACGTCTTAGCGTAGAAATCTGTTTGATGCAAATCAATGGAAATTACGTATATAAGCTAAACGCAGGCGTCAGGCAATCACGGGAGAAATAGTGTAGAGCCCTCGCCCACCGGAGTAGGCAATTTGGTGCCCTCCACCAGCCCACAGCAATCCACACGCGGATTCGTGGCGCCATCCTCCATGCCCGTAAAGAAAACACCGGATATTACCGATATTATCGGAGAGAAAGAGGTGAGCGGTAAGAGGTATAAGGTGAGCGGTGAAGAAGTAGAAAGCGAACCGATTGTAGGGGCGCAAAATCTTGCGCCCAGTGCCAAAGAAAAAGAAGGAGAGAGAAAAGATGAGAGAGAAAAGGAGAAAGAGGAAGCAAGAAGAGAAACGGAAGAAAAATTCCTTCTCCTTTCTGAGGAGAAGGTGGCAGACGACGGCTTGCCGGCGGCTGACGGAAGAGGTGATGAAGAACAAAGTGATAAATCAACTGAAACACAACCTCAATCGAAAGAAGAACCATTACATACCACGAACCTCGCACCGCATACCGCAACCCACACACCGCAACCCGCACCCGATTTCCCCACCCACTGGCGCACCATGTTCAACCACGTCTTCGCATCCGTGCCCACCATCTATTTCTCATTAAAAGAAACATTACCCGAAATAGAAAACAACATCATCAAAGTCGTCGTCAAAAATGATATTCAAAAAGAACATTTTGAAGCTAAAATAAGAGACGTTTTAGAATTTTTACGCACGAATTTCAATGAACAAGTAGAAGAGATAATTGTAGAGGCTAACGAACAATTGGAAACCAAGAAAATTATTTACGATGTAAAAGACAAATTGCAAAATTTCAAAGAGCAAAACTCTGAATTTGACGATTTTATACAAATATTAGAACTAAAAATAAAAGACTAAATGGAGATTTATTTACCTAATCCGATTTTAGAAAGGAAGACCATTTTAAGGAAATACAGAGAGTTGTGCCGTTTGCTTCCGCCGCATGCCACCAAGCAACAACGCAAACTGTTCCACAAAGCGTTTGCCTTAGCAGTTGATGCACACAAAGATATGCGCCGAAAAGGAGGAGAGCCTTACATTTATCATCCCATCGCCGTAACACAAATTGTGGCAAAGGAAATCAATTTGGGGGTTACTTCCATGATTGCTGCACTGCTTCATGATGTGGTGGAAGATACTGATTATAAGTTGAAAGACGTAGAAGCCATGTTCGGAGAAACCGTAGCTAAACTCGTAGACGGATTGACCAAAATTGAGGATATTGTCGTGGATGTGGATCAATCAGTGCAAGCGGAAAATTTTAAGAAGATTTTGCTTTCTACTGTAGAAGATGTACGCGTTATTTTGATTAAGTTGGCAGACAGATTACATAACATGCGAACATTGAGTGCATTACCACAAGAAAAACAATGGAAAATTTCTTCCGAAACTTCGTTCTTTTTTGTGCCCATTGCCCATCGTCTGGGACTTTATTCCATTAAAAGTGAGCTGGAAGATTTGTCGATGAAATATAACGATCCGACAGAGTATAACAAGATTCAATACGCCCTTGAATCAACGGCTGAAGAAAGAAATACTTTGATTGAGGATTTTACCAAGCCTATTATTGAGAAGCTAAAAGAAGCGGGCATTGATGCCAATGTTACCAGCAGAACCAAATCTGTTTATTCCATTCATCAAAAAATGATTCGGCAAAAAATCAATTTTGAAGATATTTACGACATTTTTGCGGTGCGCTTTGTATTTGATTCACCTCCTGAAGAAGAAAAAAATATTTGTTGGCGCATTCATACTGTAGTTACAGAACTTTACAAAACCAATCAATCGCGGGAAAGGAATTTTCTTACGAATCCCAAACCAAACGGGTATCAATCATTGCATATTACTGCCATGAGTAAAACCGGAAAATGGGTGGAAGTACAAATTCGCTCGCAACGTATGGATGAAATTGCGGAAAAAGGACTTGCGGCACACTTCAAATACAAAGAAGAAAATAAAAGCCCGCAAGAATACGAAAACCGTGTGGAAGAGTGGCTTACAAAAATTCGAAGCATGTTAAAAAGTGAAGACACCACCGCTTTGGAATTTTTAAACGAAGTAAAGTTGAATCTCAATCTGAAAGAAGTGATCGTATTTACGCCCACAGGAGAAAGAAAAGTATTGCCTGCCGGGGCAACCGTGCTCGATTTTGCTTACGATCTGCACACCAATCTCGGGAACCATTGCATTGGCGCAAAAGTAAATTATAACATTGTGCCCATTGACTATGTGCTTCGCAATGGCGACCAGCTTCAAATTATTACATCAAAAAAACAAATCCCTAAACCGGAATGGATTACTTATGTAAAAACGGTGCATGCCCGTGAAAAAATTAAGGAAGCTTTTCGCGAAGAGCATAAAAAGAAAGAGGTGAAAGGAAAAAAAATATTAGCCGAAATTTTTGCTTCATTAAACATTGAAAATAATGCTTCTAATATAGGGCGCGTGCAAGCCGATGCCAGAATTTTATCGCCTTACGAATTTTGGAATTGCATCGCAGAAGGAACCATTACCAAAGATCGTATCCGCAAAATTTTTAGAAAAAAATCTTCCAATACAAGCGCCATTGACGATTTCAGAAAGAAAATCACCAATCATTTGCAAGACAAAAAGATTGACACACTTATAGAAGAACAGTTGGAGAAAAAACCGGAAGTTTTTTTGTTAGATGAAACCTCCGATGTGATTCGTTACGTGCTTGCCGAATGCTGCAGCCCCATTCCGGGCGACCAAGTGATGGGCTTTCAAATTACAAACGATACGATAGAAGTGCACCAAACCAAATGTCCGCATGCAATTGAGCAAATGTCAAAATTTGGAAACCGTATCATTAAAGCAAAGTGGCGCGAGGGATTAAACTTGGCATTCTTATCCGGTATCCGGGTTTCCGGCTTCGATAGAAAAGGAATGCTCAAAGAGATTATCGATGTTGTATATTCTCAAATGGATTTGAACATCAGATCGTTCGACTTTTGGTCGAAGAGTAATACTTTTACGGGAAAATTAATGCTGTATATTCAAAACGTGAAGGCATTGAATGAGTTAATTGAAAATTTATCCAAAATAGATCAAGTAGAAAAAGTAGAGCGCATTGCGCCTGAATAAAGAAAAGAATATGAACATATTAGAAAAATTAGAAGCCATTTACCAACGCTGGTTGTCTATCGGCGAAGAAATTACACAACCCGATGTGATGTCGGATATGAAGCGGTACATTAAATTGAATAAAGATTATAAAGATTTAACCTCCGTTGTGGAAGCCTACAAAGAGTATAAAAATGTGCTCGAAAATATTGATAATACGAAAGATGTCATCGCTAACGAGAAAGATGAAGAGTTTCGTGAAATGGCAAAATTGGAGCTTGATGCCTTTTTAACGCGCCGCGACGAGTTGGAAGAAGAGATCCGGCTATTGCTGCTTCCGTCTGACCCGCAAGACAGCAAAAGTGCGCAAGTAGAAATCCGTGCGGGAACCGGCGGCGACGAAGCCAGCATTTTTGCCGGAGATTTGTTCCGCATGTACCAACATTATTGCGATAAAAAAGGTTGGAAATTAGAAGTAATCTCCATGACCGAAGGTACCGTAGGCGGCTTTAAAGAGGTTGTATTTGAAGTGCTTGGAGAAGGGGTTTACGGATTAATGAAGTACGAATCGGGCGTGCACCGCGTGCAGCGTGTACCTCAAACCGAATCGCAAGGACGCGTGCATACCTCTGCCGCTTCTGTGGTTGTACTTCCCGAAGCCGACGAGTTTGATGTGGAATTGAAGCAGAGCGACATCCGGAAAGATACGTATTGTTCTTCCGGTCCGGGAGGACAATCTGTAAATACTACCTATTCCGCGGTGCGCCTCACCCACGTTCCTACCGGCATTGTAGTAGCTATTCAAGACGAAAAATCGCAATTGAAAAACTTGGAAAAAGCGATGCGTGTACTGCGTAACCGACTGTTTGAACGTGAATACCAAAAGTGGCTGGATGAGGTGGCATCAAAACGCAAAACGATGGTCTCTACCGGCGACCGTTCTGCAAAAATCAGAACTTACAATTATCCGCAAAACCGTCTTACCGATCACCGCATAAATCTAACAATGTACAATTTAGCAGGTTTTATGGATGGTGACATTCAAGATACCATTGAGGCGTTGCAAGTGGCGGAAAATGCGGAACGGCTAAAGGAGGCGGTAGAGGTTTAATATTGTATCCGTCATTTTTTCCCAATCGTATTTTTCTTTCTCTATTTTGCAATTTTCAATGAATGAGGATTCATTGTTTTGGTCGTAAAAATCAACTAAAGCATCAGCAATTTCCTTTTCATCGGGATTAACAACGTAGCCTACTTTTCCGTGAGGCACGATTTCTGCCAAGCCGCCCACATCGGTTACTAACATCGGTTTTTCAAAATGATAAGCAATTTGCGTCACGCCGCTTTGCGTAGCGGTTTTGTAAGGTTGCGCTACCAAATCGCAGGCGCTGAAATACAGATTTACTTTGCTGTCGGGAATGAAGTCATTGAATAACAAAATTTTATCTTCCAGACTATTATCATTGATAATTTCTAAATATGTTTTTTCATCTTCATAAAATTCGCCGGCTATTAAAAGTTTTAGAGGAAGTTTTTTTACTCTTTCATCTGAAAAAGCTTTCAATAACAAATCCAATCCTTTGTAAGCGCGAATAAATCCGAAGAAAAGTACATAATGCATTTGTGCATCTAAATTTAAAATCTGTTTGGCTTCATTTTTAGGCAGTAATGTTCCGTAATGATCGTAAATGGGATGTGGCGAAAAGGCTTTCGGTTTGTTTTTTTTATCAAATTTATCAATATCTTTTAAAACAGACTCAGATAGAGAAACAAAGGCGTCTGTATTTTTTACATAACATCCGGGAAAAATTTTGTCTAACAGAGAAGGCTCATGAGGTACCATATTGTGCACCAACCCAACTATTTTCGTTTTTTTATTTTTTCTTATTAACGATGCAATAGTACCTAAACATGGCGCCATGAACGACATCCAATAAGGAATAATTACTAGTTCGGGCGCTTTTCTACGGATCTCCCTTCCTATTTTCAGCCAATTTAACGGATTGATGGAGTTTATCTTTTGAAAAATTTTAAGTCCTTCGGACGCAGGATCGTTAGAGTATTGTGTTCTTCCCGGAAACAAAAACGATGGGTATTGTAACGTAAACGTATAAATCTCAACTTCGTGTCCCTCTTTAATAAATTGTTGTGCCAAACGTTCATTAAACGCGGCAATACCACCGCGATAAGGATATGCCGTACCGATAATGATGATTTTCACTTTGTAAAAGTTTTGGGCAAAAGTAATGAAAATATTAAATAAGATATTCCCATTTTTCTTCGAAATTCTTCAAAATTCATTTGTCTCAAAATTTGTATTTTTTCAAAAACTGCATTTTTGGGCAACTTTTCTGCTTCAAAATCGGTTTTTTGTACAATTTCAAAGTTCTGAATGTAAGGAAATTAATATTACATTTGCCCACATTGAACCATGATTTTAACAAGATGATTAAAATGCGCAAGATTATGAGTTCTTAATCATGGAAATCTTGTAAATCTTAATAAAATCATGGTTCAAACTTAATTACTAACCTTAAATCAAAGAAACATGAACGAAAATGAAAAACTCACATGGGACGACATTAAAGCAATGTTCGCCGAAACAGCCAAACGGTCTAAAGAAACTGACAAACAACTTGACAAAGTCAAAAAATTAGTTAGCGAGACCACTCGACAGATGAAAGAAACAGACAAAAAAATAGTGAAAATGAACGAAGATTCAAAGCAAAAAATTGACGAACTTAATCGTCAATTGGGAGGAATATCAAAAAGTAACGGTGATATGGCAGAAGATTTTTTCTTCAATGCCTTTAGAAAAGATAAAATTTTTATGGGCGAAAAGTATGATCGAATTCACAAAGGGTATTTTAGTTCTGTTGACCCTTATCGAAATGAATATGATATTGTTTTTTTTAATGGGAAAAACATTGCCATAATTGAAGTAAAATATAAAGCCAAACCAAGTAACATTGATGTTGAACATCTTAAGTCGAGGATTGAACATTTTAAAAAATACGCTAAGGAGTACAAAAATCATAACATTATTTTGGGGGTTGCTGCCATGTCGTTTAAAAGCGGATTTGCGACAAAGTTGCATGAAGAGGGTATCGTTACGATACATCCCGTGGGTAAGAAAATGGTGATATATGATAAGGAGGCGAAGAGGTTTTAATTTTGTAATACGAAAAAAACTATTTTTACAAATTCAAAACAAGATAAAAAATGAAACCCTGTAACATTGTAAACCAATCGAATAACCCACTGCCTTTTTACAGTACCGAACATTCTGCCGGAATGGATTTGCGCGCCTTTTTACCGGAACCGGTAGTTTTGCAGCCCATGGCACGCGCCTTAATTCCTACCGGATTGTTTATTGAAGTGCCCGAAGGTTACGAAGCGCAAGTGCGTCCCAGAAGTGGGTTGGCTATAAAAAACGGCATTACCGTTCTAAATTCTCCCGGAACTATTGATGCCGACTACCGCGGCGAAGTAAAAGTAGTCCTCATTAATTTTTCTAATGAGCCATTTACCATACAAAACGGCGATCGTATTGCACAAATGGTGATTGCCAAATATGAAGAAATTGTATGGTATCAGGTAGAACAACTATCAGAAACGGAACGCGGAGCCGGAGGTTTTGGTAGTAGCGGTATCTAATATCAACATCATCTCTTTTGCTGCCAAGCCACACCAAACACCCAAGCATTTTTCACCGGTACTGCTTGTAATATTGGAAATGATTGGAGTAGGTGACATGAACGGATTTTGTCCAAAAGTAAGCTCCCCGTTGGCGCTGTGCCAAAAGCGATATGCACCGTGATCCAAGCGTGCATACTTCAAGTACACTGTATCGCCCATCCGGTAGTTGCCTCTTAAATAGCGACGTAGTTCCCGTTCGGTCATTTCCGGCATGAAAATAGTAGAAGGTGCGCCTCTAACAATTTCATAATTAAAAGTTTGCCCTCTAAAAGGCGAGTTGTCAAAGACGGCGGGAAGTGTAGTAATCCACAACCGGTCTTGGAATTGTTCGCAATGGATTTTTACTTTAAATTGGTAATAGTTATCGCTTTGCCCATCATCAGTCATCTGAATGCGCAAATTAGCAACCGAATCAATTTCCGTGCGTCCAAAACGCGGCACAAAACCCACACTGTCCAAATCAAAAGTCTCTAATATAGAGGTTTCCGAAGTGTAAATTTTTTCGCCCCATTCAATTCTCAATGTGTATGAAGTATTTAATTCGCCTCTAAAAGACCCGCTCATAAATCGATTTGTCGTATAGGCAAAAAACAAAGGCGCTTCAGGAGAAGATATGAAATAAAGTTCCTGCGTTTGCCCTTTACTTGAAGTAACAAAAACCTTAGCATCTCTAATAACTACGTGATCAAGCAAATAATCCAACGACATAGTAGAAAAATAAGGAACACTTCTATACAAAGAAACCATAGGATATTGGTCATTTTCAATATAGCCTTCCACCACAAGTTTATTGTAATAGGTAGGAATATTTACCTCTATCTCCGTTTGGCATGAAAAGAATAAGATAATCGTAAGTAATAGAAAACAAATCCTTTTCATATTATAATTTTATCAATTTTTCGGTGTGAATAATTTGATTGCCGCTGGTTAAACGTACAAAATAGATGCCTGCAGGTAGATGGAAAATATTGATGGTATTTTGTAGAGACAAAAGATTTTTCGCTCCTACATTTTTGCCGTAAACATCAAATATCTCTACATTTTCAATCTGTAATCCGCAATTTTTAATTCGTAATTCTCCCGTGGTGGGATTCGGATAAATCAAAATCTCATCCTTTTCATAATTCTTAACCTCCACGCCGAAACTGAAAGGCGTATAAGAATAATTTGCCGATTCCACAAAACGAATATCTCCTCCGCAATCAGAAATCCAATATTCATCCCGAACTAATTTCTCATTGGGCTGAAACCAATTAAAATTAAGTCTGTCGAATTGGTAGACATTTGGAAATAATATAGTTTCGCTCTCTTTTGTAACTTCAAGATGATACAAATATTTATCTACGGGGATTGAATTCCATTCATAATATCCGAGATAGTAAGCACGCTCTGTTAATTCTTGACTATCATTGTAAGTAAAAACGTAGCGCCAATCTTTCATAAAATCTTCGCCATGTAATTTTTCATTTGAATAGGTCAAAAGATTACCAAAATCATCATATTCAAATTCAAAAGTTTCTGAGTGTAACCACGAACTACTACCTACTATCCAAGCATGTTGTTTAATTTGGAAAAGCTGATGTTCTTTATCATAAAAGAAATCTTGTTTGATATTATTAAATTCCTGTCCACCACTGGAAATGAGCTGTACGAGAATGGTTTCTAAAAACGTATCTTGATAAGTATAAAATAATTGCTCAACAGGCCTAAACCCCGCACCATAATCTTCATAAGTTTTCTTTACAATTATTTGGTTATTATCGTTATACTCATTTTCTTCATAGTATGAAAAATTCCAAACACTAAGATTTTTACTATACTTTTTAAGCAAAGTAAGGTTGTCGCTCTCATCATATTCGTATTCAAATTTATAACTCAAATAGTCATTACTAGGGACCACTTTCGTTTCGGAGATTACATATCCGTATTCATTGTACTCAAAATGAATTACAAAAGAGGGAGTTTCTATTTGGGTTAATGCCAAAACATCTTCTGAAACAATTTTACTTTGCGAAATAGCACCGAGATGGTTAATAAACAAAAAAACAGACAATAGAAAAATTCTATAATTCATACAGAGCAGGTTTAAATATTAAAAAATTGACGCGAAAATAAACAACATTCTTTAACATCAAAAGAATTATCTATTTTTTCTATTTTTGTGCCATGAACAAAACGCGTTTTTTTAAATGGATTTTCTTGTTTTTAATAGGATGTTGCGCTTGCAGCAATCTTACAAAAAACAAGGCTTCAAACATACTTCCCATGGATTCGGTAGCGGTTATGATTGCCGAATGCTTTTTATTAGAAAGTGAAATTTATGTTTATCAATGGACATATAATGTAACAGACTATTCATTAGCAAAATATGATTCATTTTTTAAAAAACACGAAATTACGCCGGAGATATTTATGCAAAATGTTAGATATTATCTTACCAGTAACAAATACGCCGATAAAATGATGGGTAAAGTGGAAGAAATTGTTGATCAACAGGCTGTTGCTATGAGAGATTCTTTAAATATAGAACTATAATGGCGCTACGCTTTGTGTTTTTCTTGCTCCTTCTTCTGTCTTATTTGCCTTTAAGTGTGTTATATATCATCTTTTACCCATTTTACTTGTTTATTGCCTATATCATCAAATATCGAAAAAAAATTACGTTAGAAAACCTGACACTTTCCTTTCCGGAAAAATCACAAACAGAGATTTTTTTGCTTTACAAGCTGTATCAAAGGCATTTAGCCGACTTGGGCGCAGAAATGATAAAAATGTTATCTATTTCAAAAAGACATGTAGCCAAACGATATATGTGCACAAATCCTGAGGTCGTGAACCAATTTTATCATCAAGGAAAAAGCGTGATTTTAATGTCGAGCCATTACAACAATTGGGAATGGATGGTGCTACGGTTAAACGACATGTTTCTGCCTCATGGTATTGGAGTTGGGAAAGCCAATACCAGTAAGGTTTTTGAAAAGTGGATTAATAAAAGGCGAACGCGCTTTGGCACGGAAGTAGTTTTTGCCGATGCAATTAGAGATACATTTGAGCAAAATTTCCGGCAAAACAAACTTTGCACTTACATGATGTTGAGCGATCAATCGCCGGGCAACCTTAAGAAAAGCTATGTTACCACTTTTTTAAATCAAGAATCTTGCATGATTTACGGATCGGAATATTTCGCCAAAAAATATGATTTTCCGGTGGTTTATTACGAAGTTATAAAAGTAAAACGTGGTTTTTATAAAATTGGATTAGAATTAATTACAGAAAAACCTAACGAAACTGCAACCGGAGAAATTATTGAAAAATATGTACAATTATTAGAAAAAACGATAAAAAAAGCTCCGCAGTATTGGTTGTGGAGTCATAAACGCTGGAAGAACAGATTTAGGGTTTAAAGATTTAAAAATTTAAAACTTAACCTGAGTAGCCATTAAATCTTTAAATTTTTAAATCTTAAATAATGAAACTCTATATTGTCCCCACGCCCATCGGCAACCTCGAAGACATCACCCTTCGAGCATTGCGTATTTTAAAAGAGGTGGATGTTATTTTTTGTGAAGACACCCGAACGACGAAAAATCTATTGAAGCATTATGAAATAGATAAAAAATGTTATGCTTATCATATTAATAATGAGCATCAACAGGTAAAAAGTTACGTACAGTGGATACAAAACGGACAAACGGCGGCGTTGGTTTCCGATGCCGGCACTCCGGGCATTTCCGATCCTGGGTATCTTTTTATACGAGAATGTTTGGCGGCAGATATTAAAATTGAATGTTTACCCGGAGCCACTGCATTAATTCCGGCGCTTATTTCTTCGGGGTTTCCCTGCGACAAATTTTATTTTCACGGTTTTTTACCACATAAAAAAGGAAAAGAAACCGCATTGAAAATGCTCAGCGAGAGAAAAGAAACGGTGGTTTTCTACGAGTCGCCACACCGTCTTGTAAAAACATTAACGATGATGCAAAATTATTTTGCTCCGGAAAGGAAAATCTGCGTTTCGCGAGAAATTAGCAAGGTTTTTGAGGAGCATTTTAGAGGGAGCGTACAAGAAGCCTTAGTGCATTTTTCTGCAAAAGAGGTGAAGGGGGAGATTGTGGTAACGGTGGCAGGGTATGGCGATTGAAGTAAGGGGCACGATGTTTTGGGATATAAGCCGAATAAGATAGAGTTGACTATTAACCTATTTAAAATTATATGCAGATGAAAAAAATATTTTTTATTATTATTTTCTTTACAGCACATTTTGTACATGCACAAGATTCTCTTAATTTTATTATTAGCAACCGAGTAGTATGGAAAGATGACGCTGATAAAAAAGAGGTATTTGAACTCTATAAAAACTACCTCTATTCTCGACCTGATTCCATTTATGACAATCCGTTTTGGAATGACGCAGAAAAAAAACAATATTATTTGTTCGATTTTAGTAAATCGTCAATTTTCAATGGTATCAATGATGATATTTTGAGGGAGTATATGGATCTTTATATTTTAAGTATTGAAAAATATGATACCGATAAATTTACTATACGTGTATTAATGCAATGGAAGGGTGGTTTACAAAACGGATCCAGTGTATGGTGTATTCATGTCGTTTCTGCAATTAAAGAAGATAACAACTGGCGTTTACAAAACAATTTTGTCAAAGAAACAGCAAATTGGAGAAAATACAATTATGGCGCCATTACGTATCATGCTTCACCAGACTATAGTATTAACGAAACCAATGCCAAACAAGCTAACGATTTTATTAATGAAATAATACTATTATTTGATTTAGATAAGGGAGTACATATAGATTATTATTTACCTAAAGACGTGGATGAGTTGGGACGATTACAAGGATTCGACTATTATTTTACAGGAATTGCTACAGGTAGAAGGATGAATGATTACATTTTTTCTACTACAGGAGAGTTTCATGCGCATGAATTGATTCATATACTTTTAGATTCAGATTACAAAAGAAATTTTATAATTGAAGAGGGGTTAGCTGAATTTTTAGGTACGAAAAAACAGCTTCCTGAGCGGTATTTTAATTATATAAAAAGCTTGATTGCTGATATTTTTTCTTATCCTGAAGATTATTCAATAGAAAATTTGTTGAAACATAAAGCAACTTGGAGAGGCTATCCTTACAGATACCCATTTGGCGCCTTAATCTGCGAAATTATTTATGAAACAAAAGGAATTGATGGAATTAAAGTGCTTGCCTTTTCAAACACTGAAGAGAACCTTATTGAAGTGGTATCAAACATTTTAGAAATAAATCAAGATAAATTTGAAAAGTTCTTTTGGGATTATCTTAAAGAAAAATGGTAATTTGGTCATGCCAATTTGCAAAAAAACATGACGTGTTTAAACATTACTCTTGTTGTAGGAAGACAGACAATCGAATAAAACGGAATAAACAGAGTTCTACGTTTTGTAGATTAATGTCTAAAGTGCCTCTTCCCCGTAAATACCATACTAATTCCCAGCTCATTACAAGCCTTTATAGAATCTTCGTCGCGCATGGAACCTCCGGGCTGAATAATGGCAGTTACCCCATATTGATGCGCCATTTTTACCACATCGTCGAATGGGAAAAACGCATCGCTGGCAAGTGCAATACCTTTGGTGAAACCGGCAGCTTTTGCTTGCTCCAACGCAATACGTGCAGCGCCTACTCGATTCATTTGTCCGGCGCCTACGCCTACGGTACGCATTGCCGCAACTAAAGTTATTGCATTCGATTTTACGTGTTTGCACACTTTCATGGCAAACAATAAATCATTCATCTCTGCATCGGTTGGCATTTTTTCGGTAACTACATCGTATTCGTAATCTTGCACGGTAATATGGTCGGCTTCTTGTATCAGCAATCCACCGTTTACGCTGAGGAATACGTTTTCATCTTCGTTTGTACGAGATACTTCGAAAGTCATTAAGCGAATATTTTTCTTGGCGGTTAAAATTTCCAATGCTTTTTCGGTAAATTTCGGCGCTAAAATAATCTCCAAGAAAACGTTTTTCATGGATTCTGCGGTAACTTCATCAATAACTTGATTGGTTGCTACAATTCCTCCGAAAATAGAAACCGGATCGGCATCGTAGCAACGTAGCCATGCTTCTTCTACATTTTGTCCCATTCCTACACCGCACGGATTTTTGTGCTTAACTGCCACCATAACAGGCTCATCCATAAACTCTTTTACAATATTTAATGCGGCATCGCCATCTTGTATATTGTTGTATGACAGTTCTTTGCCATGCAACTGTTTCGCATAAGCCATAGAAAATCCTTGCGGTTTTCCGGCATAAAAACAAGCTTTTTGGTGTGGATTTTCACCATAGCGCAATGATTGTTTTTTTGTAAAAGTCAGCGTTAAATTCTCCGGCTCGGTTTCGCCCAATTTGCCGGTTAAATAGCCGGCAATGGTCGCATCGTAAGCCGCTGTATGCCGGAATACCTTTGCCGCCAATTGTTGGCGTGTTTCAAAAGTAGTATCACCGTGGGTTTTAATCTCTTCAATTACTTTTGAATAATCGTTTGCATCACAAACCACTGTTACAAAAAGATGGTTTTTTGCGGCGCTGCGCAACATGCTCGGACCACCAATATCAATATTTTCAATCGCCTCTGCTAAGGAAACATTTTCTTTTGCAATTGTTTCTTTAAAAGGGTAGAGATTTACTACCACTAAATCAATCATATCAATTTGATTTTCTTTGGCTTGGGCAATGTGGTGTTCGTTATCTCGCAAGCATAATAAACCGCCGTGCACTTTAGGATGTAAGGTTTTTACACGCCCATCCATAATTTCCGGAAATCCGGTTACCTCATCAATCATTTTCACGGAAAATCCGTTTTCATGTAAAAGTTTATAAGTACCTCCGGTAGAGATGATTTCATAGCCAAAAATGGTAAGTTGTTTTACAAAATCCAACAAACCTGTTTTATTACTAACGCTAATCAGGGCTTTTTTCATAATCTATTTTTCAAATCCGCTTCTAATCATTAAAGCATCTACTTTAGGTTCTCTGCCTCGGAAACCTACAAAAAGTTCCATCGGTTTTTTTGAACCGCCTTTTGAAAGAATGTTTTCTACAAACGAATCGGCAATCTCTTTGTTAAAAACGCCTTTTTCTCTGAATAGCGAGAATGCATCGGCTTCTAAAACTTCCGCCCATTTATAACTGTAGTAACCTGCTGCATAACCTCCGGAAAAAATATGGCTGAACGATGTGCTGAAGCAAGTTCCGGGCGCTTCAGGAAGCAAATTAACATGTTGTACAGCTTTGCTTTCCAACGTGGCAATATCATCCACCTTTGCCGGATCTATGGTATGCCACATCATATCGGAAAAACCAAACATTAGTTGACGAGAAAAGGAGTAACCTGCCAAAAAGTTTTCCGAATCTTTCAATTTTTGAATCAAGTCTTGTGGAATTAATTCTCCGGTTTCATAGTGATAGGCAAACATTTTCAAAAAACCGGGTTCGGTTGCCCAGTTTTCCATAATATGCGAAGGCACTTCTACGAAATCGCGCGGCACGCTGGTTCCGGAGAGTGAACCATAATTAACATCGGAAAGCAAGCCGTGCAATGCGTGACCAAATTCGTGTAAAAAAGTGGTTACTTCGTAAAAGGTTAATAAAGAAGGATTGGTTTCCGTAGATGGCGTAAAGTTCATGTTTAGCGTAACAATCGGACGAATATCACGATCGCCGTCTCTGCGTTGCTGGCGGTAAGAGTTCATCCATGCGCCGGCGCGTTTCGACTCGCGTGGGTGAAAATCCAAATACAAAACGCCCATAAATCTGTTACCTCTAAACACTTCGTAAACAGTAACATCAGGGTGATACACCTGAATTTCATCGCTTTTTTTGTAAGTTAAGCCAAATAAATCTTCCGTTAATTGGAATACGCCGTCAATTACTTTTTCCAATTTGAAATAAGGCTTTAACAATTCATCATTTAAACTGTATTTATTATCTTTCAATTTTTCGGCATAGTAGCTGAAATCCCAGCGTTGAATAGGTTCGTTAAAGCCTAATGTTGCAGCAAAATCTTGAATTTCTCGTACTTCTGCTTTCCCTGCCGGTATAGCAACTGCTGCCAAGTTATTCAATAAATTATACACATTATCAGGATTTTCTGCCATTCTGGTTTCCAATGCGTAATATGCAAAATTCTCATAGCCTAAAAGTTGCGACATATCATATCGAGTTCGCAAAATCTCTTTAATGACCTCCGTATTGTTATGTTCTCCTCCGAAAGCACGTGCATTATATGCCATAAAAATCTCTTTTCTTAAATCCCTGTCGTCTGCATACGTCATAATGGCTTGGTAGCTGGGTTGGCTCAAATCGAACAAGTAACCCTCCAATCCTTTATTTTTTGCTTTGCTTTTTGCAATTTCCAAAGCGGTTTGCGGCAACCCTTTTAAGCGGGCGTCATCTTCTAGAAGTAAGGAGAAAGCATTGGTGTGGTTCAACACATTTTCGCTAAATTGGAGTGAAAGTTTTGACGCTTTCATTGAAAGTTCGCGGTACCTTTCTTTCTGTTCTTCGTTTAATTTTGCGCCACTGCGGATAAAGTTTTGATATACTTTCTCCAGCAACATCAAATCCTCTTCGTTAGCGAGTCTATTTTTTTCAGAGTAAACACGTTGTATCTTCGCAAACAAATCTTTATTAAGAGAAATTTTGTTTGAATATTCTGTCATTATCGGACTAATTTCTCTTGCCAGCGCTTGCAATTCGGGTGAAGTATTTGAGGAAAGCAAGTTGTAAAACACGCCTGCCACGCGCGACAATAATTCTCCCGAGTTTTCTAACGGAATAATTACGCTTTCGAAAGTAGGTTGAATTCGAGCGTTCACAATAGCATCTACTTCTTTTTCAGCTATTTCGATAGCAAATTTGAAAGCCGGCATAAAATCTTCCGTTTTAATATCATTGAACGGCGGCGTTTGATGCGGTGTTTCCCAATTTTTGATAAGTGGGTTGTTTTTAAGGTCGTCCGGAATATTCATCATATTTAAGCGGGGTTGCGCATTAAGGCTTAAAGCAAAACATAATGCAAAGGTAAAGAACGTAACTTTTTTCATAAGCTTATTGATTTAAAGATTTAATAATTTAAAGATTTAACAACCAACACCACCGCTTGCACCGCAATCGCTTCCCCCCTACCAATGGCATCTAATTGCTCATTGGTTTTAGCTTTAATAGATATTTTCGTTTTATCAATGTTTAATATTTTCGATAAAGAATTTCGCATTAAATCGATATAAGGTGATAGTTTCGGTTGTTCTGCAATAATGTTAATATCAATATTTTCAATACTATAGCCGTTGTTTTTAAGCAACGGTAAACAGTGTTGAAGCAAAACCGTACTGTCGGCGTTTTTGTATTTCGGATCAGTATCCGGAAAATGTGTGCCAATATCTCCTAAGGCGGTAGCGCCGAGCAGCGCATCTATTAAAGCATGAATGGCGACATCTCCATCGGAGTGCGCCACGCATCTTTTTTCAAACGGAATTGATATTCCGGCTAATTTAAAGTCTAATTCGCTGCTGTCAATTAATTTATGAATATCATACCCAATTCCAACGCGCATATTCATACGATATTTTTATTTATTAATTTTGCCTTGATTTTTAATTTGGTCCTTTTTAAATGACTGTAACATAAAGGTGAGAGAGAAACGCAATGTATTTTCGAGTGGGTGAAGATGCTTGAACGGAAACAGATAGCATACGTCAATGGCAAAAATGCTGTATTTTACGCCTACGCCCACTGTAGCAAACTGCCTGCCTCCTTTGTACTTACTTTCTAAAAATGTACCGGTTCTCACAAATAAAATATCTCTGTACGCATATTCCACACCAAATGACCACACTACTTCTCTCATTTTTTCGCTGAAACCTCCGGGTGCACCAAAAAATGCATATCCAATACCTTCAATAGAGTTAATTTCTTGCATGTTTTTGCCATTATTTCCGAAGAATGCATCCTGATTGGTTACTGTGTCTCTGTATCTAAGAGGCGGCGTTGGCACTAAAAGTTTTCCGGCTTCAGCACCCACCGCTAATTTATTATAGTCATCAAATGCCATAATATAAGACAATCCCAAGCGCAAGTTACAAGGCAGGAAGTCACGGCGCACATCGTCATTAGTATATGACACTTTATTTCCTATGTTTGAAATATTTACACCAAACAATAATTCAGAGCTTTTTAAGCCGGCTGAAGTATGTCTAAATTCTTTATTTAAAAAAAGAGAAATATCCACTGCGCCTGCCAAGCCGGCTTTCATATCTATTCCGGTACCTTGGCTATGAAATCCTGCGGTTAGATTTGAATAAACAAAGCGAGGAGTTACCGCCATAGAAACAATGTTGGAAAGTTTTCTCGAATAAGTAAAGTCAAGTGCAAATTCATTGGGATTTGCCGTATTTAGTGCACCTCCAAAATTATCGGTAAATTGAATTTCACCCAAAGAAAAATAGCGTAATGAGAAAGCGATAGCATCGTTATCGGTAACTTTCCAAAAAGTAGCCAAATAAGCCAAGTTCACATCGCTGACTAATTTATTTAACCATGGGCTATATGCGATTCCTATTCCAAAAATATCTTCATTAAATACATATTTTGCGGGATTATGATGTTGCGAGTAGTTATCGGCAGAAGTTGCCACCCCCATATCGCCCATTCCTCCGGCACGAGAATCGGGTGCAATTAAAAGGAATGGAGCCGCCGTAGTAACAGCATTCACA
>WQTS01000140.1 GCA_009786185.1 Bacteroidota bacterium
CCGATTATGTAGAACTTCAAAAACAAGTGGGTTACTTTCAAATAACCGTGAATGATGAAACTGATATGCGAAAAAGATACGGTTTGAAAATAGACGGCACGCAGGACGCAATTAACGGTTTGGCATATTTCAAAATTGAAGATGACAATTATGGCTTGTTGGCATGGGGTTGGCACGCATTAACTGCGTTTTCGCAAGCAATACCTGACTCCGATAAAAACAAAGGTATTCGTTTACGGAAACACAATATTTTAATTGGTGCGCCCGATTTATTAAATCAATATCACAGAGAGCCACGAGGGAACAAATATTTTTACGGCGAAATTCACGCAATTCATCCCAAATTAAAACCCGAAAGTTCGCGCAGTGGTTTAGCTCCAACACCCGAAGCAATACGATTTCAAGAACTTTTAAGAGATTACTTTTTAACCTTATATCAATTATATCATTTGGCAAATGATATGAAAACGGCAACAAGAGATATTGTTGCGGCAAAAGTAGAAATAGAACAAACAACCGAACACGAAGATGTTCCCGAAGTAAAACAAAAATGGGAAACAGCGCAAAAGAAATTAGTCAGTGTAACTAACAGTACAAAAGCGCAAACAGAAGCAGGACAAAAAGTGGTTGAAATCTACCAAAAGAAATTAGAAGAAATTATTAAAAATCCACCTACTGTTAAGCCAGTAACACAAACAAACAACGTAACTACAGAGCCAATAGTTTCTATAACACCTAAAAAAACATTGGACAAGTTTGATATTTTAAAAATAAAATACTCCGAACAAGAAGTTGCTATCATTAAACGAGCCTTTAAACTGTTGAGTGATAATTGCCCGTCTGCTCACACAAAGCTAATTGAAGAATTAACAGGAAAAGTAATCAAGGATTTAAGCAAATAATGGCACAGATTAAAGCAAGAAAAAAAGTACTGTTATTAGAGCCTAATTACTCGAATAAATACCCACCAATAGGCTTAATGAAATTATCGACATATCATAAGCAATTAGGATATGAAGTTGTTTTTTACAAAGGCGATTTAAGACAGTTTGTCATTGAACAAATTGCTGATAAGTGTATTCTTGCCCTTACCACTTTGGATAGTACTATTGATTGGAATTTGCGAAAAGATATTTTAATTGATTTTATCCGATATCGAAAGAAAGAATATTTACAGCAACTCAAACTTTCTGATTCTGAGATAGAAATTTTACTTACGGCAAAGGTAGAAGAATTCCGCGATTATTACCACAAAAGAGTATGGGAAAAAGAGCCTGAATGGGATAGAGTTTTGATAACAACACTTTTCACTTTCTATTGGAACATTACCATTGATACCATTCAGTTTGCAAAAAAACTTGTCAAGAAACCAGTTGGCTTAATGGTTGGTGGTGTATTGGCTACTTTACAAGCCGAAGAAATAGAAAAAGTCACTGGAATAAAACCACACAAAGGCATTTTGAATATTCCCGGACAACTTGACAAAGGCGATGATAAAATAATTGACAACTTACCACTTGACTATTCCATTTTAGACGAAATTGCTTACAAATATCCGATGAATAACGCTTATTACGGTTATACAACACGAGGTTGTGTGCGTAAATGCGAGTTTTGTGCCGTACCTATTTTAGAACCAAAATATAATGCTTATATTCCTTTAAAAGAACGAGTAGAGTTAGTAAAAGAAACGTACGGAGACCAAAAAGATTTGTTATTGATGGATAATAACATTTTGGCTTCTAAAAAGTTACATGCTATCATTCAGGATATTATCGACAGCGGTTTTGGAAAAAGTGATAAATTTATTCAGCCCAATTTGCTCGAAATCTCAATCAATAATCTGAAAAATAATTGCAACGACAGAGCCTATATTCGCAAGGCACAGGCATTGATAATGAATTTTTACGAAAAACTGAAAGGCGAAGAATCATATCACATTTATAAAATCATTTTCGACAAATACCATATTAACAAATTAATAACTACCAAGAAAGATAATTTGTTACTTGCTTATGAAGAAATCAAAGCAATTTATAAAAAACACTTTCGACCTATTCCTCGACAACGTTATGTGGACTTTAATCAGGGAGTTGATGCACGGTTT
This sequence comes from Bacteroidota bacterium, assembly GCA_009786185.1. Lineage (GTDB taxonomy): Bacteria > Bacteroidota > Bacteroidia > Bacteroidales > WCHB1-69 > WRNX01. The sequence goes on from WQTS01000140.1 coordinate 2,108, forward strand.
TTTACGGAAGAAAAAGTGCACTTGTTGAGTAAAATCTATGTCCGTCCATTGCGTGTGGCTTTCGATGATATGGAAACCCTACCCGAATATGAAAATGCAATCCGAATGAGCGCCGCAGCAGGTATGCGCGATTTTTCAAACTATCTTTTGTATAATTTCAAGGATAAGCCTATTGACTTATATAACCGTCTAAAAATTAATGTAGATTTGTGCGAAGAATTGGGAATTAGTATTTACTCTTTCCCAATGAAATATCATCCAATAATCAATCATGCGGGTGATTTGGTAAATTTTTCTCACAATCGCGATTTTATTGGTGAATATTGGAACAGGAAATATATCCGTGCCATACAAGCTATTTTAAACAGTACAAAAGGGAAAATTGGGCGAGGTAAATCTTTCTTTTACAAAGCATTTGGAAGTACTGAGGCAGAATTTTACGAATTGTTAAATATGCCAGAATCCTTTATTTTATACCGTTATTTCTTTGAATGGTTGAAAGATAAGCACCCTCATTCAACTGATAATTGGCGAAGATGTTATAATGACTGTATGCAACATCTTGATGAAAACGAAAAAGCAAAAATTATTAAAGCGATTCACGATAATGACTTTTCAGAAACAGTGCAAAGTCAATTCACAAATCCTAAAAGCAGACAACTTATTGAGTTTTATACTAATTACAGAAATTCTATTATGAAAGAGGGAACAGATTTGTACAAGTTAAAACAGGAATACGATAAAGCCCCTACAATTCCATTGAAACGAAAAAGAAGTTAATTTTGCATTGATAAGTTTTTGAAGTAAATAATTAAAAATCAAAATATATGTCCGAAACCCAAAACATCGAATACAAATCCTCATGGCACGAAGAGTATCTGAAATGGATATGTGGTTTTGCCAACGCCCAAGGTGGGCGAATTTTTATCGGCAAGGATAATGCAGGAAAAGTTGTTGGCGTAGAGGATTATAAAAAGTTAATGGATGAAATTCCCAACAAAATCAAAAATCTGATGGGAATTACAGCCGAAGTCAATCTTTTGCAAAAAGAGGGCAAGCATTTCATCGAAATTATTGTTTTATCTTATTCCGTGCCGATTTCTTTGCGTGGTAGGTATTATTACCGTAGTGGAAGTGTAAAACAGGAGTTGACAGGTGCGGCATTAAACGAATTTTTGCTCAAACGCGCAGGCCATACGTGGGACGATGTTATAGAAGCCCGTGCCTCGTTTGATGATATTGATGAAAAAACGGTTAAAATTTTCCTGCGAAAAGCCGAAGAAGTAGGACGTTTGCCCGATATTGATGGACTTTCCATGCCCAAACTTTTGGAAAAACTTCGTTTGGCAGAAAACGGACAACTCAAACGTGCTGCCATTGTTTTGTTCGGCAAAGACCCCGGACGTTTTTATCCGAATATTTTTGTGAAAATCGGAAAATTTGAAAACGATGATTTCACAATTCGTTTTCAAGAAGTGGAAGAAGGAAATCTAATTCAAGTGTTGGACAGGGTTTTACGCACACTTGACTATAAATTTCTGATACGCAACATTTCGTTTGAGGGAATGAACCGTATTGAAACGCTTGAATATCCGATACCTGCACTTCGCGAAATGCTTTTAAACGCCCTTGTCCACCGTAATTATATGGGTGCGCCAACACAAGTTCGCGTGTATGATAGTAAAATGTTTGTTTGGAACGATGGCGGTTTGCCCGCAACTATTACTTTGCTGCAACTCACACAATTACATTCTTCACACCCTCGCAATCCGATACTTGCGGGAGCGTGTTTCCTTGGTGGCTACATTGATTCGTGGGGTAGCGGAATTATGAAAATTATCAATTCTTGCAAAGCAGCAGGACTGCCAACGCCCGAATTGAACGAAAAAGAAGGCGGTTTTATCGTAACACTTTTCAGAGACAAATTTTCTGAAGAAGAATTGCAGAAAATCGGGCTAAATACTCGACAAATTAAGGCAGTACTATATGTTAAAGAGAAAGGGCGAATTACTAATAAAGAGTATCAAAAAATCAATCAAATTTCTAAAAGAACTGCTGTTTATGAATTAATTGGATTGGTTGAAACATACAAAATCTTCAAACAGAAAGGAGAGAGTGTCGGAACTTATTACGAAATTGAATAAGCGTGCAAAAAGCGTGCAATGCGTGCAATTACAGTGCAAAAAGCGTGCAGTGCGTGCAAAAAAGTTGAAATATTTTTAATGAATAAATGAAATAATGTATTAATTATGAATAATATACGGCACATAACGAGTGATTTCACGCAAGCGGGGATGTATACCCGCTGACAGTTTTATAGGAATTCGCAAGTGTATCACCCGCCCGAACCTTTGTGCCCCTCCGCCTGCGCCAAGCCCCTGCCTCGTTAGCAGCAATGCGCGAGCGACACAACGAAGGTAAGTGCGACGAAAAAATATTTTATTCGCCGCAAAAATGCGGAAAATAATTTGTACTTTTGCCGCATAGTTATTTTAGATATGACTAAATATATTTATCAATACGAAAATTGGACTCATTTCACTTGGCAAAATGCGGCTGTAAGTGCGGCATTGGGCGAAGTTCGTCTTTTGCAGGGTAAAATTTTGGGGCAAATTCATTTACTCGGTTTTTCATCGAGAGAAGAAAAAAACCTTGAAATGCTTACGCTCGACGTACTTAAATCGTCCGAAATTGAAGGTGAAAAGTTGAATTATGACCAAGTACGCTCGTCTATTGCTCGGCGTTTGGGGATAAATACGGCAGGACTTGTTTCTTCGCCTCGAAATGTTGACGGAGTTGTGGAAATGATGCTTGATGCTACGCAAAATTTCAAAAAGCCATTAACCGAAGAACGATTGTTTGGTTGGCACGCAGCACTTTTCCCGACAGGTTACAGCGGAATGTATAAAATCGAAGTTGCGCAATATCGTAGCGAAGAAATGCAAATCGTTTCGGGTGTAATGGGAAAAGAGCGAGTACATTACAAAGCCGTTCCTGCAAAAGATGTTAAAGCGGAAATGGATAAGTTTCTTTCGTGGTTAAACGATGACAATATAGTAATTGACAGCGTATTAAAATCTGCTATTGCTCATTTTTGGTTTATCATTATCCATCCATTTGATGACGGTAACGGACGAATTGCAAGAGCAATTTCCGATATGTTGCTTGCCCGGAGTGAGAACAGTTCGGAACGGTTTTATAGCTTGTCAAACCAAATTCAGCAAGAAAAAAATGTTTATTACGAAACGCTCAAAACTGAACAGCACAGTGAGGGCGACATAACCCAATGGTTGACTTGGTTTTTGACTTGTTTGAAACACGCATTGCTTGAAACCGAAGAAAGTATGCAAAATATTGTGCGCAAAGCGGAATTTTGGGAAAAACACAACGAAACGCCAATCAACGAGCGACAACGTTTAATGATAAACAAATTGTTTGACGATTTCTTTGGCAAACTTACTTCTTCAAAGTGGGCAAAAATAACAAAAACTTCTTCGGATACCGCTTTGCGCGACATTAAGGACTTGATAGAAAAAGGTATTTTGCAACAGGAAGAAGAAGGTGGTCGAAGTGCAAATTATACTTTGCAGGAATGAAGAAAAAATAGATTGTAATGAAAAAATACCTCTCTTTGCGCATCAAAAATTGTAAAATGAAAAATCTAATTTTTATCATCCTACTCACCTTACTATCTTTTACTATTAACCTCCAAGCCCAACAAGACTTCGCAAAATACGTAAACCCCTTCATCGGAACCGATTTTCACGGACACACGTTTCCCGGCGCCATCCTTCCTTTTGGCATGGTGCAACTTAGCCCCGATACGCGGTTGGACGGCTGGGACGGCTGCTCCGCATACCACTACTCCGATAGCATTGTTTACGGCTTTTCCCACACGCATTTAAGCGGCACCGGTTGCTCCGATTACGGCGATGTTTTAATGATGCCCTTCACAGGCAAAGGGTCGGTGATAAATACCGAATACGCCAGCGTGTTTTCGCATGATAATGAGATAGCCATTCCCGGTTACTATTCCGTTTTATTAGATAAGAATAATATTCATGTGGAGCTAACAACTTCCAAAAGAGTTGGAGTTCATCGTTATACTTATCCGAATACCCCTGTTGAAAAAGGATTTGTTTTGGATTTAAAACATCGGGATCCGGTTTTGTACAGCATGATTCATTATGATGCCGAAACCAATTCAATTCATGGAACTCGTAACTCCAGAGCATGGAACGAAGACCAAAAATTGGCTTTTTCTTTATTGCTTTCTAAACCGGTTCGCAAAGTAGAATTGTATTTGAATGATGTATTGGTTCCTAATGTTAACAAGATTGAAGGCACTAATTGTAAAGCTTTGATTTACTTTGACGATGACATTAAAGAAATAGTAGCTAAAGTGGCTATCTCCGCAAACACCGAAGAGCCGAATGCTGCATTAAAAAATCATATCGAAGTGAAAGATTTTAATTTCGACCGTGTTAAAAGCGAAGCCTACGATGTGTGGAACAAGGAATTAGGTAAAATTGCAGTGGAAACCGAAGAGATTGAGCTTAAAAAAATATTTTATACCGCTTTATATCATGCTTTTACTGCTCCTAACCTATTTACCGATGTGGATGGAAGTTATTTGGGTTTAGACCAAAAAATTCATAAAGTAACAGAAGGACGCACGGTTTACACCGTATTTTCATTATGGGATACTTACAGAGCTTTGCATCCTTTGTTGAATTTAATTGACCGTGAGCGGACTGAAGATTTTTTGTACACTTTTATGAGACATTACGAACAAGGCGGCATGTTGCCCATTTGGGAGTTGGCAGGCTTTGAAACCTGGTGCATGATTGGATACCACTCTGTACCTGTAATTTATGATGCATTTGTAAAAGGAATCGGAGGTTACGATAAAGAAAAAATGTTAGAAGCTATGATTCATAGCGCTACTTTAGACAAATTAGGACGTCCCGAATATGCGAAATATGGCTATGTTCCTGCTCATTTAGAACATGAATCCGTATCCAAAACATTGGAATACGCTTATGATGATTGGTGTATTGCGCAGTTTGCCAAAGCGATAGGCAATGAAGAAGTATATCAGGAATATATCAAACGTAGTCAATATTATAAGAATATTTTTGATCCCGATGGCTTCATGCGTCCCAAATTTAATGGCGCGTGGATCGTACCGTTCGACCCCACGGAGGTTAACAACCACTTTACCGAAGGAAACTCATGGCAATATTCTACTTACATTCCGCACGATTTTACCAATTATATTGCATTGCGCGGCGGCGACGCCATAGTGGAGCAATTTTTAGATTCGCTGTTTTACACGTCGGCCAGACTGAGCGGGCGTCATCAAGTGGATGTTACCGGTTTGATTGGACAATATGCGCATGGCAATGAACCCAGCCATCACGCTACCTATTTGTATAACTATGTGGGAAAACCTTGGAAAACGCAAGAATTAACCCGTAAAATTATGAGTGAACTTTATACTTCCGCGCCGGACGGTTTGTGCGGCAACGAAGATTGCGGGCAAATGTCAGCGTGGTACGTGTTTAGCGCTCTAGGGTTTTATCCGGTGTGTCCGGGCGATAACCAATATGTTCTCGGTTCGCCTATTTTTGATAAGGCAACCATGAACTTGGAGAATGGTAAGCAATTTAACATTATCGCACATAATCAATCGGATAAAAACATTTATATTCAATCTGTTAAATTAAATGGCAAACCCTATTCCAAATCGTATATCACTTATAATGATATTAAAGATGGCGGAACACTTGAGTTTGTAATGGGCAACCAACCTAATATGGTATTTGGAACTGAAATTGCAGACCGCCCGAAGAACGAAGTGGAATCGACACTTACGATGGTGCCTGTTTTTGAGCCGATGCAGCGTTCGTTCAAGGGGAGTACCACGGTATCGCTTTCGTTATACGAACCAAAAGAACATTCTAATAATTATGCTTTTCCAACTCAAACCGATAAAATTTTCTATAGAATTTACGATGAGAATAATCTTTCTTCTGAAACATTTGAGTACGAAGGACCTTTCACTATTGATAAAAGTGTAACTATAGTGGCAATCGCATGGAATGCCGAAACAGGCGCCAGCAATGTGGCAGAAGCCAATTATTATAAATTTCAAAAAGACAAATCCATACAAATTTTATCGAAATACAGTTCGCAATATACGGCAGATGGCGATGAGGGGTTAATAGATTATATTCGTGGAAACGTGAACTTTAGATTGGGCGGCTGGCAAGGGTATCAGGCACAGGATTTTGAAGCGATTGTAGATTTGGAATCGGTACAAGAAGTAAACGAAATTGGTGCAGGATTTTTGCAAGATATTCGTTCCTGGATTTTCTTCCCAACCTCCATGATTGTAGAAACCTCTGTAGATGGTATTCATTATGTGCCTTATGGAACGTTTGTTAATCCTCATCCCGATGATGATTACACCGCGATAGTTGACGATTTTATGATAAAAAAAGAGGCAACCGCCCGTTTTGTAAAGGTAAAAGCGATGAATTACGGCAATTTGCCTGAGTGGCATCTCGGTGCAGGGTATCCGGCTTTTATTTTTATTGATGAGATTATTGTGAAATAGATAACTTAAAACTCCTTATGAATCCTAAAAAATATCTTATTGTCGGACTTGGCAATGCAGAGCAAAAATATGCCGGAACCAGGCATAATATTGGTTTTGAAGTAGTAAGCGCATTAGCAAAAAAATTGGAAACCTCTTTTACTTCCGAACGCTATGCCTACAAAGCGGAAGCCAAATATAAAGGAAGAACATTGGTTTTGCTAATGCCTACCACTTATATGAACTTGAGTGGCAACGCCGTTCGATATTGGATGGAGAAAGAGGAGGTTGAAGCTCAAAACATTTTAATTGTATCCGATGATATTGATTTGCCGGTTGGCGTGTTGCGTATGCGCCCGAAAGGCGGCGGCGGTTCGCACAACGGCATCAACCACATTATCGAGATATTGCAACATACAAATTTTCCCCGTTTACGCTTCGGCATCGGGAAAAACTACCCGCAAGGCTATCAGTCGGAATATGTATTAGGAAAGTTTTTTCCGGAAGAATTGGAACAAGTTAATGCCGCCATTGAAAAAGCAGTTGACGCCTGCCTCTCGTTTTGCACGGCAGGCTTGCAGAGGACGATGAATGGGGTGAATGGGGTGAGCGGTGAGTGATATGCGGTTGGCGGTATGAGGTATGCGGTTAGAGAGAAGAGCGGTACTTTATCATATTGTATAGCATTCTCGAGATATGATCTGTTACATTCAAGCATTTTATATAAAATTCATTCTCAATATACGTTAATTGCTTGGCCAAATATATTTGAGTTCTCACTTCGGCACACGAACCACGTGCTATATAAAGAAATTGACAAAATTCTTTATTTGTTTTTCGGGCAAAACCCTCAGCAATATTTGAAGGAATAGAAACGCATGCACGTTGTATTTGGTTTTTAAATCCAAAATCTTTACATTCCTTAAAATATCTGTAAACACTTACCGTTAAATTCATTGATAATTTCCAAACTTCTAAATCCTCAAAACAAGTTACATTAGTCATAGATCGTATTTTTAGTTATTAATAGTTCTACACAACGCAAAAACCTCCCATAATATTTTAACCCACCGCATACCGCTCACCGCATACCACTATGAGAATCATCCAAGGCAAAAACAAAGGCAGACAAATTCAGGCGCCGGCATCGCTGCCGGTAAGACCCACTACAGATTTGGGTAAAGAAAGCCTGTTTAACATATTGAATCATTATTTCTTTTTCGATAGAATTACGGTGCTCGACCTCTTTGCGGGAACCGGAAATATTACTTACGAATTTGCTTCGCGAGGCGCCATTTCGGTAACCGCGGTAGATAATTATCAAAAATGCACCGATTTCATTAGCAAAACTGCTGAAAAACTGCAACTTGATAATGTTTCCGTCATACGCGCCGATGCGTTCGCTTTTGTAGAAAAGTCGCGGCAACAATTTGACATTATCTTTGCCGACCCTCCGTATGAATTACAAGGATTGGAAAAAATTGTGGAGCATGTTTTCGCGAATCAATTATTAAAACCCAGCGGGTGGCTCGTTTTAGAGCATTCCCGCGAATATGATTTTTCGCAACATCCCAAGTTTTACGAACATCGAAAATATGGAAAATTGAATTTTACGTTTTTGGTGAATTTTGAATGAAAATTCCTATTTTCGCCGACCTAATGTAACTTTACAATGGAACTCATAACTCCTTCATTTGGATTAACTTTTTGGATGCTTATCGGCTTCGGCATTCTGTTTTTTATTTTGGCAAAATTGGCTTGGCCTGTCATTATTAAAATGATTTCAGATAGAGAAAAATTTATTCAGCAACAACTTACGCAGGCAGAACAGGTGCGGGAGGATATGAAAAACTTAAAATCGGAGCACCAGCAACTATTGATTGAAGCCAAAGACGAACGCGACAAAATCCTATCCGATGCCCGAAAAATGGCGGAAAAAATAGACGATGATGCTAAGCTTCGCCGCGAAAAGGAAACTGATGCCATGTTAGCTGAAACCCGCGAAGCGATTAAGAATGAAAAGTTAAAAGCAATCACGGAAATTAAAAACGAAATTGCAAATCTATCTATAGAAGTGGCTGAAAAAATTCTTCGCGAAGAGATGAAAGATGAATCGCGGCAAGAGGAGATTATTCAGAAATGGGTAGAAGAAATGACGTTAGAAAAATAGCGTTTTATCGTTGAAAATTAACACGCAGAAATAAAAAATATTTTCATTTACTTTTCTTAGGTTTTTTATTCCCTTATATTAATTTATTGTAATGAAAAAATGCTATTTTTGCCGCTTCATTAAATATTAAAGATCAATAATTAAAAAATATTAATAAGTTATGGCAGCAATTGGCTCAATTCGTAAACATGGAATTCTTTTAATGTGTATTATCGGCGTTGCACTTCTCGCTTTTGTTATGGGTGACATTACGCAGCTTTCCGCGCTTTTTTCCGATAAATATACTATGGTAAAAATTAACGGCAAACAATTAGATGAAGAGTATCGCATTCGTTTAGAACAAAATACTGCGCTTTGGAAGATTTTTTATGAAAAATCAAATCTTGATGAAACAGAAATCTATCAAGTGCATGATATGACTTGGAATCAATTAGTGGAACAAACCATTATCGAAGAACAGTTCAAGGATTTAGGATTAAGTTTTACCAAAGAGATGCAAAGTGAAGTTGCCGCCAATATGCTTGCCAGTTTGCAAACGCCGCAGCCTAACCAGTTGTTATACCGCTTGGTATCGTTTATTGCGCAACAAGTGTCAATAGAAGAAGCAATAGGATTTATTGCTAATATTGAGGAATATAGAACCGAAAGTCAAGTACGTGAGCTTTATAATGCGTATAAAGCCATCGAGCGCTTTGCCCTTATCGATCAACAAAAAACACGCTATATGGCTTTGGCGAAAAATACCATTAATTTCTCCGATGAAGCATTGAGATACTTTGCAGCAAGTAACAACACCATGTTAGCGCAAGCCGCTACTTTCTTCCCTACTGCTGCTCAATTTAATGATATCCAAGCTACTGTTACGGATAAAGAGGTGCGCGATTGGTTCAATAAACATAAAAATCGTTATAGAATCAGAGAAAATTCACGTGATATTGATGTAGCAATTTTCCCTATTCAACCTTCAGCCGAAGATTTGGTTGCTATTCAAGATACCGCAGTTAACAGAGCTGCCCGCCTAAGAGGAGCTGCTTCTCTTGAAGATTATCACATTTCAATGATGTACGGACAATTGGATAGCATCTACTTTAAAAGAGGTGATATTCAGATTGATACGTTGGCAAAATTAATTTTTGACAGACCGGTAGGAAGTTTCATCGAACCAATTGAACATGAAGGTATGGTTTGGTATTACGGAAAAACTTATGGCGCTGCAAAACGTCCCGATTCTGTGCATGTTGCTTATCTAATTGTTGATTTTAAAACAGATAGAAATCCAAATGCTAACAGAACTCAAGAAGAGGCCAGAGTTACTGCCGACAGTCTTAAAAATTTGCTCCAGAGAGGCGCCAATATTTTCCAAATGATTCCTGAGTTTCTCGGTGGCAGAAGAGTTGACGATACTACATTTTGGGCGGCAGAGCATACAACGTATCCGGAATTGTATAATGCATTATTAACTAATAGAATCTACGTTCAAGACGCATCCGGTGCATTTGTAATATATCAAGTGTTAGAGCACACTACGCCTGTAGAAAAACGTCAATTTGTTATTTATACCGAAGAGATTAAACCTTCCGATGCTACTATCAAAGCCATTCGCAATCAAGCCATGCAGTTGCAAGCAGAAAGCAATTCTGCGGAAGAATTAATGGTAAATGCCGCACAAAAAGGAATACAGGTAATTCAAGGAAAAAATGTTACTTCTATGATGTCCGGTATTTCTCAATTGCAAAATGCACGCGAAATTGTAAGTTGGGCATTTAGTCCCGGCACAAAAGTAGATCATGTATCTGACATTTACAACATTAATAATAATTTTTTCGCAGTAGCTGCTGTGCGTGATTTGAGAACTCAAGGAATACCAAGATTAGAGGGAGTACGCGACATTATTGAGACAGAACTTGTTGCCATGAAAAAAATGGAATTAATCCAAAATACCATTGCTGAGCAATTAAATAGTGGTTCTTCCATACAACAAGTAGCAGAAAAGTATCAAGTAGGCTTTATGGATAGCGTAAGATTGGCTTTCGCAGGAGAAAGCTACCAAAATAGAGGAATTGAGAATGCGGCGATTGGAAAAATATTTACCCTTCCCATTGGTGCGCCCACGGCGGTTACAGGAAGAAATAACCTGTATGCTGTTTCAGTTTATGAAATAAATGAAGCTGCGGCTCCTTCGGCTAACTATGCCATGGAAAGATCAATGATGCAAAATACGGTTGCCGGTAGAGGTAGAAGTGAAGGCGCTATACTAGAAGGATTAAGAGACAATGCAACTATTATCGACCAGCGCTTTTTATATTTCTCAAGATAGCGAAATTATCTGTTGGTAAATTTCTTTGAGCTTTTTAGCTACGTGTTCCCATTTTAGGTTATCCACGTCATCTTTTCCTTTTACGGCAAAGAAATTGGCTAATGCCGGATAGTTAATGATGCCATAAATAGCGTCCGCCATGCCGTCAATATCCCAAAAATCAACTTTTATGGCGTGCGTAAGCACTTCGGCTACACCCGACTGTTTTGAAATGATGGTAGGCACATGTGCCCGCATCGCTTCTAATGGAGAGATGCCGAATGGTTCTGAAATAGAAGGCATTACATACACGTCACTCATGCCAAACATCAGATCAATATCAGAACCTCTTAAAAATCCGGTAAAATGAAAGCGGTCTGCAATGCCCAATTCGGCTACACGGTTGATGGTTTGCGCCATCATGTCGCCATCGCCGGCAAGCACAAAACGCACGTTAGGCGCTTTTTCCAATACTTTCTTAGCGGCTTCCACAAAATATTCAGGACCTTTTTGAAAAGTTACACGTCCCAAAAAAGTTACAATTTTTTCATCTACGTATTTTTCACGTATGATCTCTTTTCCTGTAGGTTCCACCGCATTGTGCAATGTAAACACTTTCTCTTCCGGAATGCCATACTTTTCAATGATAATATTGCGGGTTAAGTTACTCACTGCGCAAACGGCATCTGCTTCGGTCATTCCGTAGCGTTCCAAACCATATACAATATCGTTTCTGTTTGTTTCGCTCGAACGGTCGTATTCCGTAGCGTGAACGTGTATCACCAATGGTTTTCCGCTTACTTTTTTAGCAGCAATACCGGCTTTATAGGTAAGCCAATCGTGCGCATGAATGATGTCAAAGTCGTAATTACGTGCAATTTCCGCAGCTACCATGGCATAATGCTCCACCTCATTCATCAAATTGGAAGTATATTTTCCGGAAAACTCATATTTTCGTTTTTCGCCAATTTTTTCTTCTTCCAAAATTCCGCTATTCAACTGGTCAACAATACGATAATATTCATCTACGCCAATATAAGGTACTAATTTTGACTCTACTTCCAAAAATTGCACGTTATCCGAAAAAACTTGCAAATGTGCAAAACGCGTGTCCACCTCCACATCGCTGGCGTTAACAATTTTTACATAGGTTTCATCTTCATCTTTCGAAGCCTTGGGCATCACAAAAAGCACATCTACATTGTTTTTTGCCAAACCTTTTGTGAGACCATAAGATGCGGTGCCCAAACCGCCTGCGATATGAGGAGGGAACTCCCATCCGAACATTAATACTTTCATGGTGTTAATAGTTAATAGGTTAGTTTTCGGCATCTTTTGTTAAGAAATACCGAAGTGCAAAAGTATGTTTTTTTGTTTATTTATACAAAGTACATAATATAAGCCGGAAAAATATTCAATCTATTTTTTCAGATTCTCTTTTATTTCAAAAAAAAACCTATTTTTGCCGTCCAATTTTAAAAACCCGTAAACATGAAAAAAGAGATCCATCCAAAAGAGTATAGAACTGTGGTTTTCAAAGATATGTCGAATGAATATGCGTTCTTAAGCAAATCTACAGTGAACACAAAAGACACCATCGTTTGGGAAGACGGCAAAGAATATCCGCTCATAAAACTTGAAATTTCCAACACTTCGCACCCTTTCTTTACCGGTAAGATGAAGTTGGTTGACACCGCCGGCCGCGTGGATAAATTCCGCAGCAAATATGCAAAACATTTAGACAAGAAAAACTAAAATTCACTAAATATCGTTTTAAATTGAGGCTTTTTTAAAGAAAAGTCTCAATTTTTATTTTATAAAGCTATGAATATCATTTTATTCGACAATCAAACAAGAGCGCATTTGCTCCCTTTTACTTTTACGCGCCCTATGGCGGAAATTAGAATAGGAATCACTACGATTCGTGAAAAATGGGAGCGCGCCTTCAAAACCGAAGCCTCTTTTTTTACACAGGATTATTTATCGGAACTGTTTCCGTGTAGAATTTCTGACGATAATCTATTTATTACCGGAAACTTACTGCCCGACCCGAAACTTGTAGATGCCATTCAAACGTTGAATATCGGAGAGGTCTTAAAAGACAGTCAAAATGGCGTGTTGGCTTTGCGCGCAGGAAGCTTTGAGAAGTTTGCAGCATTGGAAAATTTTAAAACGATAATTTATTCTAATGAACTTATAAGCATTAATGCCAAACATGATATTTTTTCATTAAATAATACGGTATTAATTAATGACTTTAATGACATTACAAAACGTAGAAAAAGTGCAGTTTTAAGCGCTTCAAACAAATTAATCGGCAATCCGAAGAATATTTTTATTGAAGCAGGCGCAAAAATTGAGGGTGCCATTTTAAACTGTGAAACGGGACCGATTTATATTGGAAAAAACGCGCAAATTATGGAAGGCAGTTGCGTGCGTGGTCCGTTTGCTTTGTTGGATGAATCTATTGTAAAAATGGGCGCAAAAATTTACGGAGCAACCACCATTGGTCCTCATTGTAAAGTGGGTGGCGAAATCCAAAATGTAGTAATGTTCGGCTATTCTAATAAAGGACACGACGGCTACCTCGGCAACGCCGTAATTGGCGAATGGTGCAATATAGGCGCCGGAAGCGATGCGTCGAATCTGAAAAATAATTACGGAGAGGTGGCACAATGGAATTATGCCTCACAATCGTACGAAAATACGGGGTTACAGTTTTGCGGATTAATGCTGGGCGATCACTCCAAATGTAGTATTGGCAGCATGTTCAACACGGGAACTGTAATTGGAATAGCTTGCAACTTGTTTGGTTCCGATTTTCATAGAAGTTTTGTGCCGTCATTTTCAACAGGAAACCGCAACAAAGGTTATGCTCAATATGCTATAGAAAAAGTGTTGGAATCGGAGCGAGCCATGTTTTTGCGCAGAGGGATAGAAATGAGTGAACTTTATGGTGAAATACTTACTTTTTTAAGCGGTTTGAGGTAAAACAAAATTGAATATAGCAAAATAATAATTTTCCAAAAACATCGTTTTTTAAGGATTATAAAAATTAATAAAAAAATAAAAACATGAAAAAATTAGTACTAATTGTAACGTGCTTATTCCTTGTAGGGATGACATTTAACTTAAAATCACAAAACATGACCCAAGAAGAAAAAAACAGCTACGCGATTGGCGCCAACATTGGAGGCGACTTGAAAAATGCAGGTATCGACATTAAATTTGATGCCTTTAAAGAAGGATTTCTTGATGCTTTAAAAGGAGAAAACAAATTTTCCATGGAAGAAATGCAAGCTGCTTTCGAGAATATTCAAAAAACAATGGAAGCCAAGCAAAATGCAGGAAATGACCTCGAAAGAGAAAGAGGAAAGCAATTTTTAGCAGAAAACAAAAAACGTCAAGGCGTACATGAAACAGAATCCGGACTGCAATACGAAGTGATTGTAATGGGAGACGGTCCAAAACCTACCGCCACCAACCAAGTAAAAGTACATTATACCGGAAAAACGATTGACGGAGATATTTTCGACTCATCGGTACAACGTGGCGAACCTATCGTTTTCGGCTTAAATCAAGTGATTAGAGGTTGGACCGAAGGTCTTCAACTTATGCCGGTTGGCTCTAAGTTTATGCTGTATATTCCTTCCGACTTGGCTTACGGCGAAAGAGGTTCAGGCGGCGCGATTAAAGGTGGTGCTACTTTGATATTTGAAGTGGAATTACTTGATATTCCGAAATAATGCATAAACTGCTCCGTCTCGCTTCGCGATTCACCCTTCAAATTTTGAAGGGTTTTTTTATATCTTATTACTCCAAAATACGGTTTGACTGCCAAAATCGGGATAATCTAAACCAAAAGATATGCGCAAAATAAAATAAATTTCTCAAATACAACCAACGATTGGTTTCACAGAGTTTGATATTTAATGGGAATTTGCTGAATATCCCGAAAATCAATGTATTGTTAAAATTTAACTGCGTGATAATAGGGAGCTTATGTTGCCTTGCCGCTTTTATTTTCTTTTAAAATTTCAATATATTCACTCAAGTGTTTTACTTCCAATCTAAACTGCTTACAGCTTTCACACGATTGTTTTACTGGTGCATAGACATCCGGATAAGTAATAATATCAATAACACGAATACCCAGTATATTGGAGATATCCAATAATGTTTTGTACTTAATTTTATCATTTTGCCCAATTTTTTGGCTTAATGTGCCTTGTTTAATTCCTAATTTTGAAGCGATAAAATCCTGTGTTTCACCTTTTTCCTTAATAAGAGCGTTTATGTTTTTTGTTAAATCTATCATAATTAAAAGTATTCAATTGATTTGCAAATCATTCCAATATTTTTAATATAAATATTGGAAAATAGCATTTATATATTGGATATTTTATATTTTCGCAGCAGATTAAAACCGGCAAGTTTTGCTTTTTTAACCGTAACATGCCAATAAAAGAAAAGCCGAGCTAAGGCAATGCCTCAAAAAAGAGGAAAATAGGTGCACCGTTAAAAACAAACTTGCAACCTGCACAAGTAGGGTAGCTCATAGCCAATGTGCAAGTAGTTTTAGTTAAAATGAGTCAACCGAGAGTTGTCATACGAAATAAAGTACTATGAACTTCCTGCGGGCGGCGGCAAAGTGGAAATAAGTTTTATATTTTAAATTTTAATTGTCTATGAAAAAATTACAGCTTAACAAACAGACTATCGCAAGCTTAGATAATCCGGATAAAATTTTCGGAGGTGAAGAAAAGGTAACTGAAACTTATAATGGAAATACTATACCTATGACTTGCGCGAATACCTTGTGTGCGACTTTGCATTGTGTAAGGGAAGCAAAGAAACACGAGGCCGATTGGTAACATTGTTCAAATAAATATGCAAATGACGCAGATAATTATAAATTAGACAATTTTATTATATTTGTAATCTCTGCGTTATTTGCGTGTTTTAATAAGCTCTTTGAGCAGCAACGTTTATATGAAAAACATATATTAAGAAATAAATGTAGTTTTGCACGTTAAATTTTTTTATGAAAAGAGAATTAATAAATTTCATCCCGGCAGTATTATTATTAATAATTACTGTTGCTTGTCAAGACAAAATTCCTGTTACTGACCTCAAGCTCGATAAAACCACATTACTCCTTTCTATTGGAGGAACAGTAACCTTAAAGGCAGAGGCAATCCCCTATAATGCTCCCAAAAGAGAGGTGAATTGGAGCAGCAGTAACAGCGCCGTAGCCACTGTAGTAGATTGCAGCACTGTGACAACATTTTCAGAAGGATTGATAACCGCACATGCAGAAGGAACGGCAATAATTACCGCCACTACAAAAGATGGTAAATATATGAAAACATGTACCGTAACGGTAATCAATGCTGAACCTGAGTTGATACGGGTAGAGGGTGAACCTTTTACTATGGGCTGTACAGAGGAACAAGGAGATGACTGTAGAGATCGGGAGTTTCCTCGGCATCAAGTAACACTAAATAGTTTTTACATAGCTAAATATACTGTAACCCAAAAGCAATGGGAAGCTGTTATGGGAGCCAATCCAAGTGAATATCGAGGTGAAGACCTGCCTGTGGTAGGTGTAAGTTGGGGAGATGTTCAACTATTTATCGTTAAACTAAATACCCTTACCGGTAAAAATTATCGTTTGCCTACGGAAGCGGAGTGGGAATATGCTGCACGTGGGGGAAACCAAAGCAAGAGATATAAATACAGTGGTAGCAATAATCTGAATGAGGTGGCTTGGTATTATGATAATAGCTCTGACCAAGTGCATCCTGTAGGCAATAAAAAGCCAAACGAATTAGGAATTTACGATATGAGTGGGAATGTATTTGAATGGTGCAGCGACTGGTATAGCGATTATACAAACACTCCTCAAGTCAATCCTACAGGACCAGCAGTGGGTACTGACCGCATTCTTCGAGGGGGCTGTAATAGTAGTTTAGCGCGAAATTGTCGCGTAGCATTTCGAAGTTACACTACTCCAAGCGCCCGCCTTACTAATGTTGGATTTCGCTTAGCCCACCCTTAATTTCAGGAAAATCATTAAATTTTAATTTAGAGACTTTAAACTAAACAAAAAATTATGAAAAAAATAAAGATACCCTTAATAGCAGCAGCTATAATTATGCTATTCGTTTTTACCGGCTGTGATAAATATAATAGAGATAAATATGCAGGAAATTGGGATTTTACTGTAGAAAGAATACATTGTAAGAAAAATAGTTTGGGTGATTTTTTGGAAATAGGAAGAGAAACTATTTTCTATTCAGGCAAAATTACCCTTGGAAGTTCTGAAAATACATTAATCCTTCATTATACAGAGAGGGATAAGGTTGATATCCGGATAGATAAAGAAGCAAATATGTACTCAGAAGTTGGAGTTCATTTTGGCAAATTTTCCAACAACTACCTGTATTTGAATTTACATTGGGATAACTACGTTGGTTTTGTGGAAATAACAGATCGTGTTTATGATAATATTGTTGGTACTAAAAGAGGGAGTAAGTAAAAATTGACCTACTCTTAATTTGAATTGTGATTTTTTTTGTGATTTCGAGTAATGAAAAAAAAGATACACGCAATAACACAAATCCTAACTTCTGAAGTTTTACCTGAAATTGGTTTATTAACAGGAATTGGCGGACAAATACTCTTTTGCAACGAATTGGGTGCGCATAAAGAAATATCGCAAGATTGGTTATCTCGTTTGCACAACGTTTTAGAAGAAAAACTTAGCAATGAAGATTTTGCTTTTACACATTGCGATGGATTAGCAGGCATAGGATGGTTATATGAATATTTGAGCCAAAGAAAAATGATTGATTATAATACAAACCTGCTTTTAGAAGAATTTGACAATGCTCTTAAAAAGGCGCTTAAAGGATTTATGTTGGAAAACGACTATGAGTTCTTGTACGGTGGAGTGGGTATTGCATCTTATTTTATAAGAAGAGCTACCAAGAAAAAAGAGTTGATTTATATATTGAACCAATTTTTAGAAGATTTAGAGAAATCAAGCACCCGGCAAGAAAATGGAGGCATCAAATGGATCTCATCCTTAGGTGACCATGAACCTAAATGGGGATATAACCTCTCTTTATCTCATGGAATGGCAAGTATTGTTTCAATTCTATCGAAAATATACAAAATAGAAGGAGTTAATAAAATTAAAACGAAAAAATTGCTACATGGAGCCGTTCAATACATTCTTGCGCAAGAAATTGTCAAAGAGATACATGGCAGCTATTTTCCCAATTATGCACTTGAAAGTACTTCAACTATTTATAAAAGTCGCTTAGCTTGGTGTTATGGTGATTTAGGAATCGCTTCTGCACTATTTCAGGCAGGTACAGTTTTGAAAGAAAATGCTTGGATAGATAAAGCATTAGAAATCTTTTTATTTACTGCCACTCAACGACGAAGTTTAGAAGATAATAACATTCTTGATGCAGGTCTATGTCACGGCGCTTCCGGTATTGGGCATATTTTTTACCGTATGTGGTGGAATACAAAATTACCTGAATTTAAAGATGCCGCAGATTATTGGTTTGACCAAACCTTAAAAATGGCAAAGTTTGAAGACGGGTTAGCCGGTTTTAAAACCTATCGAATACAAGAAGATAAACCTGTATGGCTAAATGAGTACGGATTATTAGGAGGTATTACCGGTATCGGTTTGGCACTACTTACTTATTATTATGAGACAGAACCCACGTGGGATGAATGTTTGTTGCTTTGTTAGCTTTGTTATTTTTTAATAAATTACAAAACTTGCTTTCATATATTTCCCTTTAGGGATATTCAGTAAATAAATAATTAATCACATTGAATATCCCGTTTTATAGCATTAACTTGCTTACTTTCAAATAAAAATCCGTAAACACAAGCGTTGAGTTCCCATTTCTTTCAATGTGAAACAATGCTTGATTACATTCGTGCAAAATAGATTGCGCATTTTTCAATACTATTGCTTTAGTAAAGAAACTCATAGTTTTCTTTTCTTCGGTGGTTGCTTTTACCAAATTTTCGTTTTGCGTGCCCAGCATTAATATATTTCGAATCATTCTAGAGGCAAACCGTAAAAAGTTTTTTTGTTCCTCTCTACCCGAATCCACAATAGAAGCAATAACATCTTGCACCGCGAAGAAATTTATTTGCTGCGGAGAAGCATGATTTTTTAACGCAGACATGCTGGTGAAAAACGTTTCAAATTTTTGCAACATGTCACGTAATTCTTTATTATTTTCATTCAGATTAATCGCTTTCACATAGCTCCCTTCGCTAATTTCGGCAATATCTGCCGCTTTTTGCGCCGGTATTCCAAAATCTTTAACTAATTGTTGTGCAATCGTATCTTGGTTTATTGGTGGTATTTTCACCAATTGGGTTCGCGATAAAATGGTAGCTAAAATTTTATCGGGATTTTCTGTAAGCAAAATGAACAGCGTGTTTTTTTCAGGTTCTTCTAATGTTTTAAGCAATTTTGGAGCGGCAGTGTGATATAGTCTGTCTAAACACCAAAAAATAAAAATTTTATATCCGCCTTCATACGATTGAATGCTATTTTGTTGAATGATATTGGAACAATCGCGAATGTTGATGGTAGCTTGTTTATTCTCGCCTCCGAGCTCCGATAGCCAATCTTCAATATCAATATGATAGTTTTTAGCGAAAACAAAATCCCGAAATTCTTGTGCAAATTGTCGCGAATCGGGGTCTTTTTTTACTGTTTTAGTAATGCAATTCGGAAAAACGAAGTGTAAATCGGGGTGAGCCAATTTTTCAAATTTTACGCAAGAAGGACAAATGCCGCACGAATCATTCTCTTTTCTATCTTGGCAACAAATATACTGCGCATAAGCTATCGCTAACGCAAAACTGTGCGCTCCGGCTTGAGAAAGAAACAGTTGCGCGTGGCTAATGCGATTTTCTTTCACCAAAGCAACTAATTGGTTTTTAAGTGCAGGGGAAACGAGAACTGATTTGAAAAGCATGGGCGGTTTGCAGTTTACGGTGAGCGGTTTGCGGTTTGCGGTATATATCGCTTACCGCATACCTCCTACCGCATACCTCGTTTTGTGCCCAGGACAAGAGTCGAACTTGCACGAGAGTCCTCTCACTACCCCCTCAAAGTAGCGTGTCTACCAATTCCACCACCTGGGCAAGAGCAGGCGGCAAAAATAAGATTTTTTAGAAATGTAATTTTCAAAATATTCAATTTTTTATTATTTTGCACGTTTCTAATAACGATATTCATTAATAATGCATAATTCATCATCATCTCCAAAAAAGAAGCAGCCTAAAAAAGAGGTAGTTAAATCAAAATGGATCGTCCCATTTTGGATATTATTTTGTTGTGGATTGTTAACTATAGCAATTTTATTTACTCTTATTTCATTGGGAAAATTAGGGTTTATGCCTTCATTCTCCGAATTGGAAAATCCTCAAACCAACTTGGCTACAGAAGTTTATTCCAGTGATGGCGAATTGCTGGGTAAATACTATTTAGAAAACCGCTCTCCTTGTAAATATGATGATCTGTCTCCTCATCTCATTAGTGCATTGAAAGCCACCGAAGATGTTCGTTTTGAAAAACATTCGGGAATTGATGTCAGGGCATTGGGACGTGTTTTTGCCGGAGTAGTTACCCGTTCAAACAAAGGCGGTGGGAGTACGCTTACGCAGCAATTGGCAAAAAACTTGTTTCCGCGCGATCCCGGAGCAGGCAAATTTAAAACCATTTTTACCAAACTGAAAGAATGGGTGGTTGCCACAAAATTGGAACGCGAATATTCGAAAAATGAAATCTTAGCCATGTATCTGAATACCGTGGATTTCGGAAATAACTCCATGGGAATCAAGTCGGCGGCAGCTACTTACTTTAATAAAACGCCTGCCGATTTAACCGTCGAAGAATCAGCCTTATTGGTCGGAATGTTAAAAGCGCCGACGAGGTACAGCCCCAAACGAAATCCTGTTGCTTCGTTGAATCGAAGAAATACCGTACTGCATCAGCTTCATAAGTACAATTATCTTACGAAAAGCGAATACGATTCTATTCAAGAGTTGCCTATTGACTTATCGCAATTTGCCACACAACACCACGCTACCGGCATCGCTACCTATTTTAGAGAGTATCTGAGACTTTGGTTGGCTGAGTGGTGCAGAAACAATCCTAAATCAGATGGTTCTTATTATGATATCTATAAAGACGGATTAAAAATCTATACCACGATAGATTCGCGTATGCAAAGACACGCCGAAAGAGCCGTGCAGGAACATATATGCAATGTTTTGCAACCGCGTTTTTTTCAACATATTAAAGGACAAAGGAATGCACCTTTTTCCAACATTACCGAAAAAGAAACGCAGCGCATTTTAGATGCCGGCATGAGACGCTCCGAGCGTTATGCGTTAAT
Organism: Bacteroidota bacterium; assembly: GCA_009786185.1. Lineage (GTDB taxonomy): Bacteria > Bacteroidota > Bacteroidia > Bacteroidales > WCHB1-69 > WRNX01. Next base: position 23,626 of record WQTS01000140.1, read on the forward strand.
GAAAGATGACGGCGCCACAGAGGAAGAAATTAAACAAGTATTTGCTACTAAAGTAAAAATGAAGATTTTAACCTGGGATAGAGGTATGGTTGACACCTTGATGTCTCCCATAGATTCTATTCGCTATATGAAATCGTTTTTGCACTGCGGCATGATGGCTATGGATGTAAACAGCGGTCATATAAAGGCATATGTGGGCGGCGTGAATTATCAATATTTTCAGTTCGACCACGTAAAGCTTTCCAAACGTCAGGTGGGTTCAACATTTAAGCCTTATGTTTATGCAGTGGCGATGCAATCGGGAGAATATTCTCCTTGCACTATGGTGCCGAACGTGCCGGTTACTTTTCAACTACCGGAGGGCGGCACGTGGACGCCGCGAAATTCAAGTGATTACAAGAATGGCATGATGCTTCCTCTAAACGAAGCGCTTGCAGCATCGCTCAATTATGTTTCTGCTTATTTGATGAAGCAATTTGGCCCACAAGCTGTTATTAATTTGATTCGAAACATGGGAGTTACCTCCGGCATTCCTGCAGTGCCTTCTATTGCTTTGGGTGCGTGTGAAATGTCTCTCTATGAACAGGTGGGTGCTATCAATTGTTTCCCCAATCAGGGCGTTTATGTGGAACCAACTTTTGTTACCAGAATTTGCGACAACAACGGTAGCACCATTTACAAATATGTACCTAAAACCAATGAAGCGATGGACCAAATTACGGCTTTTAAAACCGCTAAATTAATGCAAGGTGTGGTAGATTATGGTACGGGTGGACGTCTTCGTAGTCAATACAAACTCAATTTTCCGCTTGCAGGCAAAACGGGTACTACCGACAATCATTCCGATGGTTGGTTTGTAGGTTACACACCTGTGCTTACTGCGGGCGTTTGGGTGGGGTGTGAAGATAGAGCCGCGCATTTCCGCACTATCGATTTAGGACAGGGTGCACGCACGGCAATGCCTGTGTTTGCGCTGTTTATGCAAAAATGTTATGAAGACCCTGCTTTGCCTTACCATAAAATTATTTCGGAAGGCGGTAAATATCCGGGCTACAACTTTACAATACCGGCAGCCTATACAGGCGACCCCAGTGGCTGCAATGAGAAACCAAGAGAAAGAGTACGGCCGGATTTTGATTGATGTGAATCATCGTACCGACTTTTTTATATTTTCGCCGCGCATTGGTTTCGGATATACCTACCGATATATCCGACGAAGAGGGAATCAGGTGAAAGTCCTGAACAGACCCGCTACTGTAAGTCCTATGCAACGTTTTGGCAACATATAAGCCACTGGAAAGTAAGGGCAGAAAATTTTCTGCCCCAACAAATTTTTCGGGAAGGCCGCCCAAAACGGGGACAAGTCAGGAGACCTGCCAACGCACAAACAATTATCAACCCTTTCGAGGAATAAAGCGTTGTGTATCATGAGTCTCAAAAAATCTGCGAAAATCCGTGTCATCTGCGTCATCTGCGTGCTCTTTTGGCATTCTCCTTATGCTCAACTCGATACCACGAAAGTCTACGAAATAAACGAAATTACAATCACTTTCACACAGCAGAGAGAAATCATCCCCGCCCAAAGGCTATCAGGCGAAGAATTGCATCGACTCAGTAGCCACTCTGTTGCCGACGCCATCCGTTATTTTTCCGGTATCCAAATTAAAGATTTTGGCGGAATCGGCGGATTAAAAACAGTAGATATCCGCAGCATGGGAACGAACCACGTGGGCGTATTTTACGATGGCATTCAATTAGGTAACGCGCAAAACGGGCAAATTGACTTAGGTAAATTTTCTTTAGATAATATCGAAGAAATCGCATTGTATAACGGACAAAAAAGTGAAATTTTTCAACCGGCAAAAGATTTTGGCTCTGCCGGCGCCATTTATCTCCAAACACGCCGTCCCACATTTGAAGAAGCTCAGAAATTCAATATCAGGGCGCTTTTTCGCACGGGATCATTTGGTTTAGCAAATCCTTCCATACTTTGGGAGCAGAAGATTACGAAGTCATTGTCATCCTCCTTCAACGCCGAATATATTTATGCCACAGGGAAATACAAATTCCGTTATCGCAGAGTACTTCCTGATGGCATGGTAGCTTACGATACTACAGCAGTGCGCCAGAATGGTGATATTCAAGCTGTAAGATTGGAAGGCGGGCTGTTTGGGCACACCCAAAAGATAAATTGGAATGCTAAAGTATATTTCTACAATTCCGAAAGAGGCATCCCCGGCGCCATCATCAATAATGTTTGGAAACATTCACAACGTCAATGGGATAGAAATTTCTTTACCCAAGCTTCTTTAACAACGCCCATCCACCGGCGCTACGAATTGTTAGCCCGCTTCAAATACGCCAACGATTATATGCGCTATCTCAATTCCGATACAACATTGATGTATATTGACAATAACTTTACGCAACAGGAAATTTATACTTGTTTCGCCAACAAAGTTAAAGTATTTAAAAGTTGGGACATCTCCTTGGCTACCGATTTTCAATGGAACATGTTGCAGGCAAACCTCCGGAATTTTGCACAGCCGCAACGTTACACCACTTTAGTTGCATTGGCAACCGCTTTCGATATTTGGCGCATAAAAACGCAGGCAAGTATTTTAAGCACTTTTATCCATGATAAAGTGGCGAAACCAACCTCATCACACTCTAATAATCACGAATTTACACCGGCAGTTATTTTTTCTTGTAAACCTCTAAAAAAAGAGGAATTCTATATCAACGCTTTCTATAAACGCGCTTTTAGAATGCCCACTTTCAACGACTTGTATTATACTGACATCGGCAATGCTGCGCTTCAACCCGAGTATGTTACGCAATATAATTTGGGGTTACAGTATGCAAAGTCTTTAAAAAAAGGAATTTTAGAAAATTTAACACTCAAAACAGATGCATATTACAACGAAGTTACCAATAAAATTATAGCGATCCCCAAAGGAAGCGGGCAATTTCGCTGGATGATGATGAACATTGGCTTTGTAAAAATTCGCGGTATAGACGCAATGGCACAATTGAATTGGAAGTTTCCATACGACATTCGTTTGCAAACACATATTAACTATACGTATCAAAAAGCGCAGGATTTTTCAGATCCTACCGATAATGATGCCGTTGCTGGCACGTATCGCGGACAAATTGCCTACATCCCTTGGCACAATGGTTCTTTCACACTACAATTTTCTTACAAAACCTACAACTTAAACTACTGTTTTATTTATGTAGGCGAACGGTATCACAACTCAGCGAACATCCGAGCAAACCACGAACAACCTTGGTACACACATGATCTCTCGCTCGGCAAAACGTTTTGTTTTAAAAAATGGAACTTTAAAGTTTCGGCAGAAATAAACAACATATTTAACCAGCAGTATGAAGTGGTGTTGAATTATCCGATGCCGGGGACTAATTTTAGGGTTATATTAAAATTTGAAATATGAAAGTAAACTGTATTTTTCTCGCTCTTTTAATAGCATTCTGCTTCACCTCTTGCAGAAAAGATCCCGAAATCTTCCTTCACGAAGAAGTACCGGTAACCCACCCTCAATTCATCTCTATCCAAGGTTTTTATTTATTAAATGAAGGAAACATGGGGCAAAACAAATCCACACTCGATTACTTTGATTATGAAGAGGGTGTCTACTATCGAAATATTTATGGTGAGGCAAACCCTTCTGTTCCAAAAGAATTGGGTGATGTAGGCAATGATCTCGCCATTTACGGAAACAAGTTGTATGCTGTGATCAATTGTTCTAATAAAATTGAGGTCATGGATGCGAAAACTGCCGAGCGCATCGGGCAAATTGATATTCCAAACTGTCGTTACATTACATTTTATAATGGTTTTGCTTACGTTACTTCTTATGCCGGACCTGTGACAATAGATCCTGATTATCAGCAAATTGGTTATATTGCCAAAATTGACACTACTTCTTTGCAAATTTTAGATAAATGTTTGGTAGGCTTGCAGCCCGATGGTTTGGCAATTGCAAACGGGAAAATTTACGTTGCCAATTCGGGCGGCTATCTGTCTCCTAATTATGAAAATACCGTATCGGTGATTGATGCTGCGTCCTTTAAAGAGATAAAACAAATAAAAGTGGCAGTCAATCTTCATCGCGTTTGCGCAGATAAAAACGGAAATATTTGGGTAAACACGCGCGGAGATTATTTCAATACCTCGTCTAAATTATATTGTATTGATTCTAAAACCGACCAACTCACTGATTCTATAAATATTGCCGTTTCTAATTTTCATTTGGATGACGACAGACTGTATATCATCGGTGTAAAATGGAACTACGAAACTATGAGCAATGAAATCAATTATGGCATTGTTGATGTAGTTTCAAAGCAAATTATTACAAAAAAATTTATTACAGATGGCACCGATATCAATATTAAAACACCTTACGGAATTATTGTAAATCCCATAACTAAAGATATTTACGTAACCGATGTTAAAAACTATATTTCACCCGGAACGCTTTATTGTTTCGATAAAAACGGAAAGCAGAAGTGGAATGTAAGCACCGGCGACATTCCGGCGCATATTGCTTTTATTGGAAAATATAAGTCTAATTTTTAAGTCGTCAGTTTCAATTAGCAACAATATTAAATCTTTAATTTTTTAAACCTTAAATAACATGAAAAAAAACAATTTTTTACTATTAGTTCTCCTTTTTTTTGCGGGAAGTCTTTTTCAACAAGCGTATGCTACGCTCAATCCCATAACCGGTAAAAGCGAATTGCAAGTAGCCACTTTTGATGATTTACCACTCGCGCCCGAAAGCTACTGGTATGGCGATACCGATGGCGAAACTGTTTTCTACAGCGGAAGTTTCTCTTTTACGAATACATACACTCCGATGTACTCCTCTTGGGGTGGTTTTGCCTACAGCAACCTAACCGCTACTGATTTTGACCCGACGCAATGGCTTACGCACCAATTTCGTTCCGCTACAGGTATTGGGGTTGAGGGCAGCGCAAATTATGCTGTAGCCTACGTATCCGATTTTAACAAAACTGAGATACAAGTGATGCATAATATAGATGAAGGAGACATTGTAGCAGGAGCTTACCTCACCAATGCAGCATACACTTTGAATAGCGCCCTCAATGGTGATGGCTATATGGGTGAGCCTTTTACACATGGTGATTATTACAAAATTATTTTTACCGGTAAAAATGTTGACGGAGCAACTACCTCAAGCGTGGAATGCTATTTGATTGATTACCGTTCCTCGCAAGCTGACGAACATTTTGCCCTTGACACATGGGAGTGGTTTGATTTAAGTGGGTTAGGCAAGGTGTCAAAAGTGGTGGTTACGGTCAAAGCTTCTCGTGAAAATCAATGGGGGTCTTTGCTTCCCACCTATTTTTGCATGGACAATTTTGGCGACAGCAAAAATGAGATCATTAACGTATCTTCGGTAATCTTAACGGAGCATAATATCAGCCTTAAAGAAGATGAAGCACACCAACTCACAGCTATTGTTCTTCCGGAAAATGCAACAAACAAAAATGTAACGTGGAAAAGTAGTGATGAAACGGTTGCTACCGTAAATGAAAATGGCTTGGTAACAGCTATTGCCGAAGGAACGGCAAATATTACCGTAATTACTGAAGATGAAGATTTTGAAGATCTATGTGCTGTTACCGTATTAAAGGTAAGAATAGATGTCTATGAGAAGAATATATGTAAAGTGTATCCTACTGCAACCACGGGGCTTATTCATATTGTTTTGCAAGAAATAACAACAGATCCTATTCAAATTATTGACATTTCAGGAAAAATATTACAAACGATCCGTTTACAATCATTAGAAAACACCATTGATATAAGCGCTTGTCCATCAGGGCTATATCTTATAAAAATAGGAAATCAAGCAATTAAAGTAATTAAAATATGAAAATAAAATCTGCGCAAATCTTATTAATCTGCGTCATCTGCGTGCTAACATCGCAAGCGCAATCGCCTTATATTCATAAAGTTTTCGATTACCGCCCGGCACCCGGACAATATGTTAACAAACTTCCTAAATATGAAGCTGGTAATACACACGAAGATATGATTCGAAAAGTAGAAGAAGCGATTGTGGGAAACAAAAAAGGGCTTGTAACACTCGGCGCGTATGGCGGTTATATTGTATTTGGATTTGACCACTTGGTAGAAAACAAACCCGGAAAATACGACTTTACGATTTGGGGGAATGCCTTTTACTCCAACCCTGCCCTTGCCGCCGGATCTTGCGAACCCGGAATTGTGATGGTTTCCTATGATGCAAATGGCAATGGCATTCCCGATGACCCTTGGTATGAGTTGGCAGGAAGCGAATATTACAAACTGGAAACCATTAAAAATTATGAAATCACATACTATAAACCCGATCCTGACAAAATTCCGACACCTCATCCTAATTTTCCGTTTCTTTCAGATACAAGCTATATAAAGTGGACTGACAATCAAGGAAACATTGGCTATGTGGCGCTTAATACCTCTCGTGAAGCACCTTATTATCCGCAATGGATTAATGATGAAACTTTGGGGTTTTCCGGCGCAAAATTGGCGAATAATGGTGTTGATGTAAACGGCACCGGTCAGTATGTGCAGTACGCCTATCCATGGGGTTATGCCGACAATCATCCCAATGGCAACATCCGCTCCCATTTCGATATTGGTTGGGCGGTAGATGAATACGGAAATAAAGTGCATTTGCCCGGCATCCATTTTGTGAAAGTTTATACCGGCGTAAATCAATATTGCGGCTTGTGGGGCGAAACCTCTACGGAAATCATGGGCGCCGAAGATTTTCATATTCAAGGAATTGATATTAATGCACTTACCGTACAAACAGATGCGCTTCCCGATGCACGAGTTTATTATGCGCAAGGAAAATTGCACTTGGAAAATTTTGATGGATGTTATTGCACTTTTTTTAATATTAACGGACAGATAATAAGCAGTTTTCAAAATATTTCTTCAAACAATATATATGAAACGAACTTGATCTCAGGAGTATATTTTCTAAAAGCTCAAAAACAAAATGCAGTTAAAATATTTAAACTCGTCATTTATTAAGATCTGATAACGAATTTTTAGAAAGAAAAAATATCTTTGCGCTCTAACCAACGACAAAGGGCTTTATGTTTAAAACAATTCTAAAAGACAGTTGGAAATACTTGCTATTGCTGTTACTAGTATGCTTTCCTCTTTTCCTACATCTTGATGCGCTTACTATCAGACTTTGGGATGAATCGCGTTTGGCAATCAACGCTTACGAAATGTATCACAATGGAGGCTACTTGATTCCAACTTTTGATGAAGCGCCCGACATGTGGAATACAAAACCTCCGCTCATGATATGGCTTCAGGTATTTTTTATGAAAATATTTGGGGTTAACGAATGGGCAATTCGCTTACCTTCGGCATTGGCAGCTTTGTTTACTTGTGCCATCTTAATGCTTATTTCCGTTCGGTATCTAAAAAAATTTTGGTTTGGTTTCATTTGCATCCTCGTATTGGTTACATCACGAGGATACGTAGGCTACCACGCCGCTCGAACAGGTGATTACGACGCATTACTCACACTTTTTCTAACATTAGGAAGTTTTTCTTTTTTTGCTTTCATCGAAAATTCAAAAGCAAAATATTTATATCTCTTTTTTATCTCAATGGCATTCGCTGTTTTAACAAAAAGTTCAGCGGCATTAATGATATTACCGGGATTTTTTATTTATACTGTCATCCAAAAAAAGCTACTTTTTGTATTGAAAAATAAACATTTTTATATCGGATTATTGCTTTTTATAATTTGTGCAGGCAGCTATTATGTTATGAGAGAAATGTATAATCCGGGCTACTTAAAAGCAGTGATAGAAAATGAATTCGGTGGAAGATTTTTTGATACAATTGAACATCATAAACGAGGATTTTGGTTCTATTTTGGAAATCTCTTTGATCATAGATTTATAATATGGGTGCTTTTTCTTCCTATTGGAATATATAAAGGACTCACAAATAAAGATAGCAGAATTAAAAAATTAACACTTTTTTCTTCCGTAACAGCTTTAACCTATTTTCTTGTAATATCTTCCGCACAAACTAAGCTATCCTGGTATGTGGTGCCCATGTATCCTTTCCTTGCGCTCCTCGTGGGAGTATGTATTTTCCACATTTTTTCATGGATAAAAGAGAAAACAAAACTTAAATATAAAGCGCTTCCTTACATTTTTTTAGTCATCATTTTTATTACGCCTTATAGCCTGATAATTAGCGCGATAACAAAGCCAAAAAAGTATCCATGGTTTGAAGATAAAAACGAAATCACTTACTATCTTAAATATGTGCTTCAAGGAAAAATACAAAACGATAACTTTACGGTTATTTACGATGGCATGTTTACCCATGGAAAATTTTATATGAATCTTTTACACGAGCAGGGTAAAAGTATTTTAGTAAAAAAACGAGACGGTATAAAAACTGGAGAGGTTGTTTTAATATCCCAAGATGAAGTTAAAAAGTTTTTAGATGAAAACTTTGAGTATATTACTTTAGAACAATTTCATAAAATTGGGCTTTATGAGATTGTTGCCGAAAAATAAAACTATCTTTGTGCCCTAAAATTTTTACTAATGGGCAAATTTATCATTCAAGGCGGCCACGAACTCAAAGGCGAAATCGTACCGCAAGGAGCTAAAAATGAGGCGCTACAAGTAGTTTGCGCCGTTTTATTAACACAAGAACCGGTAATCATCAAAAATGTACCCAATATTTTAGATGTAAAGCGACTTATTGAAGTGCTTATTTCTATGGGCGTGGAGGTTACGCAGCTTTCGGAATATGAGTACAAATTTCAAGCAAAAGATATTCATTTCGAATTTATTAAATCGGAAAAATTCATGCAGTTGGCAAGCGCCATTCGTGCTTCCATTATGACTATCGGACCGCTATTGGGACGTTTCGGGAAAGCTTACGCAGCTACTCCGGGAGGTGATAAAATTGGAAGACGTCCGCTAACCACTCATTTTGACGGTTTTTTTAAGTTGGGTGCTACATTTAGGCATATTGCAAAAGAAAATATTTATGAACTTTCTGCAAAAAACTTAACCGGAAGTTATATGTTGTTGAACGAAGCCTCCGTAACCGGCACCGCCAATATTGTGATGGCTGCGGCGTTAGCAAAAGGTAAAACCACCATTTTTAACGCCGCCTGCGAGCCTTATTTACTACAACTTTGCACTATGCTGAATAAAATGGGCGCAAAAATCAGCGGCATGGGCTCTAACTTATTAGTCATTGAAGGCGTAGAAACTTTGCACGGCTGCGAACACACCATTTTACCCGATATGATTGAAATTGGCAGCTTTATCGGCATGGCTGCGCTCAACCGCTCTGCCATTACCATTAAAAATTGCGCTTGCGAACATTTGGGACTCATTCCTTATACTTTTTCAAAATTAGGCATACCGGTGCAGCAAGTAAACGACGACATTGTCATTCCAAAAATAGAACGTTATGAAATTGAAAAACAATTAGATGGTTCCATTCTCACCATTAGCGATGCACCGTGGCCCGGCTTTACCCCCGATTTAATCAGTATTGTTTTGGTAACCGCCGTGCAAGCCAAAGGCAGCGTGCTCATTCATCAAAAAATGTTTGAAAGCAGGTTGTTTTTTGTAGATCATCTGCAAAATATGGGCGCACAAATCATTCTATGTGATCCGCATCGCGCTACTGTCATCGGATTAAACCACAAACAGCAACTTCGTGCTACGCGCATGAGTTCGCCGGATATTAGAGCCGGTGTGTCATTATTAATAGCAGCGTTATCTGCTGATGGCGAAAGCGTTATTCAAAATATTGAACAAATTGACAGAGGGTATCAGAATATTGTGGAGCGATTGAATGCGTTGGGGGCTAAGATTGTGAGGGAAGGGTGATAAGGCGAATGGTTTTGGCGTGTGGATTGGGTATGTCTAATAGTTAGAGGCAATTTTGGGAAATATGTCCCCGTGTGAACATCAACATTCGGAATATTGAAACAGATTTTGTACAATTTTTTTTGACCACCTATAATTGATAGACATAAAAAACTATTTTTTGCGAAAGTTTAAAAAATAGGCATTAAAAAATACAAAAGGAGATAAATATATGGAATGGATTTGGAGTAATAAAGATTGGATTTTTAGTGGTATTGGTGTTGCACTTATAGCATCTTTAATTACTTTAGCAAGATATTGGATTCGAAAAAAAAATCTAAAAAAACAGAGAAGCAAAATAATGCCGGGTAGCCCCATAGGCATTCAAAGAGCTACCCTCATTGCAGGTATTATCATAACAATACTGATTGCAATATTTGCTTTATTTTTTTTACATAAAGCAAATGAAGTTGAAACTGATACTCTCACAGAAATACAAGCATACTATATCGCTTATTGTATTCAACATGAAGACTTCATCACAGAAAATTTTGAAAAATACAAAGACTATTTAATTATTTTAATGTTACATCTTGCCGAAGATTCTTATAATGAAAAACAACCAATTAAAAAATCTAACCCTACTGCAACAGCAAGGATCAAAAGGGAGCCTGTTTTTTATGATTTATGGTATGAGCTGCCCAGTCTTGATGATTGTTACTATGATACTGATATAGAACACTATCTTAGATGTTTTCTATTAGGAATTGACAATGGCATTATCGTAGAACTATCAAAACTTTACACTGAAAAATATTTAGAAGGTATTAACTCTTATATTTTGGACGGATATTTATTTGTAGAAGATGAAGGCAAAGAGAAGCTTGTTAAAGAATATCCAAAAATTTACGAAGAGATTAATATTACAGCAAAATGAAACTGTTCCCAACGAACATAACCGTTGCACAACCCTGGTATTTTAATCAAAATTTCTGATTTTTCAAAAAAAAAAGACTTCAAAATAGTCTTTCTAATCAATGGTTGCTTCTTTTCGTTTTATGCGAAAACACCTAAAATAATTTTTTATAAAAACCACTTTACCACTTGACAAACGATATTTCAGAATATATATTTGCAGCAAAATTGAAACGAGAAATTACCAGAGAAAGCAAACTTTATTTTCACCTTATATAAACATTAAAACACCTTAGTAGCAGCAATATAACACTCCTAAACCTAACCTTATTACCTTCTTCAAAAACTATATTATGCAAATCGAATACAACAACCTCTACATCCACTTCGTGTTTACAACATTTAACCGAACAAAAATTATTCTCGAAAAACACCGTCAACGCATCGAAAAATATATTACCGGAATTATTAATAATAAAGGATGTCACTTGTATTACATTTATGCTAACCCCGAACACGTACATCTTCTTGTTTCTCTTAATCCGAAAATTGATCCGGAAAGTTTGGCGACTACAATTGCAGAAAGTTCAGAGCGGTTTATTAATGAAAACAAATTATGTACCGGATATTTTAATTGGCAGCAGTCTTGTTCTGCCTTTTCCGTATCCAAAGGGGAGGTAGATAAGGTTTGTAAATATATCATGAATCAAAAAGGACATCACAAAACGGTTGATTATGCTCAAGAATATGAAACATTTCTAAAGTTTTATCAGCAGACAATTAATATTCAAAAAAATAAAGTAATAAGGTAAGTCTTTAGAGATTATATCGCTGCTACTAAGGTGTTTTAATGTTTGTATAAGATAAAAATAAGGTTTTGGGTTTTGTTTTCTTAGTTTCTAAAAAACGCATAAAACAAGAGCACAATGAAGGTTAAGAAAACCGCGTCACCTGCGTACCCCTGTCACTTTCGTCTTCGAATAAAACCATTTCCCCATCCTCTCCTCACTCCAAGATTGCGTAATCTTAACAAAAAAGTACATCACAATTAAGGTAAAAATAAATCGGAACACAAACACTCCCGAAATTCGGGCGCCAATGGCAATCATAATTAAAGAATCTTCTATTATGCTGTGAGATAATGACATTAACATTAAAGCATACGTAACATTGCGTCGCTTCAATTGAGTTTGTTTTACTTCATTGATAATTAAACCTCCACCGTAGGCTAATCCCAGCGTCATACCAATAACTGTAATCGGAATCACTTCTTTTTCAATGCCTAACAACCTCAGCACCGGATAAAACCACCGGTTTATTTTTTCGATAACTCCCACACGTTTTAATATGTCAATTATAATAATTAATCCTGTAATGTAGCAAAAAACGAAAGCGTAGTTTTTCAGTTCGCTGAGCGCCCAAGCCCACCAAGTTGCTTTTTCTGAAATCATTACAATTTTATCTATGCCGCTTGGAATGTCTTGATAGATATTTAAAATGTTATAGATATGATAGAGTATAACACCTGCAATAAATCCGAATATGAATCGGAACAAAAATGCGGAACCTGCTTTTACTCCTGCTTTTTGTGTAATGGCTAATTCAATGGGCAGTGTGTGAGCAATTAAAATGATAGTGGACAATACTGTAACTTGAGCCACCGTTAATTCCATGCCGATGGAGAAGAAAGCGATAAGTCCGGCGTAAATATTGCCAATCATTGCGGAAGCCCAAACCAATCCCATTTCGCCGGGCAGTCCCATTACGCTCATTAAGGGCGCCAAAGCATCGCCGATATATACAATTAACCCTGTTTCCTGCAATATTTTAACCAAAATAGAAACGGGTATCATAATTTTGAAAATTTTGATACTCGTAGTAATACTTTGACTAAACCAACCTTTAATAATTGATGTTATTTTCATATTGTCATTTCGAGCGTAGCGAGAAACCTTGAACTATACGCGTCTGTGAATTAGTCCGTTAAATTGCGCTGTGCAGGTAAGATTTATTTCATTGATACACACGTGTTCAGGTAAAGAAAGGACATATTCAACCACGTTGGCAACATCGTCGGCAATTAGTGGTGTAAAACCTTCATACACTTTACAGGCACGTGTTTTATCGCCGTGAAAACGCACAATAGAGAAGTTCGTTTCTGCGGCGCCCGGAGAAACATGCGTTACCTTAACATTATGCGGTAATAAATCCATTCTTGTGCCTTGTGAAAGCGCCAACACCGCATGTTTGGTAGCGCAATACACATTTCCTCCCGCATAAACCTCTCTACTTGAGATAGAACCGATATTTATAATATGCCCTGATTTTTTAGCCACCATGATAGGAGATATTAAACGGGTCATATAAAGCAATCCTTTAATATTTGTATCAATCATGCGCTCCCAAGCTTCATAACAACCTTGGTCAATGGTGGTTAATTCTACTGCCAAGCCAGCGTTATTAATTAGCACATCAATATCTTTAAAATCTTCGGGAATCGAATCTACGGCTTTTTCGCAGGCGGACAAGTCTCGCACATCAAAAACCAACGGCAACACCTTAGAGGATGTGTGTGCAGTAATAAAGTTACAAACTTCATCTAAATGAGTTTTATTTCTTCCTGTTAATATGAGTTTTATGTTTTGCTTGGCAAGCGTTTTAGCGATGGCTTCGCCGAAACCTCCGGAAGCGCCTGTAATAAGGATGGTTTTCATAATGATTGGTATTAGAGGGTTAAAAAGCAGAAGGGAGAAAGGAGGAAGTAGAAAGAAAAAAAGCCACTTACCTAATTTGCAGATAACTGACTTTCTTTTTGCGGTCCGGACGGGACTCGAACCCGCGACCCCGTGCGTGACAGGCACGTATTCTAACCAAACTGAACTACCGAACCGTTTTTGTTTGGGACGGCAAAAATATGAAATTTTTGATATCAACAATTCAAAGGAATATTTTTTTCGAAAATTAGCCTCTTCTCTTGTGAATATCAGAAGAATCCCACGATTGATGCTTCAATTCATCGTGTATGGTGCGAACCATCATGAGGAATATATCTAATTTATTATCAACAAACCAGCGAATAGCGAGATCATCCTTTCTGCACGCCGCGGCAAAAATGGACAAAAAATCCAACTTGTTTTTTTGAAGCCATTCTATCGCATTGGCTTCACCGTCAATAGCGTTGCTTAATACGCCAAGTTCAGGATAATCGCTTTTTAGCAGCCAGTGCAACGCATTGGTATCGGAATGGACTGCTGCGGAGAAAGCTGCCAATTCAGGATAGCCGTTTTGAAATAAAAAATCGGCAAACTCGGTGTCGCCTTTTAAGCTCTCGTTTAAGGCAAGCAAAATTTTGGGATCGTAATCGGTAAGGCTGTGTGGCATAATTATCTTTTATGGTTGCAAAAGTATTAAAAAGTTTGAACCATGATTTTCATAAGATTTTCATGATTTGCAAGATTATAATGTATAATTAGCTAAATAAATCTTATAAATCATGAAAATCTTATGAAAATCATGGTTCAAGACAAAAAACCATATTTTCGCGAATAATTAAAATTAAAAGCATATAGATAACATTTATGGGTTTCTTTTCATTTTTTTCAAAAGACAAAAAAGAAGAACTGAATCAGGTTCTTGAAAAATCGAAAGAGAATTTCTTTCAAAAATTAGCCAAAACCGTAGTCGGAAAATCTAAGGTAGACGATGAGGTTTTAGATAATTTAGAAGAGATTTTGATTGCTTCCGATGTAGGTGTTGAAACAACATTAAAAATTATTGACCGCATCGAAGCGCGTGTTTCTCGCGATAAATACATCAGTACAAGTCAATTAAATGCGATTTTGAAAGAAGAGATTGTTGATTTGTTGATGGATAACAACGCGGATAATTTAGCAGATTTTGAACTTCCCAAAAGCGATTTGCCTTATGTAATCATGGTAGTAGGCGTAAACGGCGTGGGCAAAACAACCACCATTGGAAAATTAGCACATCAATTCAAGAAAAAAGGCTACAATGTAATGTTAGGCGCTGCCGATACGTTTCGGGCGGCTGCCGTAGATCAGTTGGAAATTTGGGCGGAAAGAGCAGGTGTATCGATTATCACACAAAAAATGGGCGCCGATCCCGCAGCGGTGGCTTACGATAGTGTAGCCTCCGCCATTTCGCGAAAAGCCGATGTGGTGATTATTGACACGGCAGGTCGTTTGCACAACAAAATCCCGTTGATGAAAGAACTTTCAAAAATTAAAAACGTGATTCAAAAGCAAATACCGGACGCACCTCATGAAATATTATTGGTTTTAGACGGCTCTACCGGACAAAACGCCATTGAACAAGCGCGTCAATTTACGGCAGCAACAGAAGTGAATGCACTGGCTATTACAAAATTAGACGGAACCGCAAAAGGAGGCGTAGTGATTGGTATTTCCGACCAGTTTAGCATTCCTGTAAAATATATTGGTGTGGGTGAGAAAATTGAGCAGATCCAGGTATTTAATCGTGGGGAGTTTATTGATTCTTTGTTTCCGGAGGATTGATGGTTTGGTTGGGTGAAAAAGGAAAGGAGTGTGTATATTTATATGCTAAGCGCAAATAGTGAACAGTAACCAAAGAAAGCATTGAAATTTTGACACTTAAAACAAGTAAGGCAAGACACTCGCGAAGCCGCAAGAGCGAGATTATGAATAATAGTCTGTCAAAGGAACGGACTTTAAATTAATAAAAAATGAGAAACACAATTAAAATTTTTGGGTTAGCAATGTTATTAATCTTTACAGTACCGCAAGCGTACAGCCAAAAATGCAAGTATGATTTTGACAAAACAGATCCGTTTACAGGCGAAAGCGGTAAAGGAATCACTGTAAAAATTAACAATTGGTTTTTTTTCGGATTTAATAAAATTGGCAGTAATTATGATTTAGGCTTGCTTGCAGCTCTTTCTTATACGGAAAATTCGATGAAAGGAGACTCTATCATATTAAGAGTTGTAAACGAACAAAACCCCAATGGAACCTTGCTTACACTGTATTCTGTTGCTGATGTTAAACCTACATTACAAGCTGCTACTAAGGCTCAATATTACTATTCTACTGGATCTGCAACAAGTACATTGTACGGTAGTTATAGGATAAAGTATGAAATTACAAAACAACAATTAGAGTTGTTATCAAGTGGCTTAGTTACTGATATAAGGTTATATATAGGAGGTAAAGATTTTTACGTTCTTGATATCAAGAAAAAAGTAAGTGAAACACTTCGACAAGCTGTAGTTTGTATTTTGCGATAACTACTCGTATTGACAAATTTAAAATTGCATCGTTAGATAATGAAGTGGGTATAATCGGGTTGTTACGTTTTTTGCAACTTGGGAAAGTTTAATAAGAGTTTGAAAATGAATAGAAAAATTATCGGTCTGATTTTCCTCCTTTCCGCCCTTGGCGTGTCGGCTCAAACCACAGATTCCGCAAGGTTAGATTACACAGCAATTTTCAAACACAGTATGGGTGCTGATGTGGCATCGGCTTTGAAATTATTGCCTGATGATACCGCTAATTTATCCCAAAGAGATAGGGATTTTGTTGAAAATTTCAGAAAGCGATTTGCATTCGAATATGACAAAAGCGATTTTCGAGAAAAACACAGCTCCGAAATTGATTCTTTGCTTTATATTTTTGCTGATTATTGGCGAACTTCTTTGTTAAATCCGGGCAAAAATATGGATGCTATTCTTTGGAGGAACGTGGTGGCGTATTTTCAGAGAACAATGCAGCCGGAAGATGGTAAGCGTATAAATTTTGCCAATAGGAATCATTATTTTCGTAAATACATCAGTAGCAAAAATTTGTATTCAATCAATAGAATTGGCAAAACCGGAAGGTTGTTAGATTTAAAAGTATGGAAAAATCAAACGGACACCATTTTTACCATTGATTTGTATGATGAACAACTTCAAACATACGTGGTTTTAATGGACAATTTTATCACTTTGGGTTGGATGGAATACGCAACGCTCGGGCAACGTCATTCGGGAGGCTGGGCAAAACGAGAAGGTGTGTTTTGTGTGGCAAGTGTGTATGATTTGGAAAGTGAAAATTTCTCAGTCAACTTTTTATCCCACGAAGGCAGGCATTATAACGATTACAAACAATTTCGATCTCCCGGATTGCGAGGCACTGACTTAGAGTATCGCGCCAAATTAACCCAATTAAGTTTAGCTCAAACAACACTTTTCGGTTTATTAGGTCATTTTATAGCTTTTTCGAATAAAACTTCCGCTGATCCCCATCAGCGAGCCAATTATGCAGTTATTAGTAACTTGTCGAAAGCCCTGTTCAATAGCGATTTCGAAAGTGATATTGAACAATGGAAAACAAAAAGTGTTGAAGAAATCAATCAGGCGGCATATTCGGCTCTTAAAGCAAATACGAAAAAATTAAGCCGATGGCACACTCGGTTTTTTAGGCAAGTGCAAAGGATTTAATAAAAATCAAAAGCACTGCCTATAATTAGCGGTTTGGCGAAATAGCGTTCGCACGCCGCCGAAACAATAAGGAAACAATAGTCATCACGCCGACAGTTTTTGGTTCGCCATTTCTTAACAATTGTTATCGTTTTTATGGAACGTTTTTAATTTTTTTGCAGCGTTAAACACGTAAATGCAATATCTTATGAACAAATTATTTGTATTGGTAACTGCCCTTGTAGTTTCGTTTTCCGCAATGGCACAAACATCTGCAAGAGCGGGACAAAACCAAGCTTCCACACAAACGAGACCATCTCAAACAGCTTCAACAATAAGGCAAAATCAACCCGCTGCAGAAGCCAAACAAGACACTGTCGCAAGAGCCAGAAAGTCTTGTGCCGACTGGGTTGCCGATGGAAAGTGTCCGAAAGCAAACGAAGGTGGACGTTGCTCCGACCACAAAGCATCAGGAAAATGTCCGAGAATAGAACCAAAAAAATCTACCAAAGGAAAAATCGAATGAACAAAATATTTTGCCAATGTTCACGAGTTGTTGTCCGGCTTGGGTGCGTTTTGTAAAGTTGTTTTACCCAAATCTTAGGAGAACACAAGTTGAATGTTGCAGTTGTTCACGGCATTAAGAATGTAAAATCGTTCATTGATGCACTTCAAAATAGAACACAAAAATTCGATTTGAGTTGCGATAACCCGCAAGTTCAAGCTATTTATAACGAATTTCTGGGTTATCCTCTTAGTGAAAAGGCAAAAGAGCTTTTACACATAAAAAGATAAATTTTCGTTAATTTATTAATGAAATAGATATTGGGACAAACCTGTTGCTAACGAGCATATTTCCAAAATTGCTGCCTTACCTTGCGGGATAGATATTTGTGTATTTTTACAGTCGTTGTTCGCGCTGATAATGTGTTGAAAAACAGCAATTTTTGAAACATGCCATCACATTATCTGCTATACGGACAGTACGCGACGAAAAAAACAAAAACGAATAAAAAATCAAAAATATAAACCGTTCAAAAGGACATAAAATTTAATGAATATGGCAGAAAGAATTAAAAAACAGATTTCGAGCAAAACGCTTTTGTGCAAAATTGCTCTTGTAATGCTAATGGGATTTTCGCTGATTGCATGCAACAAACAACCCATAGAAAAAAAAGTGTCCGGAACGGTAACAGCAGAAGCGAATGGCATTATTACATTTAAATACTCGCGTCAAAGTAGCAATTCTCCCAATACCTGTACGTTTACAACCAATTTGCCGGCTCCCAACGACCAATTCGTTCTTACCATTACTTCCGGTAATACGGCTGGGGATAAAGTGATAGAAGGTTTAACAGCAGGACAGAAAGTAGAATGGACGGCTAAAGTGAAAGGCAATCCACTTAACCATGGCAGTGGGAATTTTGTTCATATCATCAATGATTGATGTATTATTCAACTATTTACCAATCGCCTGTCGGTGCAATTACACTTGCATGTGACAACAACAATCTTATCGGGTTGTGGAATGAGGGGCAAAAATATCACGGTGATACTCTATTTGAAAAAATGACAGAAAACAACGATATATCTATATTTGACAATACGAAAAAATGGTTAGACAGATATTTTGCAGGTAAAAAACCTGTCATTTCCGAATTGCCGTTAGCTCCCATCGGTGGCGAGTTTCGGCAAGAAGTGTGGCGTATTTTGTGTGAAATCCCATACGGTGAAATTATTACATACGGCGACATTGCAAAAAAAATGGCAGCGAAAATGAATAGAAAAAGCATGTCAAGTCAAGCAGTGGGCGGAGCTGTCGGGCATAACCCTATATCCATTATTATCCCTTGTCATCGAGTTGTAGGTTCCAATGGCAGTTTGACGGGTTATGCAGGAGGCATTAGCATAAAAGTAAAATTGCTTGAATTGGAGGGCGTTGATGCGTCCCGATTGTTTGTTCCTGCAAAGGGGACGGCGCTCTAAGAAACTTCAAAATGGAGAAACAGTATTTTGAAGAGCCTCTTACTCAAAAATGAAAACTTAAGCTGCCAAAATTCGAAAATCCTTCCAAATTCCAACCTTCCATTTTTTACATTTTTCCAAAAATTGCATTTTTTAAAATAAAAATTGCTTGTTTTTCGATTTTTTGTACATTTCCAACATTCTGAATGTAAGGAAAATAGTTTTATATTAGCCGACAAAAACAAACCATTTAAATAACTTCTTATGTTCAATTTCACACGCGGAGAACGAATCGCCGCAATCATCTTGCTCCTCATCATTATCATACAATTGTTGTTTTCCACTTTTTATGAGGCACGTTCTTCAAAAAATGCTGATCTTAACGAATTCAAAGAATTGATAACCCAATTTGAAATACGCCAATTGTTTTTGGAAGATTCTATTGAAAATGCGCGAAAAGAATACTATGCCAATAGGTATCAACAAAATAGAAGAGAGTCTTATTCATATGATTCTTCACGAAATAGAAATAATGCCCCTTTTGAAAAACAAGAGAAAAAACCTCAATATGCGATTATAAAATTGGAATTAAATAAATGTGATACTTCGGAGATTGTAGTCGTGCCGCAATTTGGCAGTAAACGTGCCCAAAAACTGGTGGAATACCGCGAAAAGTTAGGAGGTTTTTACGCTTTTGAACAAGTAAAAGAGATCTACATTCTTCAAAATATTGAGGTAGATTTTTTGAAGAAATATTTTACGTTAGACGTCTCATTAATTCACAAAATAAATATTAACTCCGCCACATACAGAGAATTGGTGACGCATCCCTACATTGACGCCTACTTAGCCAAACTTATTATCAATTACCGTGAAAAAAACGGAAATTTCACCTCCATGGAAGAGGTACAAAAAGCTACGAACGCTTACCGGGAATTGATCGAAAAACTACAGCATTATATTGAATTCTAAATTTCTGCGTTATTTAAAAATCTACATGAATATTAATCATTAACCACTAAAAACTGTTACTTTGCATTGCAGTACTATCTTATAATATTATGAAAAAAATATTTATCAAACTTCTTGCAGTTGCGCTATTATTGACAACTGTAGCCATTGCTTGCAAAAAAGAACCTGTTCAAGGTGTAATAATTGATAGCTCATCATTAATTATTGTTGGCGAAACGGTAACCTTAACACCAACCTTTGTTCCGTCTAATGCTCACAACAAAAAGGTGAGTTGGAAAAGCAGTAATCCAAATATTGCTACTGTAGATAATGGCAAAGTAACCGGAAAAGCAGTGGGTAACGCAACGATTAAAGTGATTACAGAAGATGGTGGAAAAACTGCTACATGCCTTGTAACCGTTATTCAACCCATTGAACCGGAAGAGATGATATGGGTAGAGGGTGGAACGTTTATGATGGGTTGCACCGATGGCGATGATGAATGTTTTTTTTCTTATGAGTTTCCGAGACATGAGGTTACATTAAGCGGTTTCTACATTTCCAAGTATGTGGTAACCAAAAAAGAATGGATAGCTACTTTGGGATCTAGCGCCTTGAATGAAACAGAAAATAATCTTCCTGCCATTGCGCGTTGGGGCGATACTCAATTATATATCAACAGCTTAAATGCTCTTACAGGTAAAAACTATCGTTTGCCTACAGAAGCGGAGTGGGAATACGCAGCGCGCGGAGGAAACAAAGGGGTAGCTAACAACCATAAATATAGTGGCAGTAATAACCTTAGTGAAGTGGCTGATATCTATGCTAATAATTATTATCCTGTTGGACAAAAAAAACCTAACGAATTAGGAATTTACGACATGAGTGGAAATATTTTTGAGTGGTGCAGCGATTACTACAGTGATTACACAGATGTACCTCAAATAAATCCTACGGGACCTGTAGTAGGTAACAACGAACACATTGTGCGTGGGGGTGCCTTTTGGGCTGCTTCATTTTTCTCTCGTATTTCACATAGGGGAGTTACAGTAGACTATGCCCGTCACGGTTTTCGCCTCGTACATCCTTAAAGGAATGTTTGCAATATTATTATGATTAACAAGAATAAAAAAAATCACATTTAAAATACTATGGCTTTACTAAAAAATAAAATAATCCTCAGCCTGCTTTCCGGAGCACTGCTGTGGCTTTCATGGTATCCGAACGGCTTTACTTTTTTAATTTTCATTGCTTTTGTACCGCTGTTTATTTTAAGCGATAAACTTTTCGAAAATAAAAAAGGAATTGCTTTTTGGCAAGGTATTTGGGCTTCTTTTCCGGCATTTTTGATATGGAATACCGGCGTTACTTGGTGGATTTGGAACATTACGCCTCCCGGCGCTGTAGCCGCTATTGTGCTAAACTCCTTTTTTATGAGTTGTGTGTTTGGGGCATGGCATTGGATTAAAAAGTCGAATCTTCCGAAAATTACAATTCCGCTGGTTTTCATTGCGTTTTGGTGTTCGTGGGAGTTTTTGCATTTGCAGTGGCAAATTACTTGGCCCTGGCTAAACCTTGGAAATGTGTTTGCTGTACATCCGAAATTGGTACAGTGGTATGAATATACCGGTACTTTTGGGGGAACAATTTGGGTGTTGGTGGTTAATTTTTTGGTTTATTCTCTTTTTCAGCACAGAGAACCACAGAGAACCACAGAAAACCACAGAGAAAATCTGTTTAATCTGCGTCATCTGCGTGCTAAAAAAACTTTGATAACGCTTATACTCATTATTATAACACCCATACTCATTTCACTTATCATTTATAAAACTTATACTATAAAACGAGAAAACGGCATTGAAGCAGTTATCGTGCAACAAAATATTGATCCTATTACGGAGCAATTCGAAAAGTCGAATTTTGAGCTGGCAGAATTGATTATTCAAACCGCTGCTCCTAAACTTACTCCCAATACTGCACTTTTAGTATCTTCAGAATCAACCTTATCATCCACTATTAATGAAGAGCAGCTTTTTAATTTGGATATTTACCCTAATGCCGCATTTCAATTATTTGATGCATTATTTCAAGAATATCCACAGCTGAATATCATTTTGGGATTATCCACTGTAGCCATTTTCGATACAAAAGTTACGCCTACCGCACGCGAATATTACGATGGTTTTATAGAATACTACAACACAGCATGCTTATATAACTTGGATACCATTGAGTTATACCGCAAATGCAAGTTAGTTCCGGGCGTAGAAAAAATGCCTTACCCTAAAATTTTCGGATTTCTCGAAAATTTAGCGATTGATTTGGGCGGCACCAGCGGTTCGCTCGGCATCGACTCGAAACAAAGGGCTTTTACAGTAACTACAAATCAAGGGGTTATAAAAGTGGGCGCGCCTATCTGTTATGAATCTATTTTCGGCGAGCTTTTTTCTCGCTTCGTAAAAAACGGCGCCCAACTTATGTGCGTAATTACCAATGATGCTTGGTGGGGGAACACACCCGGGCACAAGCAACATTTTGAGATGAGCAGGTTGCGTGCTATTGAAACCCGCCGCTACATTTTACGTGCTGCCAATACAGGAATTTCCGGTTTTATTGATCCGCTCGGAAATGCACATCAAAAAACGGAATATGAAGTACGAACTGCTATTGTTCAAACAGTTTATCCTAATAATGAAATTACTTTTTATACAAAACACGGCGATTACTTAGCGAGAATTATGCTGGCGATTGCAGCTTTAATATTTCTGTTTGTAGTAGTTATAAAATGTAACAAAATGGTAACATCTTAATAGAGCATTGCCCCATTTTTTTCTTATATTCGCGCCACGAAAAAGTATATATCAAACATATTATAAATACCTTAATTTTACAAAGTTATGGCAGAAAAAAAATTCTTATCCTGCGATGGAAACTACGCAGCAGCCCACGTGGCTTACATGTTTAGCGAAATAGCCGCTATTTATCCTATTACCCCAAGCTCAACTATGGCGGAATATGTGGACGAATGGTCGGCTTACGGACAAAAAAATATTTTCGGAGAACCCGTAAAAGTTGTCGAAATGCAATCGGAAGCCGGTGCGGCAGGCGCTGTACACGGCTCTTTACAAGCCGGTGCGTTAACCTCTACTTTCACCGCTTCTCAAGGATTATTGTTAATGATCCCGAATATGTATAAAATTGCCGGTGAGTTACTTCCGGGCGTATTCCACGTTTCGGCGCGCTCTTTGGCAGCACAGGCATTGTCTATTTTCGGCGATCACTCCGATGTGATGAGCACGCGTCAAACCGGCTTTGCCATGTTGGCAACCGGATCTGTGCAAGAAATTATGGATATTGCTCCCGTAGCGCACCTTGCCGCTATTAAAGCACGCATGCCGTTCTTGCATTTCTTTGATGGTTTCAGAACTTCGCACGAAATGCAAAAAGTGGAAGCCGCTGATCAAGAAAAAATTAAAAACTTAATAGACTATAAAGCACTACAAAGTTTCAGAGACAATGCTTTAAATCCTGAGCATCCTGTAACACGCGGTACGGCTCAAAATCCGGATATCTATTTCCAAACACGTGAGTTACAAAATAAATATTATGATGCACTTCCTGATATTGTAAATGAATATATGGAAGAAATGAGCAAAATTACCGGTAGAAAATATGCTCCGTTTACTTACTACGGTGCCGCCGATGCTACCGATGTGGTAATTGCTATGGGTTCTATTACAAGCACTTTGAAAACCGTTGTGGATAAATTAAACGCAGAAGGTAAAAAAACAGGGTTAATCTCTGTGCATTTGTATCGTCCGTTTTCCGCAAAATATTTATTCAATGTATTGCCGAAAACTGCGAAAAAAATCTGTGTTTTAGACAGAACGAAAGAGCCGGGTGCCAACGGAGATCCTTTATATATGGATGTTGTGGAAGTATTTTTCCAATGTCCTTGCAACGAAAAACCGTTAATTATCGGCGGTCGCTACGGATTGTCTTCAAAAGACACGACTCCCGCGATGATGGTATCTGTTTTCAATAATTTAGCATCAGCTCAACCTAAAAATCAATTTACTATAGGTATAAATGATGATGTTACACACAAATCGTTACCGCTACTTCCTGAAATTTCCGTATTACCGAAAGGCACTTACGAAGCTAAATTCTACGGCTTAGGTGCAGATGGTACGGTAGGCGCAAACAAAAACTCTATCACCATTATTGGAGATAATACCGATAAATATTCGCAGGCTTATTTTGCTTACGATTCTAAGAAATCGGGTGGTTTTACTTGCTCGCACTTGCGTTTCGGAGATGAGCCTATTTTAGCGCCTTATTTGGTGGGAACTCCCGACTTTGTTGCAGTTCACGTGCCTTCATATTTGGAAAAATACGACACATTAAAAGGTTTGAAAAAAGGTGGCACATTATTATACAACTCATTATGGGATGTAGAAGAAACCAAAAAACGTTTGCCCGATTACGTGAAAAAATATTTGGCTGAAAACAACATCAGCATGTATATTATCAATGCTACGGAGTTGGCTGAGAAAATTGGTTTGGGCAACAGAACCAATACTATTTTGCAATCGGCATTTTTCAAAATTTCTGAGGTAATTCCTTACGAATTAGCGGTTAAAGAAATGAAGAAAGCGATTGATAAAACTTACGGAACTAAAGGCGAAAATGTTGTAGCTATGAATTATGCTTCTGTGGATGCCGGCGGCGCCGTAACCAAAGTAGAAATTCCGGCTGAATGGGCGAAAATTGAAGTAAAAAAAGCGCCTGATACTCGCGAAATTCCTGAGTTTATTAAGAATATTGTAGAGCCTATGACGGCGCAAAAAGGCGATAACCTTCCGGTGAGCGCGTTCTTGGGCTATGAAGACGGCACTTTCCCTGCAGGAACAACGGCTTACGAAAAACGCGGTATTGCCGTACACGTTCCCAAGTGGATTCCCGAAAACTGTATTCAGTGTAACCAATGTTCATTTGTGTGCCCTCACGCTGCTATTCGTCCTTATTTATTGAATGAAAAAGAATTAGCAGGTTGCCCCGGTAAACCGGCTACTTTGAAGGCTATCGGCAAAGAGTTTGAAGGTTTGCAATACCGCATGCAACTCTCTCCGTTAGATTGTTCGGGTTGCGGCAACTGTGCCGATGTTTGTCCGGCGAAAACCAAAGCGTTAGAAATGGAATTCTTAGAAACCCAAATGGAAGAGAAAGCACGTTTCGACTATATGGAAAAACATGTGGCTTATAAAGACAATTTAATTAACAAAGGAGCAAATGTGAAAAATTCACAATTTGCACAACCTTTATTTGAGTTCTCAGGCGCATGTATCGGTTGCGGTGAAACACCTTATATCAAAACTATTACGCAATTATTCGGCGAGCAAATGTTGGTTGCCAACGCTACCGGATGTTCTTCTATCTATGGTGGTTCGGCTCCTGCAACGCCGTATTGTAAAAATAAGAAAACAGGCTTCGGGCCGGCTTGGGCAAACTCTCTATTTGAAGACAATGCCGAATACGGTTTCGGTATGGCGCTTGCAACCAATCAAATGCGCAGCAGAATTGAGCGCCTGATGAAAGAGGCTATTGAAACATGCGATAACTGTAGCAGTGAATTGAAAAAGTTATTCCAAGAATGGATTGACAATAAAAACAGCACAATTGAGACACAACGTATTGCTAATCAAATTATTCCATTAGCAGAAAAATCTAATTGTGTATATTGCAAACAGATTATGGGATTGAAGCAATATTTAGTGAAAAAGTCACAATGGATCTTTGGCGGCGACGGTTGGGCATACGACATCGGCTTTGGCGGTTTGGATCACGTGATCGCTTCCGGAGAAGATGTGAATATTTTAGTGATGGACACCGAGGTTTATTCTAACACCGGCGGTCAATCTTCTAAAGCAACCCCGGCAGGCGCAGTGGCAAAATTTGCTACATCAGGTAAAAAAATCCGTAAAAAAGACCTTGGCGTAATTGCCGCTTCTTACGGATATGTTTACGTAGCACAAGTAGCTATGGGCGCATCGCAAACGCAGTGGTTCAAAGCGTTGAAAGAAGCTGAAGCTTACAACGGACCTTCTATCATCATTGCATACTCACCTTGTATTGCCCACGGATTAAAATTGGGTATGGGTAAAACGCAATTTGAGCAACAATTGGCGGTAGAGTGCGGTTACTGGCACTTATGGAGATACAACCCCGAATTGGAAGAAAAAGGCGAAAATCCGTTCATCCTCGACAGCAAAGAACCGGATTGGAGCAAATTCCAAGACTTCTTGAAATCGGAGGTACGTTATGCTTCATTAATCGGCACATTCCCCGAAGAAGCGAAAGAATTATTCAAAGCTTGCGAAGATAATGCCAGATGGCGTTATGAGCAGTATAAAAAAATGGCGCGTTAATAATTTAATTGCGAATTAAAAATAAAGCCGGCGGTTTTTAAATAAATCGCCGGCTTTTATCTTTTTCCTGATCCCGATGCTTCTAAAATTAAAATCTCTGTTCGGCGATTTTTGGCACGATTTTCTTCCGTATCATTAGGCGCAATGGGGCGTTCCTTTCCGTATCCTTTAAAAGATAAACGATTGGCATCTATACCGTTGTCAATTAAATAACGATAAACGGTTTGTGCTCTTTCCATCGAAAGTTTTTGATTATAGGTATCCGAGCCCTGATTGTCGGTATGTCCGCTGATTTCTATTTTAACCGTTTCATTTTTAATTAAATAATTTAACAAACGTTGCAATTCGGGATAAGAGTTGGGCAAGAGATTCGATTGTGCAAATTCAAAAAAGAGGTTGGGTAAAATGAAAGTTTCTCCCGGTACTAAGGTTGCTAAGACATCAATAAGGGTTGATGTAGTATCTTTATTCTCCGTTTTTTCTTCGGTAAATAATACCGGTTCCGGGCGCAACGATTCTTCCAACTCAAAACAATAGATATCCAATCCGCCAAACCCGCCCGGTCTATTGGAAGCAAAATAAGCTACGTTGCCTTGTGCATTGATAAAAATTCCTGATTCATCTTGAAATGAATTGATGGGATAGCCCAAATTTACGGGTTTACTCCAATTTCCATCGGATTGCATTTTGCTGTAAAACAAGTCTCTTCCACCCATTCCCAAATGTCCGTCGGAAGCAAAATAGAGTGTTTTTTGATCGAAATGGATGAATGGGGAAATCTCATCATATGGCGTGTTAATCACGTTTCCTAAATTAACAGGATCGGTAAAAACGCCTTCGGAGATCATCTCGGTCTTCCAAATATCCATGCCACCGTATCCGCCCGGACGGTTCGAGGTAAAATAGATGGTTTTTCCATCCGCTGCTATGGAAGGTTGAGATTCCCAATACCTTGTGTTTACTTTCGGACCACAATTTTTGGGCTTCGACCAGCCGTCTCCCTCTCGTTTCGACCAGTAAATATCGCAACTGCCATATCCAAATTCAGCGCCGCAAATAGTGAAAAACAAATAGTTCCCATCAGGAGAAATGCTCTGCGCCCCCTCGTTATGTCCCGTATTAATTGGTTTTCCCAATTTTGTTCGTGGCTGCCATATTCCGTTTTCTTGCAAACTGCTATAAATATCTTCTTCCGTTTTGCAGTGTGCACATATCGTGTGCTCGTCGCGCGGACGGCGCACCGTAAACAACATCTCTTTACTGTTTCCGGTTAAGGTAGGGTGATACTCGTCCCATTCCGAGTTTACGTTTGCCCCTAAATTGATGGGTATCATACTCGTAGGATTTCGCATCGCTTTTATCCCGAATCTGCATTGGTCTATTTTCCATTGTAAAAAAGGACGAAGTTGAATGGGCGATTTCAGGTAAGTTTTTTCCAAAATAGGCAACGCTTTTTCATATTTATGTTGCGCCATTTCGGTTTCTGCTTTATTCACCGCTTTTTCAATATTTTTGGGGAGCTGAGCGAATAACGTGAAATGTAACGTAAAAAAAATGAAGCACAAAATTGTTTTTAGAAACATTGTTCAATTTTAATTGCAGTGCAAATGTATATGAAATTTTTTGAAAATAAAAAAAACGCATACTTTTGCCGCCTAATTTTAAATAATGCAAGCACCATCCCCCAACATTAAATCAACTTTCAGCCTCAAACGCGTCCTCATTCCTATTGCGATAGGAATAGGATTTTCAGCTTATTCTTTGTATGTTTCAGATTTCGATTTTACTGCTTTAAAAGGCATTACGGTGAGTTTGCAATATATTCTTTTGGCATTGGTTTGCATGGTGATGCGCGATTTGATGTATATCATACGTCTGCGGATTTTAACAGAAAAACGCCTGAGTTGGTTAGACAGTTGGCACGTGGTAATGCTTTGGGAATTTGCTTCTTCAGTTACGCCCGCTGTAGTAGGCGGCTCAGCATTTGCCATCTATTTTATAAATCAAGAGGGATTATCATTGGGAAAAAGTACCGCCATCATATTCACTACGGTGATGTTGGATGAAATATTTTACATCGTTACCGTTGCGCTGTTGCTTTTGTTACTGGGAGTCAATATTGTACATTTTGGCGATACTTTACCGTTTAATCCGATGGTTTTCTTTTTTATCGGCTATGGCGTTATTATTGCGATGACTACAATGATTACGTTGGGTATTTTTGTTGCACCTAATGGAGTAAAGAAGCTATTGGTGAAACTTTTTTCTGTTTCATTTTTAAAGAAATGGCAACCTAAAATGGAGAAAGCCGGCGATGAGTTGATCGCTTCTTCTATAGAATTGAAAGGCAAATCGTTTGGATATTGGGCAAAAGCATTTATCGCTACTGCTTTAACTTGGACAGCACGCTACCTGACACTCAATTTTTTAATCTTAGCCCTCAATCCCGAATTGGGTTTCCATATCATGCAACAGTTGTTGTTTTTTGCCAAACAATTAGTAATGTGGGTTATTTTGTTGATTAGCCCCACACCGGGCGCCAGCGGAATTGCAGAACTTGCTTTTTCTGCCTTTTTCAGAAATGACGTTCCCGAACAGACCCACGCGGCTGTAGCCGTGCTTTGGAGAGCCATTTCATACTATCCTTACTTGGCAGTAGGGTTGATTATTTTGCCGATTTGGTTAAGGAAAATGCAGAAGAGGAAAAGTAATCGTTAAAAAACCCTATTTTTGCCGCTCATTTATCAAATCGCAATAATTCATATCATTATGATAAAAGAAATTCTAAAAAACCCTGAAAAATTCGGTATTGGCAATCAAGTAGAAGTAAAAGGCTGGGTGCGCACCAAACGCGGCAATAACGCTGTGGCATTCATCGCTTTAAACGATGGCTCTACCGTGCACAACATACAAATTGTTGCCGATCTTGCTCATTTTTCAGAAGAGCTTATAAAACAGATTACTACCGGCGCATGTTTGCGTGTAACCGGAAAATTGGTGGAATCGCAAGGCAAAGGACAATCGGTAGAGATTCAAGCGGAAAGCATTGAAATTTACGGCACTGCCGATCCGGAAAGCTATCCGTTGCAAAAGAAAGGACACAGTATGGAGTTTCTTCGCGAAATAGCGCATTTGCGCCCACGCACCAACTATTTTGGCTGTGTCTTGCGTTTGCGTCATGCGTTGTCGTACGCCATTCATACTTATTTCAATAATCACGGCTATTTTTATATGCATACGCCGATTATTACCGCCTCCGATGCGGAAGGCGCCGGCGCCATGTTTAATGTAACCACATTCGATTTGCATAACGTGCCGAAAAATGCGGAAGGCGGCGTAGATTTTTCGCAAGATTTTTTTGGGAAACATACCAGCTTAACGGTTTCCGGCCAGTTGGAAGGCGAACTCGGCGCTATGGCGCTGGGAAAAATCTATACGTTTGGTCCTACTTTCAGAGCTGAAAATAGCAATACGCCCCGACATTTAGCCGAATTTTGGATGATTGAACCCGAAGTGGCGTTTTTTGACATTACCGACAACATGAACCTCGCTGAAGATTTTATTAAATATTTGGTGAGTTATGTGTTGGAACACAACTACGATGATATTCAATTTTTAAACGATATGTTTGATAAAGAGTTGATTGACCGTCTGCGTTTTGTAATAGATAACGAATTTGTGCGCTTAACTTATACCGAAGCAATTGAAATTCTGAAAGCATCAGGCAAAAAATTTGAATTCAAGGTAGAATGGGGTGTAGATTTACAATCGGAGCACGAAAGATATTTAGTTGAAAATCATTTCAAAAAACCGGTTATTTTAACCGATTATCCGAAAAGCATTAAAGCGTTTTACATGAAGCAAAATGAAGATGGCAAAACCGTTCGTGCTATGGATGTGTTGTTTCCGAAAATTGGAGAGATTATTGGCGGCTCAGAACGTGAAGCCGATTACGACAAATTGCTTACCCGTATTCGCGAAATGAATATTCCGGAAAAAGATATTTGGTGGTACTTGGAAACTCGCAAATTTGGCACGGCGCCACACGCCGGCTTCGGACTTGGTTTTGAGCGAATGATGCTGTTTATTACCGGTATGGGAAATATTCGTGATGTGATTCCATTTCCGAGAACACCACAAAATGCTGAATTTTAGACATTTTGTGATCTTAAAAAAACCGATGCAAAATCGGAGGGCAATTTTGTTACTTTTAGCAAAAAAAATATATTTTTGCGCCGCCTTTTTCGAGGCGGGATGTAGCGCAGCCCGGTAGCGCGCTTCGTTCGGGACGAAGAGGCCGCAAGTTCGAATCTTGTCATCCCGACTAAAGCAAGGTTCCGTAGCTCAATGGATAGAGCAACTGCCTTCTAAGCAGTAGGTTAATGGTTCGATCCCATTCGGAATCACTTGGCACGCAGATAATGCAGATTATCAAAAAAAACGCAGATTTTTTACAAATCTGCGTTTTTCTTTACTTGTATGCTTTTCAAAATAATCAACAAACTCTTCTCAATAGCTCCGAAATCCATCATCTCTCTCCCAATATAAATGAAAAAAAGTTTCAGCTGTTCTTCTTTTTTATTAATAAATACCTCAAACACCTTTTTGTAATTCAGGCGATACGCTTCCCGCATTCTGCGTTTTAAACCGTTTCTTTCTACCGCTTTTTTGAATACTTTTTTAGGAACGGCAAAGGCAGCACGTACAATATGCTCTTTTTCATCTATTTCAGAAAATGAATAGTAACATTTTACCGGATAAGCTATCACAAATTTGTTTTCACGATACAATGCTTCTATTTCCAACGAGGATTTTAGTCTATCGTGTTTTCGGAAAGTGTTTTTCAATTTTTTATCTGCGACGTGTGGCATATTCTTTTAAGAAAACGTCAAGGGCAGCGGTAATGGTGGGGTGTTGTTTTGTAGGCGCTTCCACGTGCAATTCCCAGCCGGATTCTCTTACTGCCTCGGCGGCGGCGGCGCCCATAGCACCAAAAGCCAACTCGCCTTGAACAAAGTTTGGGAAATTGGTTTTTAATGAAGCAACGCCTATCGGGCTGAAAAACACAACCATGTCGTATTTCGACAAATCAACATCATTTTTTACATCTGCCGGCTCGGTAGTAAAACAAACTGCTTGCGTATATTTTATAGTGTGTTTATCAAAAAAGTCGGCAAATTGGGTGCCCATCGAGTCTGCACCACAAGGAATCAAATAGTTATGTGTTTTATTTTTCAACAATAAATCAAAAACACTGGATGGATTATTGTTTTTACCGAAAAATATTTTTCGCTTACGATAAGGAATATATTTTTGAAGGTAATGCGCCGCCATATCGGTCATACAATAATATTTCATCTCATCGGGCATCTCTATTCGTAACTCTTTTAACAACATAAAAAATTGATCAATGGTCGTCGTACTTGAAAAAACGATCGCTGTATGATCTAAAATGTTGATTTTCGATTTACGAAAATCAATACCTGAAATGCTGTGAATCTTAAAAAACTTGTAGAAATCAAAAGAGACACAGTACTTCCGTTTTAAGTCGGCATAAGGCGATTTTTCAAAATCTGCCGGGGCAATTTGAGAAACAAGGATGTTTTTAATCTTCATTGGTAGAAAAATGACAAAGAATTATTTGATGTTATAAGCTAATAATGAGAAATTTAACGAGCAATAAATAAGGTAAAATTTCAAGGCTGCAAAAGTATATAAAAAATTGAATACGACTTGCACTATTTATATTCCTTAAAAAACGAATAAAAAATGCAACATTGAGAATTATTAAAAAAGGAAAATAAACGAAGAATATCAATTCCGGTGTATAACTGTACCACACTATGGGAACAATACATGCTAACAATAAAACATGATAAAAACGGTATATATTTTTAATAGTTGAATATAAGTATCTTTCTTCTTGATAATTAAAAATGGTGGTAAAATACCATAAAAAAAATTGAGATACTAAAAGCCATGCCGCCACGCCACCACATGCTATTCCATACAGTTCCGGTGACGACCAATTTATTTCTAACAGTTTATGAGGATAAAAATCAAAAATAGCCAAAATTAAACAAGGAAAAATAAAAAGATAGAGTAAAATAGAGTAAAAGTGCGTATATTCATTTGCTAATTTTCCTTCACGAAGCAACTGTTGAAGATAGCGCGTTGAAAACAATGCGTGCAGCATTAGCAGTAATTTTCTTTTATACAATACAAAAGAAAGCGCTATAAGTAATAGCGCTATGAGCAAACTAAGTGTGATAATATTATTCGTATTCAATAGTAGATACTATTTAACGATGAGTTTTCTTGTAATGGAGATTTGGTTTTTAGTTTCAATAGTATAGAGATAAACGCCTGATTTTAAAGTTGAAGCATCAATAGAAATGTTGTTCTCATAGGAATTTAACGGCATATCCATTACCGCAGCGCCCAAAATATTTCTAACCACCAAACGATGTTTATCATTTTTATCAGCAAGCGTGTAAGACACATTGATTTTAGAATTGGCAGGCGCCGGATTCGGAAACGCCGAAAGCGACACGTTCGCATTATTCTGTTCCTTCACCCCTACCCCACACATATCTATAATGGCATGAAGCGTTATGGTTTCGCCTCCCGCCATAAATTCCAGTTTGAACCTGTTCAATCCGAAAGTATTATCAGGAAATAGTATATGTAACGGATAAATCTTAGCACCTCCTTCCGGAATTTCTGTGGAGATCTCAATTATTTCACCCGAAAGACACCCGTCTAAACACACTTCAACTGCTGCTCCTTCAATTAATTCTATGGCAGTGCACCTTGTGTCCATCTCTAAAGCGCTTGCGGTAAGATTTTCCATTGTAATATTTAAGCGATAATCTCCAATAGGATGCCAATCATGCACAGTAATCGTTGCATAAATAGTTTGCCCATTGGTATAGGGATTTCCTTCGCTATCGGTAAGTTGGAATTTTTGAGCAAAACTTGATAGGAATAGCCCAACAAACAATAAGGTGATCAGTTTTTTCATATTTATTTTACGACTTTAAAGGTGTTTATTTGTCCATTGGTTTGAATTTTAACAAAATAGATTCCTTTTGCTAAGCGACTTACATCAACGGAGGGTTGATTATAAGCAGTAGCAAGCACTTGGCCGGCAATAGAAATAATCTCCAATTTATCATAGGCACCCGTTACATATAATTTATTTTGTACAGGATTTGGGGCAACAGAAACGGCAGTTTTGTTTGCTTCATTAATGCCTACAATTAATCTGAAAGTTACATGAATGGTATAATCTTTATCCACTTCAGAGAATACGTATTCGGTAACTTTTTCCAATCCCATAGGTTCATCGTTAATATATACCTCTTCTACTTCATAATCGGGATCAGGAGTAAATGTATAGGTAGCACTTTCACCTTCTTCATATACTGTTTCGCCTGCCGGAGAAATGATGCCATTTTCTCCTGCAGTTGCTGTAATTGTAAATGTAGGGGAAGGGGGAGTGCCTACAGGTACCGCTACTCTAAGTATGGTGCCAAATTGCCCATTGTGAGTGTAAAGATTTTCTCCGGCAGAATTTACTATTCTAATTCTCTCGCCTCCTCCTGTAATTCCATCGCCGTACATGTCAAGTATTTCAACTCTATAACAACCTTCTGTTGTAGGAGTAAAATTAAATTCTCTGGTTCCACCTGTTGAAAACCAATTAGATTGTATAAGAATGGTTCCATCCGGTTTGAAGATTTTGAAAGCAGTTTCACTAAAATACTGGTCACATTGAATAATCAATTTCATATCCATATCGCCGTTTTGTGCAACTTCTTTTTTGTAATTCATATTCTTCGTTAATGGGGTAACCGTTTCATTATTAACTTTCACTAAATCTACTATAATGTTTTGGGTTTGGTTTGGTTGAACTTCCACCGGAACAAGTATAGTTTCAATAGCAATAGGGTTGATTGTTCCGTTATTCCACACATAAGTATGAGGTGTAGCACCGGCAACAGAATAAGAGAACTCTAAAGAGGTAATAGGAGTTTCTCCTGCATTTTTAATTTTAACAGAAGCGGCAACCTCATTTGAGCAATCGACCGGTAATACAACTAATTCGGTAAATCTTGGATTAGTGGCAGGTAAATTCACATAAGTAAGTGTTGCTTCTGTTCCCGTAATAATTGTTTTTTGGTTTTCAGCCATAAAAACAAGGATTTCAATATCATCTAATTCAATAGGTATATTGTTCACATGTGCCGGAATATCATATTCAATAGTATGAGTCCAAAATGAGCCGGTGGTTGTAGGCGTAACATCCATGCCCCATTGACCGGTAATTAGATCGCGAAGCATGTGCATGTGTCTATAGCGAGGGTATGGCGGAGTCGGAGGAACATATCCTTCAAATACCACCATATCCATAAATAATCCGAGTCCATCTTGAGGACCCAATATATTATTTTGCAATAATGCTACATTTAACTTGTTTGTACTTTCGGTAGCATTTCCTGTGTAATAAGCTTCAACCAAAAGGGTTAATTTTCTTGTTTCCCAGTTAATGGTTCCTTGAGCAGCTACGTTAACAGGCGAGGCATCGGCAATAACAGCATTAGCAGCACTTGTCCATTGCCCTCTGTTGAGCATGGCTGAGCCTCTGTTGACTGTTCCACATGGGTAACCGGAGATAGTATACTGACCCGCTAACCCATTTCCCCATGGGGTAGTATAAAGAGGAGCTGTAGTAGCAAATGAACCTTGATGAATATTAATCGCATAAGCGCGTCCGGGATTATTTGTTGTAATTACATTAGCAATTCTATGCCCATCAGGACACCACTGGCATCTCCAGCCGGTGTATTCTTCTATAATAGCGTTTCTGTTGGAAGGCTCGGTTGACACAATGGTTTGTGCAAATAAAGTTGCCGAAAAGCAAGCAATTAAAAAGAAAGATAAAAATTTTTTCATAATGATATTTTTTAAATTAAACATTAATTAATGGCTGCAAATGTATAAAAAAATATTGCTGTAATATCCTTTTTTCTAAATAAACATGAAAAAAGAGGATAACTTATCAAAAATACTCGTTTTGGGAGTTTTTCAGAGTCAGGCGATTCTTGCAATATTTTTTGTATCCGGCATATTCATCCTTTTTTCATATTTTTGCCCCAATTATTAACCATATAGATATTGTTTATGACATAACAAATTGAATTTTAATAACTAGTAAAAAGCGCTTTTGCTTTTATTATGTCTTTGAAAACTACCAAATTCAAAAAGGCTCCCGGAATAATACGAAACGCCATTTGGCGTGGGATATTTATTTGGGAGCCGGGTATTGGTAGTACCTCAAAGACAGATAAATATAATCTCACGCTTTTCTATTTCTATGGCGATAAAATAAATGAAAAACTACCATATACATATAGGTGAACTGATACTGCAAAAATTAAAAAAAGAAAAACGTTCAGTGGCATGGCTTGCCGGTGAAGTTTTCATAGATCCGAGCAATCTTCGCAAAGTATTGAAAAAGAAATCTATGGATACCTCATTGCTTCAACGTATTTCCAAAGCATTGCAATATAATTTTTTCTATCATTATACAGATATTGTTTTTGAAGATGAAACAGGCAATATGCGGTGACGTTATCATGGATATTACCTTCGCTTATCCGCAATAAGCGAACAAATCCAAATTCCTTTTCCACTTGTGGAAAAGGTGGCAGACGGCGGCTACAATTACTGTTTTGTACTCGGAAATTTTCTGCCGCCGGATGACGGAAAAGGCATGTCAAAAATAATTCCTTATTAAAAACTAACTATACTCTGCAATAATAAAATCCTTCAACCCCTCCATAATCCAAGAAAGATTTTTCTTCACTTCGATATCCGGTATTTTATAGACAAGCAACCCTAATGATTTAAAAAACTCTTCTCTCTTAAAATCATATTCTTCTTTGTAATTATGCGATGAGCCGTCAATTTCAATAACTAAACTTAATGAAGGCACGTAGAAATCAACGATATAATTACCTATAATTTTTTGACGATTAAAATTAATCCCAAAAAACTTTCCTTTATGTACCTGCTTCCAAAATAGCACTTCGGATAAAATTCCTGCACATCTGTTGTTTTTAGAAAAATGGATTAAATCCCTGTTTTTAGGAAGATTATTTGTAAATCTCGGTTTAATGATTTTGTTTTCAATAATAGTCATAATAGTTATTTGAGTAAGTTTTAGTAAAAATTAACAACGGTGAAATGAATACATTGTTTTTTACAAGGAATTATTTTTGATATGCCTTTTCCGTCATCCGGCGAACACAATGATGTGCGCTAAGCAAAGGTGAGGCACCGCCGTCTGCCACCTTTTCCACAAGTGGAAAAGGAATTTGTATTTGTTCGCTTATCGCGGATAAGCGAAGGTTAAGGTTTTTCTATGTATCAGATTTTATAAACCTTCCGAAACATGACCGGGCATTGCCACTGTTCTCTCTTTTTATATCGGGTAAAATTTGCCGTATATTCGGGTAGGATTTGCCATATAATTTTGATATTCAATTCATTTGAACTGTAATTTTGCCGCGGAAAACATTATTAATCTAATATCAAATTATTATGAAAAAAACAATTTTTATTTTCTTTTTTGGCGCGCTCTTTTTGGGAGTAAATGCGCAACTTTCAACGCCTAACCCATGGACCTTATCGGGAAATGCGAATACCTCATCTTCTAATTTTCTCGGCACCACCGATGCTAAGCCCATCATTTTTAAAACGGATAACATTGAGCGTATGCGCCTACTACAAGATAAGACATTTTTAGGAATAGGGGTTCCGAATCCTAATGCTACATTACATATTCACGATAATTCTATGTCCGATACAAATACTTATAGCACTACTAGTAGGATAATGCAAATGACAAATGATTTCACGGGTAGCGGCCCATGGAACGGGTTTAATATTTATTTTATTGATAGGTACAAAGGCATTAGTTTTCAGCAACAAGAGCAAGCCAATTTCTATCTTGAAGGACCCGGTGGCGGTTTAACAATCGCTCCCGATGGCAATGTTGGGGTGGGTTTATCGAATTTTGATTCTCCTCAAGCCAAATTAGATGTTGATGGTTCATTTAAGGCACAAAGCGCTGCTATTGTTGGTACACTAACTGCGAATACGCTGAACGCGCAAACGGCAACTCTCGCAGGTGCTTTAAGTGCACGAAGCGCAAATATTACAACTACACTGACTGCGAATGCTTTGAATGCACAAACAGCAACTCTCACAGGGGCTTTAAGTGCGCAAAGCGCGAATATTACCAATACTCTAACTGCGAATGCACTGAATGCGCAAACGGCAACGCTCACAGGTGCTTTAGGTGCGCAAAGCGCAAATATTACCAATACTCTAACTGCGAATGCATTGAATGCACAAACGGCAACGCTCACAGGTGCTTTAGGTGCGCAAAGCGCAAATATTACCAATACTCTAACTGCGAATGCGCTGAATGCACAAACGGCAACTCTCACAGGTACTTTAAGTACACAAAGCGCGAATATTACCAATACTCTAACTGCGAATGCGCTGAATGCACAAACGGCAACGATTAACGGTACAGCTACCACAAATAATTTAAGAGTTAATAATTTGCTGTGTGCCAAAGAAATAAAAGTTCAAATTGCCTCCTGCTGGCCTGATTATGTGTTTTCTAAAGATTATAAACTACCAACTTTGAATGAAGTAGAGCAGTTTATTACCGAAAACCAGCACCTTCCCAATGTGCCATCTGCCGCAAAAGTGGAAATCAACGGAGTTAATTTAGGCGAAATGAATGCAATACTTCTTCTAAAAGTGGAAGAACTTACGCTGTATATTATTCAAATGCAAAAACAAATAGATGAATTAAAACAAACGAAAGGAGGTAAGTAATGAGAAAAATAGCAATTATTATTTATTTTCTTTCATTATTTCTTTTTACGAAAGGACAGGATATTTGGTATGTATATCAAGAGTTTTCTCCTTTAGATCCCACAAGAGGTTTTGATGAATGGAAAAAGAATGTTATTTATAATGAAGATATTACATATTATTTACTTGAAAGAGGGAGAGATAATAATAATATCTGGGAATGGCGAACAGAAGACTATAAATTCAAATATAAAAATATCCCTATTGAATATGCTATTCTAAAAGTACACTATGAGAATGACAGAGTCAGGTTTATTAATGGAGAGTTTTTTAAAGAAGCAAGTTTTCAAGGTTTAGATGCACGTGCTTCTATAACAGAGGCCTTCGCTTTAGAAAAAGCAAAAGAATATATTGGAGCAGAACAATATATTTGGGAAAGCAGCGAACATAGATATTTGGAGCTAACAGAGCAGGAATATTTAAAGAAACCACCAAGAGGCGAATTAATTATTTGTAAAAACTACATGGACACGGCAAGTACAAAACTTTCGTTAGCCTATAAATTTGAAATTTATGCAACCATCCCACATTCAAAAGATTACGTTTATGTAGATGCGCATACAGGCAGTATTATTCATGTGAATTCTTTAATAAGAGGAGCTACTGGGTTTGCAGAAACAAGATATTCTTACACACAAGAGATTTCCACCAAACACAACGGTCAGCATTATATACTACGAGATGATAGTAGAGGTAATGGAATAGAAACTTACAATTTAAGAAAAGGGACAGACCTCTCAACAGCAATTGATTTTTTTAGCTTCGATAACTATTGGCTAAAAGCAGACTTTCATAATGCAAATAAAGACGATGCTGCCTTGGATGCACACTGGGGCGCTATGGTGAGTTATGATTATTTTAAGAATAGGCATGGTAGAAACAGTTATGATGGCTATGGAGGAAAAATAAAAAGTTATGTTCATTATGGAAATAATTTTAATAATGCCGGTTGGGATAATGCAGCAAAGGTAATGATTTTTGGAGATGGTGACAATGTTTCACGTGATGCCCTTACATGCCTTGATATAGTTGCTCATGAGTTTGCGCATGGCGTAACTCAACATACAGCAGGTCTTATCTATCAAGGAGAATCCGGTGCATTAAGCGAAAGCATTAGCGATATTTTTGCTGTATGTGTTGAAAACTATGCATGTACTAAAAACTATATTTGTAAGCCATTCATTGGTCTTTGGTCAATTGGAGAAGATATAACTCTACAAAGTACAGCTATGCGATATTTATGGGCTCCAATTTTAGGGGGACAGCCAAGTATATACAAAGGACCTCTTTGGCATTCCGGAAGTAGTGACAATGGAGGAGTACATACGAATAGCGGTGTATTTAATTTTTGGTTTTATCTTTTAACCAATGGTGGCTCCGGAATCAATGGAAATATTCCATTTTCGATAACCGGAATAGGAATAGAGAAAGCGGAGAAATTAGTTTATAGGAGTTTAACACAATTTTTTACGCCTAATACAATTTATCCGATAGCGGCTTTGTGGACTTCATTAGCGGCTTTTATACATTTTGGAGCTTGTTCGCCCGAAGTAAAGAGTGTTATAGATGCATGGCGCGCTGTTGGAATAGACCTAATCATGGCTCCTTATCAAGAGAATTTGATAATAACTCAAACTATACCATCTGGAACAACCATGGCATTTGGAGCCATAAATACGATACAAGCTACAAATATTATTCAGACAAATGCCAATGTTACTTATCGTGCGGGCGATCAAATTACGCTCAGTCCCGGATTTGAAGTAAAATCCGGTGCAACATTTCATGCATATATTCAACCTTGTGCATTTATTTCCCGGAACCCACAAGATATATCAAATGCAATAGACAATACAATAGATTCTTTTCATCAAGTAAGTATAGACAATCAAGGAAATGAACTCCGACAAAATGTTATATTATATCCTAATCCAACTCATAATTTTGTTCATTTATCTTTTGTTGAAAACAATAAAGAAGCTCATTTATCGGTTTATGATATCATGGGAAAAGAATTACTCCGGCAAACAATTACGGACAACAAGCATATTGTGGATTTAAGTTCTTTTCACTCAGGCGTGTTCTTATTTAAAATAACATCTAACGAATATAATCGTACATTTAAAGTAATAAAACAATAATATTTTATGAAACAAACAATATGTTTAATAAGCATAGGCATTCTATTCTTTTTTACATCTTGTGAAAAAGGAGGCAAGGTTTGCAATGTATCAGATCCGCTTACGAATTTGCCATGGCTTTCGGAAATAAAAAACTATCGTGATAGTGGTATCATTTCATATAGCATTTCAAAGGCAATTTTTAAAGATCAAAAAAAAGGAAAGAGAATAGAGGGATTTGTTGTTAGTGATCTACATTTTTATGATGGTATGACTGTTTATTACAATTGTTCGGGCAAAATACTATGTTATGTTGGAGGAATTTCAGGATTTATGTGTAACGACTATGAGATGATAAAAAGTGAAGTTATCTATGTCGGTGAATAGACCAAGAAAAGACTGTGATATTTTAAAAATTTCGAGGCCTTTGCAAGGCGATTGTACAGCACAACAGCTTGGCTGTTAATATTTTAACACAAAACATGGTTTTTGCAAAGGTCTTAATGCAAATCGGCATCTACATCATCTCACTAATTTTTAAAGATAAAATTTTAACCTCAAAATTTGCAGTGCTATGAAATACCGCTTTTTGCTATTAATTATTTTTATAGGAAGTAATTTTGGAATGTTTGCGCAGGAATCTCAAAAAAAACATTTTTCCCCTGAATTTAAAGTATCTTTTCACATTCGTAATGGTGGACTTATGCAAGTACAAGATCTGTTTGGATTTGGAGTAGGGATATCTAATGCTTTCTTTAATCAAAAAAGATGCAATTTAATAGTCGGCTTAGAGTATAATGGTTTATTTAGACAACCATCATTTGCTCAGGAATTTGAATCTTTTTACAATTTTATTGGTATTCCTGTAAATGTTCGCGTAAATTTTGGTAAAAAAGTAAAGTTTTTTATTGAAGCGGGCGCTTTCTTTGAACCTGTTGTTTTTGAAAAACGTAAATTTACTGAAAAGGGCACTATTATTGAAAGGGAAACTATTGTATATAAGCCGGATTTTGGTATTTCGGGAGGTGTGGGTTTGCGAATTCCTGTCAAAAAATATGAAATATTAATAAAAAGCGATTATAAATGGGGGTTGAGAAGCACCTTTGATAGATCTTTTATTGCTTCCTATAATCAATATTGGCGTTTGGCGGTTGGTTTTAAGATATAACCAAAATATCGAAAAACTGAATTTCCAAAAGTAGAGGAAATATTAACCAAAAACAATATAATATGAAAAAACTTTTATCATCTCCGTAATCACCTTCCTTGCCCTAAATGCAAACGCCCAGTGGTTTATTGCAGGGTCAATCGGCATTAATGTAAATGATTTTAAAGAAACAACAACAAGGGATAACATCGAACGAATAGACCACAGAACTGAAATGGGGTTTTCAATAGCGCCAAAAGCAGGCTATTATTTTAATGAGAAACTTGCCGCGGGCTTGAGTTTATCAGTTGGACCAAATTTTTTGATTTACGCCGATAAAGGTAATAAGCTCAAACAATATGCTGTAACTTGGAGAGTTTTTCCATTCGCCAGGTATTCTGTATTTACTTACAAGAAATTTTCTATTATATTGGAAGGAAGAACCGGTGTGGGCAGTGATCACTATTTTTCGAAATTAAATGATGAGAAAACAGAAAAAATAAGTACAACATTAGCAATTGGCGTTCTTAACGTTACACCTATATTAGGATTTAATTTAACAGATCGTATTCAAGTAGAGGCTGGATTGCACTTCCTCAACCTCGGATATAATATTGATATGACAAAGAAGGAAGA
Organism: Bacteroidota bacterium; assembly: GCA_009786185.1. Lineage (GTDB taxonomy): Bacteria > Bacteroidota > Bacteroidia > Bacteroidales > WCHB1-69 > WRNX01. The sequence continues at coordinate 66,142 of WQTS01000140.1, forward strand.
GAACTGGTACCAATCTAAAGCAAGAATCACTAAGCACGATTTTAATATCGGTTTTAATTCTTCCAGCATCCTCGTGATGACACACTTACAGTTTGGTGTCATTTATAAATTTTAACTATAAGACCAGCGCTGTATTCACACAAAAGATGCTGATCCGGCGTTATATCAAAAATCAAAATTTTCCTATCTTTGTGCCCTTAATATTTAGTTGCTAAATTATGGATGTAACAAGAGTTTTTGATTTATTACCCCACGCTTTGGAAAACTTTCCAAAGGAGGATGCCGTTTGCGGCAAAGAAAATGGGGTATGGGTTCACTACAGCACTGCACAATATATTCATAAAGCAGAGCAAATTGCATACGGGCTTTTGCAGTTGGGCATTAAAAAAGGAGATAGAATTGCTTCTATAAGTAACAATCGTCCCGAATGGAATTTTTTAGATATGGCCATTCATCAGGTAGGCGCCATTCATGTCTCTATTTACCCAACTATTAGTGAAACTGATTATCAATATATATTGAATCATGCAGACGTGAAAATGGTTTTTGTAGCAGGATGGGAACTGCTTAGAAAAATTGAAAACGTGATTAACGGCATTCCCAGTTTGAAAGACAATGTTTATACGTTCAGAAATTTAAGGGGATATAAGCACTTGCATGAGATTGTAGAATTAGGTATGGCAAATCCGGCGCCGGAACTGCTGAAAGAGATTAAAGATTCGATAACGCCCGATGATGTCATGACCTTGATTTATACTTCGGGTACTACGGGAAACCCAAAAGGAGCGATGCTTACACACGCCAATATGCTGAATAATGTAAAAGCAATAACGCCCATTATTCCGCTAAGAGTAGACAGCCGTTGTTTAAGCTACTTACCGCTTTGTCATGTGTACGAACGCATGATGGTATACGCGTGGCACTACATCGGCGTTTCTATTTATTATGCCGAAAGCATGGCTACTATAGCCGACAATTTAAAAGAGGTTCGCCCCGATATTTTTACTTCAGTGCCACGATTATTGGAAAAATTTTATGATAAAATTTTATCTGTTGGTCATAAACAAAAAGGCATAAAAAGGAGGATTTTCTTTTGGGCAAATAAAGTAGCTTTAGATTTTGAGTTGGAAGGAAAATCGAAATGGTACAAATGGAAACTGAAAATTGCCCGCAAATTGGTGCTCAGCAAATGGAAAGCTGCTTTGGGAGGACAGTTTGAGGTGGTTGTTTCGGGAGGCGCCGCAATACAGCCCAAATTGAGCAAAATATTTTGGGCAATGGATGTGCCTGTATTGGAAGGCTACGGTTTAACAGAAACCTCTCCGGTAATTGCAGTGAGCAACTTTTTTAAAGATGGAGTGAAAATAGGCACGGTAGGTCCGCCGCTTCCCGGAATTGAAGTAAAAATTGCCAAAGACGGCGAAATTCTCACCAGAGGACATTGCGTGATGAAAGGTTACTACAAAGCTCCCGAATTAACCGCTGAAGTGATAGATAAAGAAGGATGGTTTCATACCGGCGATTTAGGGCAAATTGAATTAGAAGGACAATTGCGTATCACCGGAAGGAAAAAAGAGATGTTTAAAACCGCCTTCGGAAAATATATTGTGCCTACTTTAATCGAAAATAAGTTTGCCGAACATCCCATGATTGACAATATTTTAGTGGCCGGAGAAAACAAACAGTTTGCAGCGGCGCTTATTGTACCTGAATTTGGAAATATGCGCTCATGGTGCGCAAAAGAAGGAATTCCGTATACTACCAACGAAGAGATGATTGCACACCCGCAAATACTTGCCAGATTTAAGCAAATTGTGGACAAATACAATAAACATTTCGGTGAAGCCGAAAAAATTACGCGTTTTAAGCTCATTGGATACCCATGGACGGTAGAATCCGGCGAATTAACCCCAACCCTTAAATTAAGAAGAAGCTTTATTTACAAGAAATTTGAGGATGAAATTGAAGGACTTTTTAATTAAACCTTAAACTTGAATCTTGAACCCGTCAGTTTCAACTGACGGCAATAAAACCTTAAATTTTTAAATCTGAAATCTTTAAACCCTTTATGTCTGAAATAAAACCTTCCGAAGTAACCGCAATCCTCCGAAAACAACTACATAATTTTGATTCTAAAGCCGAACTGGCAGAAACCGGCACCATACTACTGGTGGGCGATGGTATTGTTCGTGTTTACGGACTTCAAAATGCGCTCTCGGGCGAGTTGGTGATTTTTGAAAAACCGGAAGGCGATGTAATGGGTATTGTGCTAAATTTGGAGGAAGACAATGTAGGAATTGTGCTTCTGGGAGATTCAAAAAAGCTGAAAGAAGGAGATATTTGCAAACGCACCGGAAGAATTGTTTCTATTAAAGTAGGGGAAGGATTGTTGGGTCGCGTTATCAATACCATGGGCGAAACTATTGACGGGAAAGGAGAGATTAAAGGCGAATTGTACGAAATGCCTATTGAAAGAAAGGCGCCGGGCGTTATTTTCCGCCAACCAGTTAGAGAACCGCTGCAAACCGGTATTAAAGCGATTGACGCCATGATTCCGATTGGGCGCGGGCAACGAGAGTTGATTATCGGCGACCGCCAAACCGGAAAAACAGCAATTGCTATTGACACCATCTTGAATCAAAAAGAGTTTTACGATAAAGGAGAACCTGTATATTGTATCTATGTGGCCATTGGGCAAAAAGGTTCTTCGGTGGCAAGCACGGTGAAAACATTAACCGAAAAAGGAGCGATGGCGTATACGGTGGTAGTTACGGCAACCGCTTCCGATCCGGCAGCCATGCAGTTTTACGCACCGTTTGCAGGAGCTTCTATCGGAGAATATTTTCGCGATACCGGACGTCCTGCATTGATCATTTATGACGATTTATCGAAACAAGCCGTGGCGTATCGCGAAGTTTCGTTGCTGTTGCGCCGTCCGCCGGGTCGTGAAGCCTATCCTGGAGATGTTTTTTACCTTCACTCTCGTTTGTTGGAGCGTGCCGCGAAAATTATTGACTGTGATGAAATTGCCATTACGATGAACGACCTTCCCGAAAGCATTAAACATTTGGTAAAAGGAGGCGGCTCATTAACAGCATTGCCCATCATTGAAACTCAAGCCGGCGACGTTTCCGCTTATATTCCCACCAATGTAATCTCCATTACCGATGGACAGATTTTTTTGGAAACCTCCTTGTTTAACTCCGGCGTTCGTCCTGCTATTAATGTGGGAATTTCGGTATCGCGTGTGGGCGGAAATGCGCAAATTAAAGCTATGAAAAAAGTTGCCGGAACATTAAAACTTGCCCAAGCGCAATACCGCGAATTAGAGGCTTTTGCCAAATTCGGCTCCGACCTTGACCCATCCACTAAAAATATATTGGAAAAAGGGAAAAGGAATGTTGAAATTTTGAAACAACCCCAACATTCACCACTGACAGTTGAAGAAGAGATCGCCATTCTGTTTTGTGGTGTGAACGGATTGTTATTAAAAATCCCTGTAAGTTACATTAAAAATTTTGAAGCCGATTATTTGTATACGTTACACACAAATCACCAAGAAATTTTAGATACCTTAAAAAAAGGCATAATAGATGAGGCAATTATAGAGAAATTGGAGCGTATTTGCAAAGAGGTAGCTCTGAAATATGAACAATAACAACATAATCTAACGGCATTCCGGGCGTACTTCAATCAAAAAAAACTGCCGAATAAATCGGCAGTTTTTAATTATACGAAGAAATATACTGTTATTTCTTTTCAATTCTAAAGATAACCGCACGTTGTTGCGACCATTCTTCTCTCTCAGGAATGTCAATTTTATGTTGCGGATCTTGAGCAGTAAAGGCTTGTGTTGCAATTTGGTCTTTTGGAACGCCTTCGTTAACGAAGATACCTCTTACAGCATTTGCGCGTCTTTGAGCTAAATCTTGGTTATGAGCTTGCGAACCTTCCGGTGACGTATAACCTGTTATGATTATCTTTAAATCCGGGTTAGCCTTTAGAATCGCTACGGCATTTTTGATGTCTTCTTTGTTTCTGTCGCTAAGTTTCGGAATGTCTTTATCTAAGTCGAATAAGATTTTGATCATTGATAATGATTGAGCCAGATCAAGAAGCGCCTTTTTCTTATCAGCGCTTGCTTCGTCAAGTAAATCATCTGCAATAGTAGGTACGATATAGTAATAGAATTCTTGAACCGTATTGGTTACAACAATAGGTTCATTTTGTTTCTTTATCATTTCATCCATATATCTTCTCTTAGCGTCGCGCATATATTCTTTATTGCTATTAGCTTTACATGGCAAGAAATGGAAGCCTAATTTAAGTCCTACTTGAAGAAGATTCCATTTATCCGAAGAGTTTACATATCTGTTAGAAATGTCACCAAATCTTCTATCTCCTACATTCATAGTAGAAAGATCAACTCCTTCTTTAGGAAGAATATTGAGGAATCCATACGATGCATATACACCCACATAGAAATCTGTGCTTCTCGCAAGTCCGAAAATTCCGCCAAATTCACCCAAAATATCTATAGAGGGTCTCATTTTTGTTTTAACAGATTTATCTTTAAGCTCTAATGGCTCCATATGATGAGTTAAGCCCGGATTGTAAGTAACATTCAAATTGCGATCATAGATTCTGGTAATATCAATTTCACCACCGGTAAAGCCGGCTTTGGTTGAAATAGGGAAATACCCTTTCACGCCAACTCCTGCATAGATACCGTTTTTGCCACCAAATTTTTCTTCAAATTGAACAGTCAATGGAACTTCAATAGCCCATACGCCCATTCTTTGTTTAAGATCTCTTGCAGAATAAGTTAAATCATAAGGTAAATCTCCGTAATAAAGCGGATCAACCAGGTCATAAAGCGTAATGTTTTCATTTATTTTAGCAATGCGTGCGGAATAATTAATTCCAACACCTATTCCAATACCCACATTTCTATGGAAGAAGTAGGTATAGCCTATCTCTGCCATTGCCGTATAAGAACATCTTGTTAGACCATCAATCTCTTTTTTAAGATCTTTGAAATTGTTATTAGCATATCCTCCACCAAAACGGAACAAAATTCTATGAGGGCAAAAATCGTCTTTGGATTCGGCTACGGTATCCGCAGTAGCGGTAGGTTGGGATTCACTTTTTGTTTCAGTGGTTTGAGAATAAGCCACAAACATCGTGAAAATAAGACCGATTAAAAATAGTTGTTTTTTCATACTTATTTATTTTTTAATTTTTTCCTATTTATGTTAATTTGTTAAAGGCAGGCAGCTAAATGCCGCCCGCCTCAGACAAATTTTATTATTTAACAATTACGAATTTAATCGCCTTAGTTTCATTAGTACCGGTGGTAATTCTACCGAAGTAAGTACCTTGAGCTTTAAAGCCATCTACTTGAGTTTTTGAGCTAACTACCGGTATGTGTTGGATGTGCGCTCCTTTTGCATCATAGATGTCAAGAACTGCACCTTCTAACTCAGCAGGAGTCATGTCAAGTTCAACTGTAACAGGTTGGTTAACTTGAGCCGGCACCGGATAAACTTTAACAGTAGATGTCGGATTGAATTCAACACCACAAGTAGTAAACGTAATTTGATCACTTAATCTGTTGCCGTTTACATCTACTTTGTATCCTGTTAAACGTACGGAATAGATTCCATTTACGCCATTCGGATCTTGGTAATATTGTTGTGTAGCGCCCGGAATGATTTCACCATTCTTATACCATTGGTAAGAAGTGAACATATATCCGCCGTTGTAGTATTGATTTGCAGGATCGGTGTAATTGTTGCTTACTACCACTACTTCGCCGTAGCCTTCCCATCTTCTATGTACCAATGCGTTTGCTCCGGATCCACTTGCACCGTAAATTACATCGAATGTGTAGATACATCCATCAACTGTAAGGGTAACGGTATGTGTTCCATAGGTTAGATAGTTTGGAATTCGAACTGAAAGAGTGTTTAGACCTTGACGAATTGTATAAGATACAGGCTCTTCTGAATCGAATGCTACGAATGCAACATCAGAAACAGCTGAAATCACTTGAATGGTAACTGCAATTTGGTTGTCGCAAGCTAAAATCTCAGGTGTAACAACCTTCACGTCTGTTACGGTTATCGTAATTTCAGGTCTCACAAAGTTGTTGTTTGCACAATTTAAGTCATCTTCCAAGAATTCGATAGTATAAGTTGTAGTTGCCACAGGCGTTACGGTATATACTTCTTCATATTTGAATGAAATAATATTGCCGGTTCTTGTACCGTCGGTTCCCACTAATGTGTAATGGAACGGTGGAGTACCTGTAAATTTAATATGCAGGTCAACTTTGGTAACTGTCGGATCATTTCCGCAAATTTGTTGAGTTGTTTTTTCAAGATCAAATTCGGCAGTTGCAGCCACGCCTACTTTAACTTTAATCCAATATTCACAACCGTCAATTTTAATTGACACATTATAGTCGCCACCTTGTTTAAATGCCTCTTCAGGAACATTAACAGTAATCACACTATTGTTACCTTGTGGTTTGATAGTATAAGTTTCCGAATCAAATCCTTCAAAAGTAACTACAGCATCTTTATCTACAGCCTCTGTAATATTCAATCTCACATCAAATGTAGGCTCACATGTGATAACGTCTGCGTCAATTATATTGATATTTGTTACACGTACGATAACATCATCTAATACAACATTTGTACAACCCGAACCATCGATTAGAGATGTGATTGTAAATTGTGTAGTTGCACTTGGGATCGGCTTAACGTTAATTGTATAAGGCGTTGTCCAAATATCTCGGTATGTTTCCGTTTCAGGAGATCCGTTATTTCTTTTAACTACAAAGGTAAACGGAGGAGTACCTACAAGGTCAACTACTAATGTTACATCAGCAAATGGGTTATTTGCACAAGATTGTAGATTTGACAATTCTGTATTAAATGTTGCACTTGGAGTTGGGAACACTTGGAATGATGTGAACTCATAAGGAGCAAGTTCACAACCTGCACGTTCGTTCGTTGGAATATAAGTAACTCTGTAGGTGTAAAGACCTGCTTCGGTTGGCGTATGCGTTTGGTGTCCGCCTAAAGCCTGAAGTTTTATCCATGCACCACCATCAACTTTGTATTCCCACTGAATGCGGCCTACGTTGATATCTTCATCAACACCACCTTTGAACTCAGCTTTCAATGTAAGTTTTGTACCTAAACATACTCCTGCATAAGGATCGTCCTCGATAGACAATACAGTCCATTCGGGTTGTGTAGTTACTGTGATGTTGATAGCATCCTCAGCAATAGCACATGTCGGATTTTGGAACATTACCTTAATAGAGTGTGTGGTTACACCTATATTATTGAATACAACATCTTTATCCGGACGTATGGTATTATTGTCAATAAGACCTGTTAGTCCACTACTCCACACAAAGTCACCGGTTTGATAAACAATCGGATTTGCATTAAGAGTTGCGAAGAATGTGAGTTGAGCACCTTGACAAACAGCATGTAAAGTGTTGTCAACAGTATAAATTTCAACCGTAGGTTGTGGTGCAACAATAATATCTTCAAATGCAGTCCATGGAGAATAGCATCCTAATTCAGAGTTATAAGCTCTCACTTCATATTTGTAAGTGCCGGGTGTGTTCAACTCTTCAGTAAGGAAACTATATTCATGTGCAAGAGGTTGCGAATTACGTCTCCACTCATATTTGAAGCCTTCAACATCTATTAGGTTTACATCGAAGTTTGCTATGGCAGTATATAAGTTTACTTTACCGCCTACACAAATACCCGGTAATGGAATACCATTTTCGAAATCGTGTGTTAAGGTTAATGCCGGAGCAGCAAGTACGTTTACAAGGATGCTATTCGAGCCTGAGCAAGCATAGCCATCTTGAGTACGTACAAAGTTCACAGTAATTTCATTAACGCCTAATACGAATCCGTTTGTAATAGTTATCTCGTTAACATTTCCAGGAATCGGTGTACCATTTAAGAACCACTCATAATCATACGGATTACCCGGAGTTGCAGCCGGTCTCGGATCAGCAGTAACCGTGATGGTACCACCCAAACAGATAGCCGTGTTATCTACATAAAGATCAACCTCAGGTTGTGGTAAAATATTCACACAATGGTATGCTGATGTAGCAGTACATCCGTAACCAATAGCGGTTACCTCTACGAAGAAGCAGTAAGGATCTGCCGGATCGTTCGGTTCTAATGTATTCGGAACAATCATATCAGGAATAGTGTAAACACCTACTACCATTGGTTGATTTTGTCCTTTAGCATATTTCAAGGTGTATAGATAGTTAACACCGGGTTGCGAAGTAACAACTTGTGCATGTAATACCAATTGCTCGTCCTCTACTGCTTGGAAACAAACTTTATCCTGACCGGTAAGTGTTACCGAAATAGCTGGGTGAACAGTTACAGATACAGAAGCTGAGCGGTCGGAAGTACAAGCATCCACAACAACATCAGCAGTATAAGTGTAGGTCATTAAGTTATTATCAGCAGTTGGTGCAATTGTGATTGATTTTTCTGTGCCTTCGGCAAATTTAACACCGCCTACGTACCAAGTATAATAACCATCAACGTTGCCGGTGATTGTTACTTGATTGCCGCTGCAAATTTGAGTTGCAGAGATAGTCAATGCCGGTGTTGCCGGTATAGGTTTAACATTTACAATCACTTCGTTAGAATGTGCTGTACATCCTGATCCGATTTGAGTAGCTACGAAAGTATATTTATGCACACCTATTTCAAAAGGAACATATTGGAATGCAGGACCGGTTGCACCATCAATCGGGTTACCATTGTCAAACCATTGGTATGTCATGTTAACAGTCGGAAGAGGTGTTATATCAGCCTCTAATGTTACTGTTTCGCCATCGCAAATTTCAGAAGGAGTGGCAGTGATAGAAACATTAGTGAATGTATATACAGTAACTGCATAAGGTAGAGAATGTCCATCGCAATCTGATTCCGGATCGGTGATTACAACGGTGAAGCTGTATGGCATCGGACTTGCTGTCAAACCGCTGATGCTATAAACACTATCTGTAGCGCCGGGGATAGCAACGCCGTCTAAGAACCACTGGTATCCTACATTCGTATTATGCGGGAATACAGTAGCCGTTAATTTAGCGCCTATGGCATTTTCACAAATAGTGTGTGGTCCGGTAATTATTACGGTAGGAGCTTCTTTAACAGTAATTGTTCCGGCATTCATCACATCTGATCTACATCCTGCTCCTATTGAAGTTGCGAAAACTTCTACATCATATACACCATATTGGTTGAATGTATAAGTTAGTACATTGGTAGTAGCATCTATAATTGTTTGTCCGGCTACTCTCCAAGTATAAACTACAGGATCGGGAGTAGTAAGAGTAGCTGTAAAGGTTAATTGCTCGCCTTCGCAAATAGTGGTGTCTATTTTCGTAATAGTGATAATCGGTTTCGGTATTATTGTTACGGTTACCGGATTTGAAGTAGCTACACATCCTGACTCAATTTGAGTTGCAGTAAATGTATAAACTGTCGTTTTATTCGGGTATACGTACCAAACAGGAGCATTAGCGTTCGCAATTAGCGTGTCGTTTGCATACCATTTGTAAATAATATTAGGATCATTTTGGGTTTCAGCTCTCAATATTACTTCATCGCCGCCACAAACTACTGTTGGAGTAGCTGTGATAGCAATTACAGGGAATTGATTTACAGTTACTGAATGAACTGCTGAAAGTATCACACAACCTGATTCTGTATCCGTAATTTGAACAGTATAGTTATACGGGAATGGGCTTGCCGTTAAATTATTAATATTCAATGAATCACCTTCAGCACCTGAAATTTCAGCACCATTTAAGAACCATTGATAAGTAACTGTTGCACCGGCTGGATCTACAATAGCGTGCAATTTTGCACCTTTAGCGGTATCACAAATAATGCTTGGTCCGGCAATTACTACTGCAGGAGCATCTTTAACAGTGATTGTTGCAATAAGTTTTACAAGTGAGCTACATGCAGTTGCTTGGCCAAGTACTTGAGTCGTTGCAACGGCTGATACATCAAATACACCATAGTGGTTGAAAGTATAAGTTAATATACTATCGGTAGCACCTTCTACAACTTGACCGTTAACAGTCCAAGTATAAGTTGTTATAGTATTAGGCGTAGAAGCGATAGCAGTAAAGGTTACTTGTTCGCCTTTGCAAATCGTATCGGTGTCTACTTCTGTATTTGTGATAGAAGGCGTTGGAGTTACTTTTACGATTACATCATTTGAAGTAGCTACGCATCCTGACTCAATTTGAGTTGCAGTGAATTTATAAGTAGTGGTTTCAGTTGGGTTTGCATGATAAATAGGAGCGTTAGCATTTGTAATAGTATCGGTTGTAGTACCTACAGTTGCATACCATTGATAAATAATATTAGGATCTGCTTGAATTTCAGCTTTTAATGTTACTAATTCACCTGCACAAATCATCATCGGATCAGCAGTGATAGCAATTACAGGGAATTGATCTACACGTACTGAGTGAACTGCAGAGAGTATCACACAACCTGATTCGGGATCGGTAATTTCAACAGTATAATTATACGGATATGGGCTTGCATCCAAATCGTCGATGTTTAAAGTATCACCTTCGGCATTTGGAATTTCAACGCCATTTAAGAACCACTGATAAGTAAGATCAGCTTTTACAGGATCAATAATCGCGTATAACTGGGCGCCTTCAGCACTGTTACAAATAATGCTTGGTCCGGCAATTACTACTGCAGGAGCATCTTTAACCATGATTGTACCTACTAAAGTACGTTCTGAAATACATCCTGAAATTGGAACAAATGCTTGAACTTCATATATGTAATCTCCGGCAACTGTAAGTATTGGAGAGTAGGTATCGGTAGTTGCACCCGGAATTGCTGCACCGTTTACATACCATTGGTAAGTAACGTTTGTAACAGTATCTCCGGCAATTGTAGTAACTACCATCAAGGTTGCTTGGTGTCCTGCGCAAATGGTATCATTTTGAAGCTCGTCACCAAAAAGAACTATAGGTTTCGGAGTAATTTTAATTTCTATGACGTCAGTTGCTATACATAATGAATGTGCTTGAATTACTTCAACAGCAAATACTGCGATAGTGTCGTATAATGCACCAGGGTTGTAAGTCTGTTGTGTTGCACCAGGAATTAACGTACTGGCAGTATCTACAAAATATGTCCATGCACCGAAGGCAAAAATACTATCTAAGTTGTATGTAACTTCATACCATTGGTAAGTAATATGTTCAGTAGTGTAATTATTTAGGTTTGCAGTAAGTTCTACTGTACCGCCTTCGCAAATTACAGTTTCAGAAGCTGTGATATTTACCTCAGGTGATGTATGAACCCATACATAGAATTTTTCGCTGAAAGAAGTACAGCCATTTCCGCGAGTTACCTCAACAGTAAACTCATAAGGCTCATATCTTGGCGCCCAACGCTCGGCATAACATTGTCCCGGAGCGCTAAGTAGCGTATTTTCACGAGGTTCTCCTGATTGATACCAAGTATAAGTTAAGTCACCTACCGGATTAGAGCTGTGATCTACGTATGCGCACAAGAATACAGGACTTGTTTCACAAACATGAGCGTCTCCGTCAATAGCTACGATAGGATTGCGATATACGGTAACAGTATCAGCAATATTATCATTCAATACGGATGTACATCCTGAATTTTCGTAGCTAACAATTGCATTGTAAATATAAACCGTTTCGTCATTATCAACAGCTAACGGTGAGTCTAAGAACCATGAACCGGTTGCGCCATCAACTATTTGTCCGTTTTTATACCAAGTATAAACCGGATTGTTTCCGAAGTTATTAGCACTCGGAGTAGCTGTAATAATTACTTGACCGCCTGAACAAATTTGATTTACGCTAACTGCGATTTGATCAATTGTAGGTTTCGGATAAGCAAATAATTCATATGATGCTATAACCAAACATTTTTTTGCAGGATCTGAAAGATCAAATGTAGCGGTATGTATTACCTCAACATAGTATTTAATGGTTCCTGTTTCATTAATTGCAGGGGTAGTATAAATTGGTTCGGTTGCACCAGGAATTAAATTCGCTGCTGCAAGGCCACCTTTATACCATTGGTATGTATAACCTGTAATGTTATAATCATTCAAGTTGGCACGTAAAGTTACGCTTCCACCTTCGCAAATTGTATCTTCTGTAGAAGTAACATTCACAATAGGCGCCGGATAAGAATATACTTCAAATACTTGACTGTAAGCACTACATCCAAATCCTGCGTTATATTGCATTTGAATTAAATAAGGTTCGTATCTTGAAGTAAGATGGATATTTAAGTGTTGTGCATCACACGCAGCAACGCCACCTAAATCATATATTGTACCATCTATATACCAAGTATAATTCATGTATGTAGGATTAGCACCAACACAATGGTCAGAGTAATATGCTGCATTTACATAACCTATAATAGACAAGTTTGGAGGACGAACCTCACCAGGTAATGGTTTTAATCCCAAATAAGTGTCACAAATATGATTTTGTCCGTGAATTTCTACAATAGGATTACGCATCACATGTACTCTTGCTTCTGCTGCATCTCCCATTCCACTTAGACAAATGATGCCGCCATGAGGCACAGCTACAACGTTATAAATATAATTGGTTGTATCAAAATCAACAGTAGTTGGAGAAACTAATATAGTAGCTAAGTTTTGACCCGGAATTTCTATTCCATTTACAAACCATACATAGTATGCTACGCTATCCGAGTTTTGAACATTTGCTGTTAATACTACTTGACCGCCATCACAAATTATTCCATTGGTTGGAACCATGGTAATGTCTTGTACAGCAATTCCGGCCGTTGTACCCATTACTGCTATAGTTACTTCATTGGAAGTAGCTTGGCATTCTGAACCAATTTGAGTAGCTGTGAAAGTATAAGTCCTTGTAGAATCTACCTCTACATATAATATAGGAGCGTTAGCACCACTAATCTCAACAGGATCTGCAACACCGGCAACAGTATGATACCATTGATACTCCATGTTAGAAGCTCCGCTAACATTAGCCGATAACATTACGATGTCACCTGCACAAGCTTGTATTTTGTCGGCAGTAATACCAATTACAGGGAATTGTTCTACATATACAAGATGAGTAGCAGAGGTTACGGTACAACCTGAAGTAGTATCGGTAACTGCTACAACATAGATATAAGGATTAGGTCTCGGAGCATTTGCTATAGTAATAGTATCATAGTCACCTCCTGCTGATTCTCCATCTACATACCACTGATAAGTATAAGTATTTGTCAATATTGGAGTAACAATTGCGTATAATGATACCGGACTTGCTGCGTCGCAAACCAACTCAGCACCTGCAATCTCTACAACAGGAGCAGATTTAACGGTTACAGTTCCTACATTTTGCATGCTAACTGTACAACCGGCACCGGAAACAGCTACTGTATATATACCCGGATGATCAAATCTGTAGGTAAATGCACTATCAGCAGCGCCGTCAACGATAACACCATTAATTGCCCAAGCATATGCTATTGCACCGTCAGCACTAAAGCCAACTTGTGAGCCTGCGCAAATGGTAGTATCAAGAGGTTCTGCGTTAACTGTTAGGTTGGACATTACTGCCACAGTTACCGTATTTGAAGTAGCCTGACAATCTGAAACAAGTTGAGTAGCCGTAAAGGTATAACTTGCGGTAGTGTCTGCAGTCAGATGATAAATAGGTGCATTAGCGCCCGGAATTACTGTTGTACCGGTATCTGAAACTACATACCATTGATAATTCATATTGGATACGTTACTAATATTAGCAGTTAAAGTAACTATCTCACCTTTACAAACTTGCATTTTATCAGCAATAATACCGATTACCGGATGTGCTTCTACATAAACGGTTTGTACTTGTGATGTGGTCTCACAACCTGATACGGTATCTTTAATATGAACAAAATATATATAAGGATATGGACTTGCAACAGTGTCTATTAGTACTGCTGAACTGTCTGCACCCGGTATTTCAACTCCGTTTACATACCATTGATAAACAAGGTTCGTATCTATTAGGTTCAACGGGGTTACATGTGCGTATAAGTAAGTTGGATTAGTAGTATTACAAACTAATTCCGGTCCTTCAACAGTAACGCCGAAAGGCATGCCCACTGTAACAGTAGCAACGTCTACCACAGCTGACGGACAGCTTCCGAGATTAGTTGTTGCCATAGCTGTTACGTTAAATACGCCGGGATAGCCAAATTGATAAGTTAACGTAGCATGAGTTTGCCCGGCAATTGGCTGAGCATTTACATACCAAGTAAAAGTTGAAGCATTTGAAGCATTTGTAGTATCCTTTACAGTAAAGGTAACTTGAGATCCTGCACAAATATTAAAAGCGGTATCTGTTACAACTTCTAATGCAAATTCAGAAATTACTACTACAAGTATATTATTGGAAGTAGCCTCACAACCTGAATCGATTTGTGTAGCTCTAAACGTATAAGTTGTTGTTGAATCAGGTGTATTATGTAAAACAGGTGCAGTGGCGCCCGGAATGGCTACATTACCGGTGTCTGAAACTATATACCATTGGTAGGTAATATTTGAATTTCCGCTCACAGCAGCAGTTAAAGTAACGATATCACCCACACACATTTGAGTTTTGTCTGCTGTAATACCAATTACCGGATGTTGTTCTACGTAAACGGTTTGTATTTGCGATATTGCCGTACAACCTGATGCGGAATCTATAATTTGAACAAGATAACTGTATGGATTTGGACTTGCTGTCGTGTCTATAGTTATTGTTGCATTAGTACTGTCTACTAGAAGAGCTCCGTTTTTATACCATTGGTAGCCAATTCTTGAAGTAGCTGTTGGTACCGGAATTACTTTTGCAAACAATGTAGCCGGATTGGTAGCAGTATTGCAAACTAACTCCGGACCTACGATAGTTACAGTTGGTGATGCTCCAACAATAATTGTACCTACTGTTTTCATAGCAGATCCGCAACCGGTTGAAGAAGGTCTTGTTGCTAAAACGCTTACTATAAATGTTCCGGGAGTATTGAATTGGTAAATAAATTCACTATGTGTTGCTCCGGAAACTGCTTGACCATTGATATACCAAGCAAGATCTATAGTAGATTCTACAGTTGCAGTAAAAGCTATTAGATTGCCTGAGCAAATGGTAGTATCTTTTGTTGCATTAGTAAACACCGGGGTAACAGCTATTGGAATTGTATCAGCAGTTACGGTTACGGTTACTTCGTTAGAAGAAACTTTGCAACCTGTGCCGATTGTAGCTTCAAAGTAGAAAGTACGTGTAATGTCTGCAGTAAAATAGTATATCGGAGCAATAGCATCCGCAAGCGTATCTATTTCAACAGTGGCTCCGGTATCAACTTTCGCATACCATTGATAGGCCATAATATTAGGTAAGTGGTCAACATCAGCTGCCAACATTACGGGTTCGCCTGCACAAACATTCAATTTGTCTGCGGTAATACCAATTGCAGAAAGTTGTTGTACGTAAACAACAAATGGTGCACTTGTTGTAGTTACTGATGTACCGTTGCAACCTGTTGAAGTAATTTCTACTACAAAGGTATAAGGAGCAATTCGAGCAG
>WQTS01000141.1 GCA_009786185.1 Bacteroidota bacterium
CCCGCCACACCGCCGCCATAATAATATTGCATGGTGTTAAAAACATCCAGAGGCGATACGCCCATCATTTTGGCTTTGTTCACGTCCAATTCTAATTCAAATTGAGGAACATTCACCGTAAAACTGCAAAAAGTCTTGGAAATTTCGGGTCGTTCGTTCATTTTATTCATAAACTCCTGCCCCACACGATACATATTCATAATATCTCCCGAACCCGATTGATCCAAGAACTGCATTTCAATGTCCGAGGAACTTCCGTAGCCACTAATGGTAGGCGGCACAAAAAAGAGTACAGTGGCATCTTTGGTTACATGTTTGGCGGCTAATCCATACATTTGCATTACAATATCTTTCAAGGCAATCGTATCTCGTTGCGACCAGTGTGCCAATTTAACGAATCCTAAACCGTAGGAGCCGCCCACCGCGCCCGACAACATTCCGGAGCCGCCCACTGTAACCACCAAATCCACTTCGGGAATCGTGTGCAAAAGTGTATCTAATTGTGCCAATACATTTTGCGTTCTATCTAAGGAGGTCCCTTCCGGCATCGCCACATCAAAAAATACCACGCCTTGGTCTTCGGTAGGCACAAAAGCAGTGGGAGTTCGCATTAACAAAAACACCGAAAAACTTGCAATAAGAATAAACGCAATAAGCACCAATACTTTGCGACTCATGAATTTTTGCAACAAATTGCCGTATTTTTGTACCATCACATTAAACCCCACATTAAATCCATTTCCCATTCTTTTTAACAAATTTTTCCTTTTTTCTTTCTCCTTTTTCCCTTCTCCCTCATGATTCACTTTTATCATGATCGCACACAATGCCGGGCTCAACGTCAGCGCATTCACCGCCGAAATGGTTACTGCAACGGCTAATGTTACACAAAATTGCTGGTAAAAAGCACCGGTGGCACCGGTCATCATCAACGCCGGCAAGAAAGTGGCAACGAACACTAACGTAATGGAGATCACGGCTCCTGTAATATCGCCCATGGCAGATTTTGTTGCCTCCAACGGCGTAATATTGGAGTCGGCTTCAAGTTTGGCATATACTGCCTCTACGACGACAATCGCATCATCTACTACAATTCCGATAGAAAGAACTAATGCGAATAGTGTGAGCATATTAATACTAAATCCGAAAACTTGTAAAAACATGAACGTTCCCACCAAGGCTACCAAAACCGAAATGGCGGGAATGATGGTGGCACGCACGTTTTGCAAGAAAACAAATACTACTAAAAACACTAAAATAAATGCTTCTATCAATGTTTTCACCACTTCGTGAATGGAGGCATCCAAAAAATCTTGACTATCCACCACCAAATCGAAGTGCATGCCGGAGGGCAAATTGGCTTCGAGACCTTTTAATCTTGCTTTAATCTCTGTGGAAATATATTGAGAATTAGAGCCTTTCATTTGATATACTGCCATAACAACGGAAGGTTTGCCGTTGGTTCGTCCGATAATATCGTAATTAAATGCGCCAAACTCAATGGTGGCTACATCTCTTAAATACAAAATCTCGCCGGTGTTGCTCACGCGAAGCACAATATTCTCATATTCTGAAACTTCGGTCAAACGTCCTTTATATTTTATAGTAAGTTGAAACGCCTCTGTAGAATTTGCGCCGATTTTTCCCGGCGCCACCTCCAAACTTTGCTCTTTAATAGCTTGCATCACATCGGTGGGTTGAAGTTTAAAAGCGGCTAATTTCTCAGGATGCAACCACACGCGCATAGAGAAATCGCGGGCGCCGAACACTTTCACATCGCCCACACCATCCACACGTTGTAATTCCGGAAGAATATAAATACGCGTATAATTTTGAACGAATGTTTCATCGTAATCGGCATTGTTGCTCGCTACCGACAATACTAATACCATACTGTTTTGCTTTTTAGCAGTGCTTACTCCCATTTGATTAACCACTGCGGGCAAACTACTGGTGGCTGAAGCCACACGATTTTGCACATTTACCGCCGCCATATCGGGGTCGGTTTCCAACGTAAAAAACACTTGAATGGTGGCGCTACCATCGTTGTTGGCAGAAGAAACCATGTAGGTCATGCCCTCCACGCCGTTAATTTTTTCTTCCAACGGCGCAATTACGGAGTTAAGCACTACATCGGCATTAGCACCCGGATAATTTGCCCTTACCTCAACGGTGGGCGGCGCAATATCCGGAAACTGTTGCACCGGCAGCGAAGTTAAAGCCACCAACCCCATAATAACAATAACAATGGAAATTACAGTAGAAAGGACGGGACGGTCTATGAAGATTTTTAGCATAATTATTAATTAATGGTTATTAGATTTTTTTACCACAAAGTACACAATGAATGCACAAAGTACACAAATTTAAAGTTGTGTAATTCAAGCCTTTGTGTTCTTTGTGAAAATACTTTGTGAACATTGTGGTTTAATATTTTAACTTTTAAAATAACCTCTTCAAAAATTCAAAATTTAAAAATCGGTTTCACCGTCTGCCCATCGCGCAATTTACTTACCCCTTCCAATACAATAACATCGCCGGGTTTCAGTCCATCGGAAACCACATAATTATCTCCGCTAACGGCAGCAATAGCAATGACTTGCGAGCGAGTAGCATGATTTTCATCTAAAGTAACTACCATCGTTTTGTCTAACAATTGATAAGTGGCTGATTTTGGAACTAATACGACATCAATTACTTCAAAAGGGATAATGATTGTGCCGCTGGAGCCGGTGGACAATTCGCGTTTAGGATTTGGAAAAACAGCCTTTAGCAAAACAGTTCCGGTGGTAGGGTTCACAATGCCGCTGGCAAAATCAAGTTTGCCCAATTCACTGTATAATTCTCCGGTAGCGAGCCGAAGTCGCGCTTTTGGTATATGTTCCGGCCGCTCGTTTGGAGATACAATTCTTTCGCTTACCGAAAAATAAGCAAACATATCGCCGTCTGCCGAAATGGTGGTCAGTGGGGTTTGCGACATTACTTGCACCAACGCGCCTTCGCGAATGTTGATGGAACTTGCCAAACCGGAAATTGGGGAAGTGATGGTAGTGTATCCCAAATTGATATTTGCTTGTTCCAATGCGGCTTGTGCTTGCTCTACGCCGGCTTGCGCCACCTTCAAATTCATATTCGCGCTTTTCAATTCATAATCGCTCACGATATTTTTTTCCACCAATGGGCTCACTTTTTGCACCTCATACTCGGCGTTGGTCAATTTTGCTTGGGCGGCATAAAGATTTGCCCTGCTCGAAAGTACCTGTTGCTGGTACACATCGGGATTGATTTGAAATAACGGTTCTCCCTTATTCACGTGCGCACCCTCCTTGATAAATACTTTTTCTAAAGCGCCTTCCACACGCGGGCGAATTTCAATAACCTGCTGACTCTGCAATTGAGTGGGATATTCCACCTCTACTATGCCGTCCGACAAAGCAATTTCCATTGCTTTATATTCGGGAATTGGTATTTCTGCAACCTTTGGCTTGCAAGAAAAAATAAAAAAAACAAGAAAAATGAAGAAAAACGGGTAATGTAATTTATTCATCGTTTATTAATTTTGTTAATTAAAAAGTTTGCGCAAAAGTACAGGAAATTTTTCTTTTTTGATTTTTTTTGTTTCTTTGTGCGATGAAAAAAATCTACTCCTTTCTTACAATTTTATTTTTAGTATTAGTTTTTGCCGGTTGCGTTACAAAAAAATATACACGTCCGGAATTAAACAGCCAAGCCGGTAAGTATCGCAATATTGAAGTGGATACTTCTAATTTTTCTACCATTAATTGGCGCGATTTTTTTGCTGATCCGTATTTAATTGCATTGATTGACACGGCGTTGAAAAACAATTTCGACATTAAGAAAGCGGAAAGTCAAATTCGTTCCGCCCAAGAGTATCTCAAGAGATCGAAAGCGATGTTTGCGCCTTCTATCGGAGTTAATTTGGGCATGGGAATTGCCGGAGTAAATGTAGATGGAACTTTAAAATCGGCCGGAATTTTATCGCTGCAAGCCAACACATTGATTCAAACACCTTCTGTTGCTGCCACTTGGGAAATTGATATTTGGGGAAAATTAGCTTCTGCTAAACGAAGCGCCAAAGCGCAATTAGAACAATCGCAAGCTTATTATCAAGCTATGCAAACGCAACTGATAGCCGCCATTGCTTCAGCTTATTACGCACTTATTTCGTATGATAACCAACTTCAAATTTATGAAGCATCGGCAAAAACACGCAAAGAGAGCATAGAGGTTTTGAAAGCCTTAAAAGAGGCTGCAAAAACGAATGAAATTTCTGTAAACCAAGTTTCTGCGCAATATTTTTATACGTTGGCCGCTATTCCGCAGGTTAAAATTAATATTCAAACTACTGAAAATCAGCTTGCGATTTTAATTGGGAAGCCACCGATGGAAATTTTGCGGAGTAAGATTTTAGCATCGCAATTTGGAGAAGTCGATTTTTTGCAAACCGGCATTCCGGCACAACTTTTAGCCAATCGTCCCGATTTGGTGGCTGCGGAGAAAATGCTCATTGCCGTGCACGAGCAATGGAACTACGCACGCGCTGCTATGTACCCATCGTTAGTCATTTCCGGAAATGTGGGTTTCGACGCCCATAATTTCGCCAATTGGTTTTCTTTTCCACAATCATTTGTGGGCAATTTGGTAGCCGGATTAACAGCACCTATTTTTGCTCAACGTCAATTGAAAACGCAACGCAATGTGGCCGCAGAAAATAAATTGCAAGCCATTTATAATTTCGAATATACGATGTTGAATGCCCAACGTGAAGTTTCTAACGCCTTTATTATCTATCAATTATCGAAAAATAGCATTGAAAATCAGATACTTCAAGTAGAGCAATTGCAACATGCCATTGAAGGTTCGATGGAGTTGCTGAAAAATGGCAAGGCAAGTTATTTGGATTTATTAGTGGCAGAAGATAATGCACTGAATTCTGCTATTGGTTTGGTGCAATATTATTTGCAAAATACATACTCGAAAATTGAGCTTTACCGTGCACTGGGTGGAGGTTGGAAGTAAACTGTATGCGCTTCCCAACAATATCTTATTACCGCAACTCCGGATGCTCCTGCAAATATTTTTTCGTACCTTCGTAACCGATACGAATAATCTCTTTATATTCTTTAAAATCAAACATGTGATACGGCGCCAGTTCTTCAAATCTGATGTAATGATCAGCTTGTGCAATTCTATCCGCATTCATCTGCTGAAACATTGCAGCTACAGCCCGATTAGCTATTTTTATTTTTCCTGAATTGACTGTTTGCGGATACACAGCGCTTACATCAATCATAATTATTTTATTGCACTTATCTTTAATAGGTTCAATAGGGAGATTATTCATAACACCTCCGTCAACATATATTTTTCCATCTAACTCTATCACTTCGAAAAAAGCAGGAATAGAAGAAGATGCCATCAATTTTGTTTTAAGATGATCGCCGGAAAAAGCATATTCTGTTTCCAAATTAACAAAATCGGTCATGGAAAGGGCAAAGAAACGTTGCAAGGAATCAAAATGGTTCGTTTTAAAAATGTTGTCTAAAACTTTGCTCAATTTTCGGTGATCTGAAATGCCTTTTTTCCGAAATAAATGGAAATTGAATATTTTTGACTTTTTGTAAACTTTCTCTCGTTCAATAATATCGCTTATCTCTTTGGGAGAATAGCCGTGAGCGTACATTGCCCCAATAAGCGCGCCCATACTTGCTCCTGAAATAACGGGAAGTTCTATCCCTGCTTCTTCAAGCGCTTGAAGTGCACCGATATGAGCAAATCCTAAGGCACCGCCGCCACTTAAAACAATTCCATATTCTACCTTCTCAACCTGTTTCTGCCCGAAAACTACATTGAGAGTTCCGATTAAAAATAAAAAAATAATGACTCTTTTCATGACATTTATATGTACTTATAACTGTTTTGTAATTCTATTTTGAATTTACAAAAGTATTTTTTTTTTGGTTAGAGTGGGCAAGATTTTATTTTTTCACTTGTTAAGCTTGATTGGTGTAATTTTATTCCCACTTTTGCGACTAATTAGAAAAAAATAACTCCATGTACAACTCCAACATTGAAAAAGCCTTTATAGAACTGATCCGGCAAAACGATCGTCTTATTTACAAAGTGTGTTCCATGTATATTTCCGATGAATTTCCATTGGCAGACCTCTATCAGGAAGTGGTTTACAATTTATGGAAAAGTTTTCCCAAATTTCGTAATGAGTGTTCGATATCTACTTGGATGTATCGTATTGCGTTGAATACCTGCATTACAGTGATGAGAAAAGAGCTAAGACGCCCGCAGCATGTTCCCATTCTTGAATTGAATGAACATTTGATAGCGCCGGAATCTATGGAAGAAAACATTAAAGAGATGTACAGGCTTATTTATCAACTTAATACATTGGAACGTGCGATTATTCTGCTTTATTTAGAAGAAAAATCGTATCAGGAAATTGCTGATATTACCGGATTAACGTTGAACAATATAGCTATAAAAATTAAACGTATCAAAGAAAAATTAAAAAAAATGTCTGAAAATTAAAAAAAAGAAAACTATGGAATTACATGAATTAAAAAATACCTGGACGGTATTAGATGAACAATTAAAAAAAAATGAAACATTGAATAAGCAAATTATTCAAGAGATGTTACAAAAAAAATCAAGCAGATCGTTGAACAAATTAATAAATACTAGTTTTATTAATCTAATTGTTTGGCTTTTAGGAATTCCAATTTCTATTTGGGGTTATCATTTACCGCGCTTTGAAAACTTTCTTTTTCCAAAGATTTTGTTTGTTACCATTTTTGTTACTGCTATTCTGATGGTGATTTGGTCTTGTTATCAATTGAGAAATTTGATGAAAATTGATTTTTCTAAGAGTGTTAAGGATAATATGCGTAGCGTGAATACTTACGCGATTATGCTTAAAAAAGAGAAAATAGCTATTTATTTTGGTTTTGCCCCTATCTATTATACACTTGGAATTTTATCTTATTATGAACTTGGGGCAGACTTCTCATACTGGACATTTTTAGTTGTTGCTTTTATAGTTGGAGTAGCCATGACTTATTGGACGTATAAAAGGATTTACGATACTAACATTCAGGCAATTAAAAAATGTTTGGATGAATTGAATGAATTAAATGAAGA
The DNA here is from genome assembly GCA_009786185.1 of Bacteroidota bacterium. Classification (GTDB taxonomy): domain Bacteria; phylum Bacteroidota; class Bacteroidia; order Bacteroidales; family WCHB1-69; genus WRNX01. The sequence goes on from WQTS01000141.1 coordinate 7,174, forward strand.
ATAATTCGAAAAATGCTTGTAGGGGCAAGGCGTGCCTTACCCCTACAATTCAAATTAAAGCATCTTCAAATTCGTAAACGAAAAAAATATTTTTTCAAAAGGGAACATCCCTTTTTATAATATATTTGCGCCCTAATTTTTTAATATAACATTTGTTTATGAAACAAGCTGTTTTCTTTTTGTCTGTTTCCTTTTTTTTATTTGGAAGTGCTTATTCTCAAATAGATATTACACAATCTAATGCAAAATCCGATACCATCTTTATGTATGATGCACAGGAGGATTTTGCTTCTTCGTTTAGCAGTATCAGTGAAGGGCAATTGGATGATGAGAGCGGCGCCTCTTTTATTCCCAGCTTGCTCCATGCTTCGCAGGATGTGTATCAAAATAATACTTCTTACAATTTTAGTATTGCTTACTTTCGTCATCGTGGATATGACAATAGATATCAGGATATTAGCATAAACGGATTTATGATGAATAGCTTAGTAACCGGTCGGGCTTCTTTTTCGCAATGGGGCGGATTAAACCACGTGGTGCGTTGGCCCGAACGTGTTATTGACATGAATCCGGCTACTTTTGCCTTTGGAAATATCAGTGGCGCCTCTAATTTTGATCTTCGTGCATCGGGTTATCGTAAGCAGGTGCGCGCCTCTTATTTGCTAACAAACAGAACTTACAATAACAGAATTATACTCACGGCTGCCTCCGGTATGTTGAAAAATGGCTGGTCGGTAGTTGGCTCCGCATCTGCACGTTTCGGAGATGCTATTGCCTATGTGCCAGGAACTTCTTATCTTGGGTTTAGCGCTTTTTTGGGTGCTGAGAAAAAAATAAATCAAGAACACTCTTTGAGCTTAACGGGCTTTGTTGCCCCGGTTCATCGTGGTATGCAAGCCGGCGCTGTGCAGGAAGTATACGACTTGGTTAACTCCCATTATTACAATCCGAACTGGGGTTGGTATGAAGGCAAGCAACGCAATGCTCGTATGAGAACGAACATTGAACCTGCCATTTTCCTCACACATTATTTTACTCCCGAAAGTAACAAATACACTATAACTTCTACATTAGCAACTTCTTTCGGAAGAGAAAATACCACAGGACTGAACTGGTACGATGTGCCCGACCCACGTCCCGATTATTATCGCAACCTGCCCAGCTTCTATATTTCAAATGAAGACACGAACGATATGTTTTTTGCTCGGAGAAATGCGTGGCTTTCAGACGAAAATATTCGCCAAATAGATTGGAATAACATGTACTTTGTAAATCAACTGGCGGCGCATCAAGGAAAACGCGCCCAATATATGGTAGAAAACCGTGTAACAGACCATTTTGAATTGGGCGGCGCTTCTTATTTGATTATGGACTTGAATAAAAACATCAAACTCTCTGCCGGTGTGGATATTCGAGGATTAAAACAACATAATTATAAAACAATTAACGACTTGCTTGGAGGAGCTTTTTGGTTGGATGTAGATAAATTCTCCGAAGGTGAATTTCCGGATCATTTAAATGTGATGTATAATGACCTAAACAATATGGATGTTGAACTGCACGAAGGCGATATATTCGGGTATGATTATAATTTCTTAATTTACAGTCAAAAAGCATGGGGAATCTTGAATTTTACTTACCCAAAAATAGATTTTCATGTAGGCGCGCAGCTTGGCTCAAGCCAAATGTGGCGTGAAGGATTTATGAAAAACGGACGTTTTCCTGATAATTCGGAAGGGAAATCAGAAGTGAAAGCCTTTTTTGAAGGCGGCGCTAAAGCGGGATTTACTTACAAAATAACCGGTCGTAATTACTTGGTACTAAACAGCCAATTCCAAAACTCCGCCCCCAGTGTTTTAAACGCATTTTTAGCGCCACGTATTCGAAACTCCTATATCAATGATCTGAAAACCGAAAAAGTGGCAAGCGTTGATTTGTCATACATCATGAAATATCCTTTTATGAAAATGCGCGCTACATTATTTTTTACACAGTTCTACGATCTTACAAAGGTGATCAGCTTTTTTCATGGTGGCCATCAAGCCATGGTGAACGATGCAATTACAGGCATGAACCAACGCCATTTGGGTGCAGAATTAGGTACGGATATAAAATTATCTTCCATGTTTTCGCTTATTGTAGCAGGTACATTTGGCGATTACCGTTACAGCAACACTCCCGTAGTTTATACCAATGCTGAAAACGGAACAGATATTTTAGATTCTGATGGAGAGGACGTTAAACAGACTGTACATTGGAAAAACTTTTTCGTTGCCGGATCTCCGCAAATAGCAGGTACATTAGGACTTAGATTTAATCATAATTTTTGGTGGGTAAATATCAATGCCAACTATTTCGATAGAATATTTGCCGCCATAAATCCCGATAGAAGAACTTCCAGTGCAATTGGAACTTTTACTCCGAATGACCCTGAGTATCACATGATTGTAGATCAAGAACGAATGAAAGGACAATTTACGTTAGATCTTTCTGTGAGTAAAAGTTGGCGGATAAAGCGTTACACCATAGGATTTAATATTAGCGTAAATAATATTCTCAATAATAAAAATTTAGTATCATCTGCTTGGGAAGCCTATCGCTTCGACCACAGAACTTCAGATCCCGAAAAACATCCAAACAAATACTATTACGCTTTTGGAACTACATTTTTTGCAGGATTTAATTTTACGTTTAATTAAAAACCAATGTAAATCAATTTAATCAGTGTCGTCTGTGTTCAAAAAATAAAATTATGATAAAAAAAACGCACATACTAATAATCATTGCCGGAATTTTATTCGCCGCATGCTTCAAAAAGGAAGAAATACCGGTGTTGAGATTTAACGGAGAGTCAAACATGACGATGGCCGAGTTTCAACAATTGCGTGAATTGTATGATCCGGTAATGCTCATAGATACAAACATTATTATTACGGGCATTGTAACCTCTACCGATGAGTTTGGCAGTTCTTACAGGGAACTTTTTTTTCAAGACGGAACCGGTGGAATGAGCATACGCATTGCAAACAACTCATACCATACAAAATATCGTATTGGACAACGTATTTTTGTGAAAACAAAAGGGCTTTATTTAGGAAATTATACTAATAGCGCCGGAACCGCTTTTGGATTTTACCAATTATGCTTGCTTGACAATACCGGACGTATGATCAACCTACCGGCTGCCGATGAAAACAGGCATATTTTTCGCGACAATGTTCCGGATGCCCCGCCTGCTCCGAAAGTTATTGCAATGCGAAACGAAATTGTAAGAACAGATTATCACACCTTGGTTAAGTTAGTGAACTGCCATTTTGCAGAGGCGAGAGACGGAACGAAATATTATGAAGAACGATTGGTTGTTGGTGGCGAAGCCAGCCAGCCTATCCGGTTTAACTCAGGAGCAGGTGAAATTATTGCCCGAATTAGCCCATATAGCTCATTTGCCAATGATACTTTGCCTTCGGGAGCACTGAATGTAACAGGTTTACTAACAATGTTCGGAACTACACCGCAACTCATTATTCGCAGTATAAATGATGTTGTACATACGGATTTTTTGCAGGGCTTTGACATGAGCGTCGATCCTTTTTCGCAAGGATGGAAAAATGAACAACTTGTAGGAGAATCTATTTGGACTTATGTTTCGCGAGGGGCAACACGTGTACCACGCGTGGAAATTCAAGCATCCTCCGGAAGTGAAACGGTATGCCGGTTAGTATCTCCAAAATTTAATTTTACAGGAGATGGAGATATAGTGTTCTCATTTTCCTACCGACTTGACACCGGTACGAGCGAAAACATACAAGTACTATATACCATTGATGGAACAAATTGGAATCAATTAGCGTTTATGCCACAAATCGGCATTGGAGGAACTGCATTGAACTTAAGTAAAGATATTGCTACAAACCCGAATCTTCAAATTGCTTTTCAATACAAAACCACTGATGTTTTTCCGAGGTTAGCCATCATGAATATTACATTTATGAGGTAATGCAAATAATAAATGATAAAAACAATACAATACTATGAATAAATTACGACTTCTATTAGTGTTATCTTTGAGCATGTTTATGTTTTTTGGATGCAAAAAATGGGGCGAACCTGAATTTGGGATAGATGAATGGGAAGTAGCGGGGCCTTCGCAACTTTGGCCCATTGGTCCGCATAGTGGCCACCGCTATTATGTGTTAAGAGAAATGAGTACACCTCCTAAACCTATTGTGCCTCCTGCGCAACTTTCAGAATTGCGCTATCTCAGAGCCGTTGTAGTAAGCTCTGATGAGGGAGGAAATTATTATAAATCAATAGTTCTTCAAGATTCTACCAGAGGCGTTGAAATGCAATTGGACATGACCGGATTGCATACGATTTATCCCGTTGGGCAAAAAGTTGTGATTGTGTTAAATGAATTGGTGGTTGGGAGTTACAATAATCTCCCGCAAATTGGCTGGCTTTATAATGATCAAGTAGGGCGGATTAACTCTTTGTATTTTGACAAGTATATTATCAGAGACGGAATGCCGAGTCTTAATAATCTTCCTAAGCCATTAACAAACAATGAAATTAATTTTTCAGACCCTTCAAACCCTAGAGATGTCAATAAATTAGTGCGCTTAGAAGGGGTTACTTTTCAAAGCGAAGCCATTGGAGAGCCATTGGCATATAACAGATTTACCACCAATTGGATTGTGAATGTACCTTTAGCTAGCGGAACATCACAAAAAGTTACCGTGCGCACCTCCAACTTTGCAAGATTCAGAAGTACGATTATTGAAGAAAAAGAATATAACCTCACCGGTATATTGACCATATTTGGAGACACTTATCAATTAATGCTTCGAACCAAAGATGATATTCAAACAGCGCAACCTACGGAATCTGTTACGTTTGCTTTTAATTCAAATCCTATAGGAGAAGGCGGATGGAGTATTCAGTCTTTTCCGGGAACAACGCGATGGGGATTCAGGGAAAATGCAATAATGCACTTCGGAAATGGAGTCTTCGGGCATGATATAGCTATGGACGATTGGTTTATTTCTCCTGTCATTACTTATCAGGATTTGCAAAACGGATACTTGCAATTCGAGCATCAACTATCCGTGTTAAATGAAGTGTATGACGCGTATCAAGTTTATTATACCACCTCAAACACAACTAATTTTAATCCTGATGATTGGAAATCGTTGGGAAATATTACTGTTTTTCCTGCATCTTTTGGCTGGAGTAATCAATTGCCTATCTCAAATATTAATGCTAATTCCTTCAGAATTGCGTTTAGATATAACGCCGCCAATCCCGATATTGAAACTTATGAATGGCGCATAAGGCGGATGGAAATACGGAATAAATAAAGAAGTTTAAAAATGGAAATCAAACTCAACACCATAGAAGAAGCTTTAGAAGATTTTAAAGCCGGCAAGTTTTTAATTGTAGTAGATGATGAGGATCGTGAAAATGAAGGCGATTTTATCATTGCAGCTGAGAAAATTACACCTGAGGATGTGAACTTTATGATGAGTTACGGGCGCGGTGTTTTGTGTACGCCCATTACGGCTGACCGTTGCAAAGAATTAGAACTTGAAATGCAAGTGGCAAGCAACACTTCTTTGCACGGAACTCCATTTACCGTTACTATTGATTTGCTTGGAAATGGCTGTACTACAGGAGTTTCTATGCGCGATAGAGCAGCAACAATTAAGGCATTAGCCGATCCGAGTATGAAGCCTGAGAATTTTGGACGTCCCGGGCATATTAATCCATTGCGCGCGCGCGATGGCGGCGTGCTGGTTCGCGCCGGACATACGGAGGCTACCGTTGATTTGGCACGCCTTGCGGGATTGTATCCTGCCGGCGCACTTATCGAAATCATTAACGAAGACGGCACTATGGCGCGCTTGCCTGAACTTATGAAAGTTGCCAAACAATTTGATATTAAGATTGTTTCTATTCAAGATTTAATCGCATACCGTGTTAAAACCGAAACTTTAATCCGCAAAGAAGTAGAGGTTACATTGCCTACCAAATGGGGAACGTTTAATTTAGTTGCTTATACACAATTAAATAACCAATTAACACATTTGGCATTGAAAAAAGGAACATGGGAAAAAGATGAAGAGGTTATGGTGCGCGTTCATTCTTCGTGCGTTACCGGAGATATTCTCGGTTCGTGCAAATGTGATTGTGGCGATCAGCTTCACGCAGCCATGCAAATGATTGAAAATAACGGAAAAGGCTTGGTTCTATACATGGATCAAGAAGGTCGTGGCATTGGTTTGATAAACAAGTTGAAAGCCTATCACCTGCAAGAATTAGGTCGGGATACCGTGGAAGCCAATTTAGAACTCGGTTTCCGCGCCGATGAACGCGATTATGGGGTGGGTGCGCAAATTCTCCGCGATTTGGATGCCACTAAAATACAGCTCGTTACCAATAATCCATCCAAACGAGTAGGCTTGAGCGGGCATGGCATAGAGATCGTTTCAACCATTCCGATTATTATTGAACCGAAAAATGATAGCTATAGATATTTAAAAACGAAGCAGGATAAAATGGGGCATGACCTCAATATTGCTAAATAATTCAGAATTTTATACAGGCTGAATGCCAATATAATTTTGCGGGGTAATGCTCCGCAATTCTTTTTTTAATTCTTCCGAAATATTCAGATTATCAATAAAATCGGAGATAACCTCTTTGGTAATTGCTTTGCCTCGCGTGGCAGTTTTCAATGCCTCGTAAGGTTCAGGATAACCTTCTCTACGTAAAATAGTTTGGAGTGCCTCGGCAACTACCGCCCAATTTTTTTCTAAGTCTTTATCAAGTTTTTCTTTATTGATAATGAGTTTATTTATACCGCGTTGTAACGATTTTAGTACTACAATACTGTGCGCAAGCGGAACGCCGATATTGCGTGTTACAGTGCTGTCGGTTAAATCACGCTGTAGCCGCGAAACCGGCAATTTGGCAGAAAGTCCTTCAAACAAAGCATTGGCGATGCAAATATTGCCTTCCGCATTTTCGAAATCAATAGGATTTACCTTGTGTGGCATGGCAGAAGACCCGATCTCTTTTTCATTTACTTTTTGAATGAAATAGTTCATTGAAATGTACGTCCACACATCACGCGCAAAATCAAGCAAAATAGTATTGATACGTTTCATGGTATCAAAATAAGCTGCCACCATGTCGTAATGTTCTATTTGTGTGGTGGTTTGCAAACGTTTTAATCCTAACCTCTCTTCCAAAAATTTGTTTCCGAATGTTACCCAATCTATATTTGAATACGCAATGTGATGGGCGTTAAAATTTCCGGTAGCGCCTCCAAACTTTCCACAAAAAGGAATATTTTCAAACAACGCCAATTGATTCTCAATACGTTCATAAAAAACAAACCACTCTTTCCCCATGGTAGTAGGAGAGGCCGGTTGCCCGTGCGTATGCGCCAGCATCGGAATTCGCATCCATTCTGTAGCACATTGTCGTAAAAGCTGTTGTACATTCTCGATCTCTTCAAACCAAACATCTCTATGAAACGCTGCCATCAAATAAGGAATCGCGGTATTGTTAACATCTTGCGAGGTTAATCCGAAATGAATAAACTCTTTATATTCGGACAGATGCAATATGTCGAATTTCTCTTTTAGGAAATATTCAACCGCTTTCACATCATGATTTGTAACATTTTCAATTTGAATAATATGCCAAGCATCTTCTTCAGAGAAATGGCGGTAAATAGCCCGCAATTCTTCAAAAACATTAGGATTTACGGTTTGCAGCTGTGGAAGCGGAAGTTCACATAGTGCAATAAAATACTCAATCTCTACAAGCACGCGCGCCCGAATTAGCGCAAATTCGGAAAAATAATCGGAAAGAGAAGCCACTTGTTTATAATATCTTCCATCAATGGCGGAAATAGCGGTTAATCTGTTTACAGTCATACCTTAAATTTTGGTTTACAAAGAAACAACATTTTTTCAAAAATAAAATGACGAACTTTTAAAGAATCAACATTATTGGAATGTTTTTATTATTTAATTAACATACAGCAAATTACATCCTCTGATTTGCGCAGTATCCAATCTGCCTAAAATTTCGATTGTGTCATTTTCGGCTTTTTTGCCTAAATCATCGGTGGCGATAAAAGCGCAAGAGTAGAGGTTAGCAAAGTCAATAACGTTGATGGCGCCGGTACTGAGGGTTTCGCTGCAAAAGAGCGGATCTTTTTCATCGCGAAGCAAGAGCTTCATCCAGGGGGGCGTGGCAAATCGGTTTTGCCCATGGCTATATGCTTGAGATAGAAGCTCGCACATGCCGTATTCGGAATATATGTTTTTTACACCGAAAGCGTTACACAAAATTTGATGCAACTCTTCTTTTACCATTTCGGGACGCCGACCTTTCATGCCGCCGGTTTCAAAGACCATTAAATCAGGCGCCTCAAAAGTGAACTTTTCAGCGAAATCTAATAAAGCAAAAGAAACACCAAACAAAATTGTTTTTATCTTTTTTTGCTTTAAAATGATGATTTTTTCGTGTAATTCTTCAAGATTGTACAAGTAAAATCCACTTTCCGCATATTTTGAACCGGATATTAACCGGTTCATCATATAAATTAAGGAAGAATGTTTTTGTTCTAAATAATTGGGGAGTAAGGCTAAAAAGCAATAATCGGCAGGGTTTCCGTAAAAATGTTGAAAGGAGTGTAGGAAGGCATGTTCGTAAAGGGCGATGTCTTTGATGAAATGTTTTGAATTTTCGTTTTGTAGGGGCAAGTCGCGCCTTGCCCCTACCGCGGTCGTCCCACTACTCCAAAATTCCATTTCCGGCACAAAATTTCCTGTTTTCACCTCATGCGTTTTAAAAAAAGAAATAGGCAAAAAAGGAATCTGTGCCAACGTTGCAATATGCTTTGGATTAGTCTTCAACATATCACAAAAAGAACTATACACCTCATTCTGTTCATACTGATAACGAAACAACGCCAATGCATGCTCTTGAAAGTCTACCTCAGAATAAGAATGAAAAATATTTTCTAAATTCATTTTAATGGTCTGTGATTTAAAAACTTATTTTCCTTTTCAATCTCTTTTTGTTTCTCTTTGGTGGCTTGCGAAAAAAAAGCGTCCGCAAAAATCCCCTCAATATAACGTACTGCGTTTTCTCCCGGGTGGCACAAATCTTCAGCATAAAACCGATAATCGCGCAAATCGTCCATTAAAATTTCGTAAGCAGGGAAGTAGAAAATGTTTTTATTATCTGTTAATTGCTTAATAGCAAGATGTAATGTTGATTTACTCAGTTGATTTTCATGAAACCCGTCTCCCAAGTGGCGCACAGGACTTACCGTAAAAATTATTTTTAACGAAGGATTAATCTGTTGTAATTTTTGTACAATTTCCCGATAAATTTGCACAATTTCATCAATTTCCAGTCGACTTTTTTCGAATTGCGCATTAGGAATCTTATGACAATTTGCCACGATCAAATCCCGTTCAATAAACCTATAACAATAAGCCGTTCCGAAGGTAATAAACAAAAAACGAGCTTGCTCCAAAAAAGCTTTCGTGTCACTCCATTGTTGGTTTATCTGTTTAATAAATTGATTTTCATCAGAATGAGAAAAAGAGCCATGATGGGCAAAACTTACCCAATGGTTATCAAAAAAATAACGATAATCATCCGTAAAAAACTCCGGATCCATTGTCATTTTTAATGTATTTGCAATAGAAACAGGGTTAAAAAGTGTACCAAACGGATTGGAATGTACAAAAAAGCGATTTTTTGACAAAAAAGTTCCGATATGATCAGAAAAACAAGATCCCAATAATAAAATGGGATCTTGATAAGATATTTGAAAAGGGAATTTAGGAACAGGTAACTCGGTACGAAATTTCATATTCACGTTTTCGTGACTATTCTACCGGAGTTTCGTTGGCTTCCTCTGCTACTAAGGTTTCAGTAATTGGGGTTTCTTCAGCTACTGGTGCTTCGGCTTCCGGCTCAGTTATATCGGCTACGATTTCTGCTGCTGCTTCAACTGCTTCTTCGGTGGCTGTTTCTGTTACAACTTCTTCAGTCGCTGCAACTTCTGCTACAACCTCTTCGGTTGCTGTTTCTTCTGCCGCTACTTCTGCTGCTTTCGCTTCTTTGGCTGCTTCTACCGCATATTTAGCGGCTACTTTTTTCGCGATGGTTTCACGAACTTTGGTTTCAGCTTCTAAGCGTTTTTTGCCTTCGGTGCGGGTTTGGTCTGCTGCTTCACGTTTTGTGTTGCTTACTTTCGACTCTTTTTCTTGCTCCCAAGCTAAGAATTTCTTGTTCGCATCGTTTTCCGTAATTGCGCCTTTTGCGATACCGCCGCGCAAATGTTTCATTAAATAAACGCCTTCGCGTTTCAGAATCGAGCGAACGGTATCGGAAGGAGAAGCGCCTGTTTCTACCCAATACAATGCACGATCGAAGTTAATGTTGATAGTTGCAGGATGGGTCAATGGGTTGTAGGTGCCGATTTTCTCGATAAAACGTCCGTCACGTGGTGCACGACCATCCGCAATTACAATGTGGTAAAAAGGTTGATTTTTTTTACCGTGTCTTTGTAATCTGATTCTTGTTGCCATAATAAATTAATTTGGTTTATTTTTTGGGGCGCGAAAATATACTTTTTTTGCAAATAATGTGCTGATCAATCAACTTCGTTCAGACTAAACGCATTAATTTAGAAAAATCATTACATTTGCCGCAAAATTAAAAATAAATGAACCGCATTCTCACCCTATTTTTCTGCACTATCATATTCATTGCCAACGCACAATCCGGTTATCAAATTAGAATAAAAACGGAAAATATTCACGCCGATACGCTTTTTGTTAAAGCGTATGATGCGAAAAGTAAGAGGTTTACAACTTTTCAAGCGCTAAAATTTGAAAACGACATTACAATTAAGGATAAAACACCTTTAGCAGCAGGCATTTACATCTTATTAGCCGATTCTACAATGCTTTCCGAATTTCTGATTTCAGATGCTAAAAATCAAAAATTTACCTTTTTGTTTCTCAAAGATGATCTTAAAGTAGAAGGGAGCAAAGAGAATAGCGCCAATTTGGCATACACGAAGCAAATGATGGAATTTCGCCGTCAGGAGTTCGTATTGCAGACGGAGGTTAGGCAAGCGCAACAAAAAGGATTGCCCGACTATATGTTGCAAGTTTTGGCAGATTCGCTCTTTAAGCAATACGATAATATTTATGCCGAACGCAGGGCTTTTCAAGAAAAAATGATTAATGAAAATAAAGGACTTTTATTGGCTTCAATTATTCAAGGTTCGAAGGATGCGCCGCAACCGCCGAAGGATTATTACCAAAACAGGGTAAAGTTATTCTCATTTTTGGCTGAACATAATTTTGATGATTTTCCATGGGAGGATGAACGTATGTTTAATACACCCATTTTAGACAATAAATTTAAAGCATTTGCCCAACATATTTTTCCATTAGATGCAAAAGCTTCTACTCCAATTGTTTTGAAAGTTTTTAATGAAAGTAAGAAAAACAGAAATATGTATTACGCTTTTTTCGATTTTTTGGAGCGCGAATTTGGCTCAATCAAATCGCCTTACCGTGAGGAGGAATTGTATATTGCGATGTTAAAAGATATTCTAAACCTGCCCGATTTGGAAGAAACGCGTAGATTGCGCTACGAATATGAACTGAATCTTATTGACAAAAATCATGCAGGAGCACAGGCGATTGATTTCAATATTTTGCTCGATAACGGAGATACAATAAGTTTGTATGATATTAATGCCGAGTTTCTAATGCTTTATTTTCAACATCCCGACTGTCCTACCTGTGTTGAACTTCGCAATAAAATGAAAGACATGGGAATACTTAATAATACCATTGCTTCCGGAAGACTAAAAGTAGTAACCATCTATTTTGAAGATAGTGAAGATTTGTGGCGTAATTATCTGAGAACACGCGCTTTTAAAAATTGGACGCATGGTTGGAACTACGACCAGGAAATTGCCGAAAAACGGCTGTATGATGTACGCCACATTCCGATGATTATGTTTTTGGATAAAAACAAAAGGATCATCAAGAAAGATTTGTTATCGAATGAAATTGAGGATTGGTTGAAACGTTATTTGTAGAGGCGTTGCGCCAACGTCCTTATGGTTATTTGAATACAATAATCCGCAATTCTTCCTTGCCCGTAACGTATTTTGCGGAAAGCGCACGTGCCAAGCACTCTTGCTGAATTTTTGCATTGGTAATATTCGTTGGATATTTTGGAGTGCTGAGAATACGCGCATTAATCACATTCCCTTGTGCGGTAACGTGCACTTCTACGTAAACCACGCCACTTTCATTAATATTAACGTCAGGAATATTCACGTAGGCGCGGTTTCCTGATCCGTATCCGATGCCTTTTCCTGAGCCTTCGCCGGCGCCTTCGCCTGAACCTAAGCCCATGCCCGCTCCTGTGCCGGTTCCCGTACCCGTGCCGCCGCCTGCACCGCCACCTCTACCCGGGCGATAGGCTACCCCAGGATCCTGTTTCGCCTCAGCAACTACCGCATTTTCATTTTGCGATGGCGTAGGTTTCGGATTGGATGCTACTACAGGCGCTTCTTCGGTTTCTTGAGTTGCCAAATTGGGTGCATCACTAGAAACATTTCGCGTTGATTTTGGCATGTCGGAGCCTCCACCACCTCCTCCGCCGGAGGTAAATTCTATCAAAATCAATTGTTTTGCTTCGGGTGGTGGTACTTGCGAGTAAAGTCCGAAAAAATAGAATAACAAAAACACCAATATCATGGTTGCCGTTGTTACAACCGACGAAATGATCCTATGTTTCTTTTCGGTACTCATAATTACGATTTTGCCTCTGTGGCTAATAACATTTTATATCGTTGCGATTCTTCCAATCCGGCATTCAACGCATTTAACACATCATAAAAAGCGACCACATACTCAATAGGAACTGATTTATCTGCCCGCAAAATAATGGTACGTTGCTCGGCATCATCAATTTCCACAATGCCTTGCAACACAAACAACAATTCTTCGTATGGCACCGGCTGCGCATTTTGCCCTTTCGGATTTACATAATAATTTTTTTCTGCATCTATGTAAACCTCAATATTTCTTGATGCCAACTGCTTGCCTGTATCACTTTTGGGGAGCATCAGCGTAATGGCATTAGGCGCCACCAAAGTAGAGGTGATCATGAAAAAAATCAGCAACAAAAACACCATATCCGCCATGGAAGCGGTGCTAAACTCTGCACTTCTTTTGTTTTGAAGTTTGATTGCCATAATATCTTAGGTTTTTAGGTATGAGGTTTGCGGTATGTGGTGCGGTATAAGGTTCTCATAGCGCAAACCGTATGCCGCATACCACGTTTACACCGGTTCATGCAACAAATCAATAAATTCCGTACTTTTCGCTTCAAGCATATATATTACTTGCGAGATTCGGGAAACGATGATATTGTAGAAGATGTACGCAGTAACTCCCACAATAAGTCCTGCTACGGTGGTAATTAATGCTGTGTAGATACCGCCGGACAAGTCTTTAATATTCACGTTGTTTGGGTTTGCTTCCATGCCATGGAAGGCGATGACCATGCCCACTACGGTTCCAAGAAAACCAACCATGGGCGCAGCTCCGGCGATGGTAGCCAATATGGAAACCCGTTTTTCCAAGCGGTGCACTTCCAATTGTCCTGTGTTTTCAATGGCGGCGCTAATGTCGTTCAAAGGTTTACCAATGCGGGTAATCCCTTTTTCAATCATGCGCGCCAAGGGCGTAGAGTTTCCTTTACACAATGCTAAAGCCGATTCAATTTTTCCGGAATGAATAAAATCACGGATGTTATTCATAAAATTGCGCTCCTCTTTCGCTGCTTTGCTGATGGTTAACCAGCGTTCAACAAAAATGTAGATGGCTACGGCAAACATTATTAATAATGGCACCATAATCCATAAACTGCCTGGCAAGAATACCAAATCAAGAACTCTTAATTTTTCAACGGTGGGTTCGGCTGCCAAAGCTGAAATCATATCAGGGTTAGACACCGGAACTTGCAATAAAAACAAACTTTTCATACAATTTTATCTTTCTTTTTGCAAAATATAATGGATAAATAACGCATTATTTTAAAAGTTATTTTTTATAATAGTAAAATCTTACTTTCTAAAAAAAACATATTTTTACCCTCTCATTTGTTAAACATGAAATTATCTAATTATCAACAAACAAACAAAAAAGTTACAACAAATCACAAAAAGCAAAAAGCAGCTTCAAAAGCGGTAAAGAGCGCTGAAAAAAAGAGTACAAAAAGTGGTGGTTTAACTTTTTGGGGTTTTTTAAAAAGCAAACGCATGGTGCAAGTGTATGGCATTTTGTTTATGGCTTTTGCTATTTTGCTCTGCATTTCCATGATCTCTTCCTACTTTCATTTTCGCTCCGATGCTTCGTTTGTGGTATCGGGAACTGAGCAAATTGACAATGCTGTGGGCGCTGTGGGCGCGCATTTAGCCTACCGCTTTATTAACTATACTTTTGGATTTTTCTCATTGGGCTTCGTACTTCTATTTTTTATTTATGGTTTTAAATTAACCTTCGAGCGTTCTATTCTTCCTCCGTTTTTAACCACACTCACCACGTTAATTACCATGGCTTGGTTCTCTACAGTTTTCGGATGTTTTTTAGCAAACACCGATTACAGCTTCATATCCGGAGCATTCGGCAACGAAATTTCAACCATTCTTATTCAACATACCCATAATTGGGGCGCCGGACTGATTCTTTTTGCACTGTTTGTCATTATTTTAGTGCTGTTTTACAACATTTCTCCGAAAAAAATGATAGAGGTGATTGCTGTGAGCGGTAAGCGGTTGGCGGTAAGCGGCGGCGAGGAGAAGGGAGAAAGGAGAAAGGAGAAAGGAGAAAAATCCCCTTCAAATTTTGAAGGGGTGGACGGCGAAGCCGGACGGGGTAGTTTATATGGAAAGACTGAGGCACAACCTCATCCGAACGGCGATGACGGAAGAGGTGTTGTTAACCAAAAACTCTCCGGCTTATACATGGAAGATATTAACGAGCTGCGCAATGAATACGATAATAAAGGAGTAACTTTTATTGGCGAGGGAGCAGCAGTTGGTGGTGAGCGGGATGCGGTAGGCGGTAATCGGAATGTGGCAAGTGGTGAGGAAGCTGAGTTTAAGATCGTTTCTGCGCCAATTGAAGGGTTTGAAGATGAGATGAACGATAAATCCCCTTCAAATTTTGAAGGGGTGGACGGCGAAGCCGGACGGGGTAGTTTATATATGGAGATAGAGGCAGAGTTTCAGCCAAACGAAGAGTCGAACGAGGAGTACGAACCCTTGGAAGATTACGATCCTCGCTTAGACCTATCCTTTTACAAATTTCCTGAATCGGATTTGTTGAATGAATACGAAATCAAGGAGATGGACAGAGAAACAATCATGTCGGAGTTGCGGGAAAATAAAGATAAAATTGAAACCACGCTCAAGAATTTCGGCATTTTAATTAAGCAGATTTCAGTAACGATGGGACCCACGGTTACTTTGTACGAAATTGTGCCTGCGGACGGCATCCGTATCTCTAAAATTAAAAACTTGGAAGATGATATTGCGCTGAACTTAGCAGCATTAGGTATTCGTATCATTGCGCCCATTCCGGGAAAAGGAACCATTGGCATTGAGGTGCCCAACAAAAACGCGCAAATTGTTTCCATGAAGGAGGTTATTAATTCCGATAAATTTCAACATAATAAATACGATTTGCCTATTGGATTGGGGAAAACGATTAGTAATGAGCCTTTTGTAGTAGATTTAGCCAAGATGCCGCACTTGCTCATGGCAGGCGCTACCGGACAAGGAAAATCGGTGGGATTAAATGCGATTATTACGTCGTTAGTCTATAAGAAACATCCGGCGGAACTCAAATTTGTGTTAATAGATCCGAAAAAAGTGGAATTTACGCTCTATTCTATCATTGAAAAACATTATTTGGCAAAGCTTCCCGATACTGACGACCCTATTATTACCGATACTAAAAAAGTAGTACAAACGCTTAATTCTCTTTGCGTTGAAATGGATACTCGTTACGATTTATTAAAATTGGCAAAAACGAGAAATATTAAGGAATATAATCATAAATTTTGCACGAGAAAATTGTCGCCTGCATTGGGGCATCGTTATCTGCCTTATATTGTGCTAATTATTGATGAATTTGGAGATTTAATTATGACCGCCGGAAGAGAGATAGAAACTCCTATTGCACGTTTGGCGCAATTGGCGCGTGCCATTGGCATTCATTTAATTATCGCTACGCAACGACCCTCCGTTAATATCATTACCGGTACCATTAAAGCCAATTTTCCGGCACGTTTGGCTTTCCGCGTGTCATCAAAAATTGACTCTCGCACTATTTTAGACGGAAACGGCGCCGATCAGCTCATTGGAAAGGGCGACATGCTGCTTTCCACCGGCAGCGACCTCATTCGTTTACAATGCGCTTTTGTGGACACGCCCGAAGTGGAAAAGATTGCCCAGTTTATCGAAGAACAACAATCTTATCCTGAAGCATTTATGTTGCCCGAATATGTTATGGAAGAAAAAGGAAAAGGCGGCAGCGAAGATGAACCTATTGATGCCGGAGAAATTGACCCCATGTTTCAGGAAGCCGCCCAACTCATTGTACAAACACAAATGGGCTCTACTTCATTAATTCAGCGCAAAATGAAGCTCGGCTACAACCGTGCCGGAAGAGTGATGGATCAATTAGAGGAATTTGGTATTGTTGGACCTGCCATGGGCAGCAAAGCCCGCGAAGTAAAAGTAAAAACCAATGAAGAATTGATGCAGATTTTTCAGCGAATGGGATTGTTTTAAGAGCTTTTAATTCTTGAGCAAAATCGTATGGTTTCGATACGGAAGAAGTAAAAGAAGCCTGAGCGAAATAATATTACAAAACAATCTACGTTAAATTATTCCATTAAAAAATTGCAATGCGGCGAGTTTTTCTCCTATTGACATTCATCTTCTTGATTTGCAGCACTTCGTTTGCACAAGTGCTTCGTTTTGGAGTGCCTAATTTGGAGGCTGAAGACAAGGCACGCTTTCGTTATGGTTTTTCACTGGGTATCAATATTGTAGATGCTAACTTAAAAACACTATCAAACTATACCTATCCGGAAAATATTTCTCCTGATAATGAGGTTTTGCGGATATATTCTAAACCTACGCCCGCTTTCAATGTAGGTATTCTAGCTAACATGCGCTTGGGCGAATATTTCGACTTGCGTTTTATTCCCAGCTTTTCTATTGCTCATGATATTAATTTATATTATCAATTTGCTGAGCCACTCTCTGATCCTAATCCTGCAAGTGGCGGCACATGGACAGATTTGATATTCAGAAAAATAGAATGCCATTACATCTATTTTCCTTTATTTATAAAGTTTAAATCTTCGCGTATGCACAATGTACGCTTTTATGCTCTTGCAGGCGGACAAGTAGGAATTAATATGATGAGCGCTAAAAACAATAAAATACGTGTCTTGGAACCGGATGGCGTGTTAGCCGAAATTATTCCGATTATTAAGCCTTACGATGCACAAGTAAAAGGCGGCTTCGGCTTCGATTTTTATACTACTTATTTCAAATTTACAACAGAATTTAAAGTAGCATTTGGTGTAATAAATATGTTAGAAAGTGACAAGAAAATTAAAGACCGGGATAATATTGATTATTACCGGCGAAGCCCTATCGTAACAGGGTTACAAAGTTTGAAATCACGGACTTTTACGATTTCGTTTATTTTTGAATAGGGGAGTGCGGTTTTAATTTTTTAACTTTCGGTACTACTGCAAAATTAACAGACATTTTTTTCTTTATATCTAAAAAAAAACGGAACAAAGAGTGTCCCGTTTTTGTCCCGCTTAGGCAACGCTGTTGCTGTAATATATTGTCTTTGTATTTATTGCAGCGATTTGGCGGAGAGGGAGGGATTCGAACCCCCGGAGGCTTGCACCTCAACGGTTTTCAAGACCGCCGCAATCGACCACTCTGCCACCTCTCCGCGGCAAAAATATACTTATTTCGTTTCGTTTTTTTTTGAGAACGTTTTTTTTAATCTCGACAATATTTTACTACATTTGCAGGTTATTTTAAAATGTGTTATAAGCTTAAAAATGAACGCTAAAAAACTACTTTTTTGCTTGCTTTGTTTTTTGACCTCAGGCTTCTTATTTCTTTCTTGTAAGACGGAAGAGCCCGAAAATTGCTCCATTGCCACTCTCTATACACTTCCAATTCCGCGCTATTTTCCCACAAATTTGAATATTCCGAAAGATAATCCGCTTACCGTGGAAGGCATTGAGCTGGGTCGCCATCTCTTTTATGATGAACGTTTGTCCGGCTATCTCGGCGACAATCCCGATTCGATGATGAGCTGCGCCACTTGCCACGTGCAAGCCAACAATTTTGATGTAGGGATGAATAATCCGCGTTTTCCCAATGGCGAAACATTTGGATTATCGGGAGCGCCCACTCCACACAATACCATGCCTTTAACAAATTTAGTGTTTAATCATGAAGGCTATTTTTGGAACGGATTAATTCACGAAACCAACCCGAATCCTCAACAACGAACACTGGAAGATGTTGTATTAATGGGAATTATTGCGCCGCATGAGATGAATAGCACGCCGGAACGTGCCGTGTATGCACTGAAACAAAATCCCAAATATCCTACCATGTTTAAAAGAGCTTTTGGAACGGAAGAAATTAATATTTCTCGTGTTCAAAAAGCCATAGCGCAATTTATACGCACTTTGGTTTCGGCAAATTCAAAATTTGACAAGTATTTACGTGGTGAAGAACAGCTTACTGCTACCGAAATGCGCGGATATATTCTTTTCTCGACAGAAGAAGGAGCGGATTGTTTTCACTGCCATGGCGGAGGCGGCACACCTTTGTTTACCACCAATTTATTTTACAACAATGCATTATCTTCCGAGCCTAATGATCCACGCGATCGTTTTTCTATAACTAAAAACCCTCAAGATATTGGAGCTTACCGCGCTCCTTCTTTGCGGAATATTATGGTTTCCGCTCCCTACATGCACGACGGACGTTTTAAAACGATTGACGAAGTTCTTGAATTTTATAATACAGGATTGCAATATTCGCCTCATGTGCATCCGTTAATGCACAAATTAGAACAAGGCGGCGCCAGATTAACACCAATGCAAATAGCTGACTTAAAAGCATTTTTGCAGACATTAACCGATGCTGAATTTTTAACAAATCCTAAAATTTCTAAACCATGACCATTTTAACTGTAGTGGGCGCGCGTCCCCAATTTGTGAAAGCCGCAGTGGTAAGTCGCGCCATGAAACAATTTTCTAATATAAAAGAAGTTATCGTGCACACCGGACAACATTTCGATGCCAATATGTCGGATATATTTTTTGAAGAGATGGAGATTCCGAAACCTGATTATAATTTGGATGTTAACGGATTAAATCACGGAGCGATGACCGGCCAGATGCTCGAAAAAATAGAAGCTATTATCTTGAAAGAAAAACCCGATTGGGTGTTAGTGTACGGCGATACCAACTCTACTTTAGCCGGCGCACTTGCTGCCGCCAAGCTGCATGTAAAAGTAGCACACGTAGAAGCTGGTTTGCGCTCTTTCAATATGGCAATGCCCGAAGAAATCAACCGCATCCTCACCGATAGAATCTCTGCCATTTTGTTTGCACCCACTGACCAAGCAGTTGAAAATCTTAAAAACGAAGGTTTTGAAAAATTTCCGATACACATTGTAAGAACAGGCGATGTGATGTTGGATGCGGCTATATTTTATCAAAAAGGAGAAGGGAGAAAGGAGAAGGACGAAAAATCCTCGTTCGGCGGCGGTTGTACCGCCGTCGCGGTATCAGGGCAGGCTGAGTCTGTCGGGGTAGAACGACTGGGACGCAGCCTCAGCCGAACGGAGGTGTCTCGCGAAGCGAGACGGTGTAGTTTATATTCAAAATTCAAAATTCAAAATTCAAAAATCCTCACCACTCTCCACCGCGCCGAAAACACCGACACGCCCGAAAAACTACATTCCATTTTCTCCGCCCTCGAAAAAATCGCCGAAAAATACGGCATGATTTTGCCTTTACACCCGCGCACGAAAAAAAAATTGGAGGATATGCAGTACGATTTTGAAAAATCGCATATCCACTTTATTGAACCTGTAGGATATTTGGAAATGATTGCATTATTAAGCAATTGCAGTTTGGTGATGACCGATAGCGGCGGCTTGCAAAAAGAAGCCTACTTTTTTAAAAAACCATGCGTAACCTTACGCGAAGAAACGGAATGGGTGGAACTTGTAAATGCAGGTTGTAACACGCTTGTGGGCAGCGATACTAACAAAATTATAAATGCGGTAGAAAAAATGATATTGCTACCCGAATCAAATTTTAACCAAAATCTATATGGAGATGGAAATGCAGGAAAAGAGATCGTAGAAACACTTCTTCATTACAATTAAAATAGTTGAATTGTGATTGTTATAACCGGTGCGGCAGGATTTATCGGCAGCCATTTATGCAGAAAATTAAATTTTCACGGCATAAAAAATATTATTCTTGTGGATGATTTTACCCAAGAAAAAAAACGAAAAAATTGGGAAGATTTAGAATATGTAGATAAAATTCCACGGGAACACTTTTTTCATTGGGCAGAAAAAAATGTGCAACACATTGACTTTATTTACCACTTGGGCGCACGAACCGATTATTTTTCTACCGAAAATGACATTTTTGAAACATTAAATGTAGATTTTTCACAAAGAATTTGGAGTTTTGCTACATTTAAAAGCATTCCGCTCATTTATGCTTCTTCTTATTTTACAAACGATGTTAATTCTCTTTCTTTATTTGCCAAATCAAAATATATTTTTGACCAATGGATTGAGAAACAGCAACGAACACCTCCTTTTTGGGCAGGGCTTAAATTTTTTCAAGTATATGGTAAAAATGAGGCACACAAAGCAGAAAATGCCTCAGAAGTGTATAAAATATATCAGAAATATGCAGAAAATGTCACCGAAATTTGTGTAGAAAAAAATATCATTCAAGATTATATTTATGTGAACGATGTAACGAAAGTGCTTTACTATTTTCTAAACCATACACCGCAAAATGGTATTTATGAGGTGGGAACAGGTTTTGCCCGCCCGCTACAAGCTATAGTAAAAGCTATAAATAAGGTTGTGAAGCCTGTTGAGTTACAAGTTACGAGTTACGAGTTACGGGAAGAGGCTTTTGTTTTTCAAGCTGATTTGGCGTTATTGCGGAAATATGCTTATAAACAGGCTTTTTTGTCGTTGGAGCAAGGTATAAAACGTATGTGACCCTTTCATTTTTCAAGTCGATTTGGCATTATTGCGAAAATATACTTACAAACAGGTTCATTTCTGTTCGTTAGGATTTCATCGTATAATACACGAGGAATTTCTTTATGTTAATCTAAACAAACAGTTTTAGAGGCTAATATTTTGGTGAGTTCGTCTATCTTTTTTTCATAAAACATATAATTATGGATCAACAGGAAGAACAAGCCTAAAACCAAAAAGGTCAGAAATAATTCCTAATCCACCACGGTAGCTATGGTGCCAACCCATACGGGCCGAAACACGGCAGTAATAGGTAGGATAGAGTATAGGGTCAGTAGCGCTACCACCACGAACCACGCGCGAAATATTATCGGGTGCTTGTGGATTCGTCTGTGGATCAGCAGAATATCTGTAGAATCCATCTTGACACCATTCCCTCACATTTCCACTCATATCATAAATACCCAATTCGTTTGATTTTTTTGTGCCTACCGGATGAGGCTTCAAACCGCTATTGCCCTGGTACCAAGCTACTTCATTAATGCTATCGCTGCCACTGTATTTATAACCCATAGTTTGATTACCCCCACGTGCCGCGTATTCCCATTCTGCTTCCGTAGGTAAACGATATTTTTTGCCGGTAGCCGCATTTAAATCTTTAATAAATTCCTGTACATCATCCCAACTTACTCCGTGAACAGGCACATCATCTCCAAAATAAAAACTTGGATTGCTGCCCATAATGGCTTGCCACATCTTTTGAGTAACGGGATATATGGCTATTTTAAAACTACTTAATGTAACCTGATGTGCCGGAAGGTCTGGGGCGTCAAAGCATTCATCATCGGTGCAACCCCTCGTAAATGTTCCACCCTCTACAAATATCATTTCCGGTAGAGTGGAAGGATCATAAACAGTCACAAAACATTTGGCTGTTCTGTTTCCATCTTGGGTAGTAACCGTAATGGTAGCTTTGCCGAATGAAATGGAAGTTACCATGCCATTGTGCACTGTTGCCACATTGTTATCGCTACTTTCCCAATTTACTTTTTGATTGGCAGCATTTGCTGGCATTATTTTCGTTGTTAAGGTTTCCGTTTGCCCAACTCCATTAAAGTATAAAAGGCTTGGCTCAAGTGTAATGCCTGAAACAGGCTCTTTTTTACAGGAAGAAGTAGCTATCATCAATAGCAACACAACAGTAAATAAGTTTAAAATTGTTCTTTTCATGGTAATAAGGTTTACTGTTCTTTATATATTGTTTCGGGATTAAATCACCGCATGCCTAATTTTCAACAATTTCTCAAGCAAAGTTTCCAACTGCGAAAGCGGCAGCATATTGGCGCCATCGGAAAGCGCATTTTTAGGATCAGGGTGCGTTTCCAAGAAAATACCGTCAAATCCTACGGCAATACCGGCTTTTGCCAACGTTTCAATGAGTTCGGGATGTCCGCCTGTAACGCCTCCCGACTGATTGGGTTGTTGCAGTGCGTGAGTACAATCTAAAACCACCGGACATCTGTTCTGTCTTAGTGCTTTAATGCCTCTAAAATCCACGATAAGATCGTGGTAGCCAAAGCTGGTGCCGCGCTCGGTAATCATTACATTCGGATTGCCGGCTGCTCGCACTTTTTCAACGGCAAATTGCATTGACTCGGGAGATAAAAATTGTCCTTTTTTTATGTTAACTACCTTGCCGGTTTTCGCAGCGGCTTGCAATAGCTCGGTTTGGCGACATAAAAACGCCGGAATTTGAAGTACATCGGCAACTTGTGCAGCAAGATGCGCTTCTTCGGGCGCATGAATATCGGTGACAATGGGAAGTCCCAATTGCTCTTTAACTTTTGCTAATACAGATAAGGCTTCTATATCGCCAATGCCGGTAAATGAGTACATGGAAGAGCGGTTGGCTTTGCGGTACGAAGCCTTGAAATAGAAATGGATTTCCAAGCGTTTGCAAATGGCATCAATGGTTTGGGCAATGTGCAAGGTGGTGTTTTCGTTTTCTACGACGCAGGGTCCGGCGATGAGGAAAAAGTTTTGATTGTTGTAGGTTTGCATTATTTTGTTATTTATTTTTTTAATATTTTTTATTTCACAGAGTTACACAGAGAATACACAAAGAATCACGGAGAGTTTACTTATTATTTATCATTCGTTACTGTTATAAAATAGGCTTCTATTTTAGGATCTTGGGCTACGAATGTTTGGGCTTTTTGGGCGCCCATTACCATGAAGGCGGTGGCGTAAGCATCAGCGAGAGCGCAGGTAGGAGCTAACACGGTAACGCTCAATAAATCTGTCATTTCCGGATAGCCGGTGTGTGGATTGATGGTGTGCCCGTATCGTTTTCCGTTTATTTCAATGTAATTGCGATAGTTTCCGGAGGTCGCCACCGAAATATCTTGAAGTTCCATGATCTCTTCTGCGGATATGGCATCTTTTTTGGTTTCGGTGGGTTTTTGTATGCCTACACGCCACTTTTTATTGGGCGCGCGTTTGCCGTGCACGCTTAATTCGCCGCCAATATCCACTAAAAAATTCTCTAATCCTTTTGATGTTAAAAATGCTGCTACTAAGTCTACGCAATATCCTTTGGCAACGGCATTGAAATTGAGTTGTGTTTCCGGATTTTCTTTGATAATTCTGCTTCTGTCTATTTTTATTTTTTTGTAACCAACTGTTTCTAATGCTTTTGCAACTTCTTCCGGCGATACTTTTTTGAGGGTATCTTTCCCGAATCCCCACAAATTTACCAATGCGCCCACTGTAAAATCGAAAGCGCCGCCGGTTTCTTCACACACTTGCAGCGATACTTCTAAAATATCTTTCAAAATTTGATTTAATGTATCTGTTTCGTTTCTATTAATACGCGAAACCAACGAATTAGGGTTAAAAATAGAAGCTGTGTTATTCAATTCGGCAATTACCGAATCGATTTGCAATTGGGTAATGTTGTTTTTATCTGCAATGGTAATGTGGTAGTAGGTGCCGAGGGCTTCTCCCGAAATGTGGGTAGTGGGCGGCTGGGTTGTGCAGGCGTAAAATGTGATGCTGAGAGTTAAAAGAAAGGTGGTTATTTTGCTCATTGCAATATGTTTTTGAACTCTGCGAAAATAAGATTTATTTTCATCTAATTTTTCACTACTATTTCAACAATTTTAGAAAAGTATGGAGTATTAAAATAATTTATAGTTTTGCAGCGTTAAAAACAGCAAAACATCTAATTAAAAATGAACAGCAAGATTTTTAATTCAAAATACATTTTTATTAATGGATTCTTCTATGTTTTTGGATTGACCTCTAATCCAATAACACAAATTTTGGATTATAGAAAAAGTATTGCGGATATGGATAGCATTGAAAGTGATTGGATAAAAATAGGAACTGATATTAGAAAAGTATATGAGCAAGAAACCTCAAATATCGCGTAGCGTTATTGCGCAACAGCATTATTCAGGGCCTATTCCACCTCCCGAAGCTCTTGCCAAATATAATGAGGTACATCCGGGATTAGCGGAACGTATTATTACTATGGCTGAATCTGAAGCATTGCATCGCAGGAAAACAGAAAATAGAATGACGAAAAGCTATATGATTGCCACAATACTGGGCATTTGTTTTGCGTTTTTCTCTGTTTGTATAATCTCTTTTTTGGTGTATTATTCTATATATAAAGGTTTTGGAAAGGAAGCAGCGATGATAGCCATTGGTGCTATTGCATCTGTTGCCGGAGTCTTTATGTTTTTTAAGAGAGCCAATAAAGATAGAAAAAAATAATCTGATTTTGAGCATCTTATTATTCAGTTCAAAAATAAAGCCGTTTTTCTTCAATATACCGTATCACTAAATCCGGCAAATACTCCGCAACCGGCATTTTTTGCTGTAATAAAGTACGAATTTCAGTAGCAGAAACCGGAAGCAACGGCGCATCTAAATAAACGATATGCGGATGCTCTATGATTTTTTCAAAAGTTTCATTACTACGCGGGTAAACATAAAGCATATACCGACTTAAAATCTCTTCATAATCTTTCCATTTGTGAAAGTTTTCAATATTATCAGCACCCAAAATCAAAGAAAATTCATAATTTGGATATTGTTTTTCAAGACAATACAAGGTGTTTATGGTATAAGAAGGGGAAGGAAGCGAAAACTCCACATCGCAAGCGTGCAGATACGGAAAATCTTGAATTGCCAATTTTACCATATTCAACCGATCGTCTTCGGGAGCTAAACCATTTTTATCTTTTAAAGGATTATTTGGAGAAACGACCATCCAAATTTGGTCAAATAGTGATTTTTGCATTAAAAACTGTGCAATGGCAAGGTGCCCGTTGTGAATGGGGTTGAAGGATCCGAAATATAAACCGATTTTCATAGTGGGGGCAAAATTAAAAAAAAAGTCGCTCTTTTCTGAAATCTTTAAAAACAATTTATCTTTGCCACGTTATTATTTAAACAACTAAAAAAGAAAGTATGGCAAGAGTATTAATTATCGGCGCCGGTGGCGTGGGCGCAGTCGTGGCGCATAAATGTGCAGCCGTTCCCGAAGTTTTTTCCAACATAATGTTGGCAAGTAGAACCAAATCGAAATGCGATAAAATTG
This sequence comes from Bacteroidota bacterium, assembly GCA_009786185.1. Classification (GTDB taxonomy): domain Bacteria; phylum Bacteroidota; class Bacteroidia; order Bacteroidales; family WCHB1-69; genus WRNX01. Next base: position 33,214 of record WQTS01000141.1, read on the forward strand.
CAGCGGAAATAGGCGGAAACCGCATTGAAACCGCACAAATAGACGCGGATAACGTTCCCGAACTCATCGCATTGATCGAAAACTACAAGCCCGATTTGGTAATTAATGTGGCGCTACCTTATCAAGATCTTCCTATTATGGACGCTTGTTTGGCAACTAAAACGCACTACATGGATACCGCTAACTATGAGCCGATTGATGAAGCTAAATTTGAATATAAATGGCAATGGGCGTACCACAACAGGTTTAAAGAAGCCGGCATTATGGCGCTGTTAGGCTGTGGTTTCGACCCCGGCGTTACGGGAATTTACACTGCGTATGCCGCCAAGCATCATTTCGATGAGATTCATTATTTGGATATTGTGGATTGCAACGCCGGCGACCACGGCAAGGCATTTGCCACCAATTTTAACCCAGAAATCAATATTCGCGAAATTACGCAGCCTGGAAAATATTGGGAAAATGGCGCTTGGCACGAAATTCCCGCCATGTCCATTCACAAACCGATTTATTACCCAAATATCGGCGAAAGAGAATCTTATTTGCTGTTTCATGAAGAGTTGGAATCCTTAACGAAAAATTTTCCAACGCTGAAACGCGCCCGTTTTTGGATGACTTTCGGCCCAAAATACATCAACGTGTTGAATGTGTTGCAAGAAGTAGGCATGACCAGCATTAAACCCGTAATGTACGAAGGTAGAGAAATTGTGCCGTTGCAATTTTTGAAAGCGGTACTTCCGGAACCTTCCTCATTAGCAGAAGGCTATAAAGGGGAAACCTCCATCGGATGCCAAATTCGCGGTATTAAAGATGGTAAAGAGCGTACCTACTATATTTGGAACAATTGCGACCATGCCGAAGCATATAAAGAGACTGGCGCACAGGCAATTTCATACACAACCGGCGTTCCCGCCATGTTAGGCGCAAAAATGATACTTACCGGAAAATGGAACGGCAAAGGCGTATTTAACGTAGAAGAATTTGACCCGGATCCGTTTATGGCCGAGATTGGAAAGTATGGCTTGCCTTGGCATGAGGAAATTGATAAGCCGCTGCCGGTGGAAAAATAATAATGTGAAAGCGGTGCTGCCTCGAACAATTAGGGCGTTGGTTTTATAACCACTCGATTATCAATTACTCCCTCAATCTCAATGCCTTGCACCGTTCGTTTCCGTATTTCATCAATAAAAACATCTCGGATTGCCGTATCAAGATACGTTACTGACTCCGGAGTAACCTGACTTAAAAAGCCATCGCCGCCTAATGCCAAAAAGTTGATGGTTACTATAGTATAAATTTTATCATCTTCTAATGGAGCGCCTCCAATCGTATAAGAGATTAATCTACCATTTTGGTAAGTAGTATGTACATTTGCCATAGGCGCATTTCTTCTTTCGGAAAAGCCGTCAAACATCTTTTGCAGTTCGCTTCCTTTCATATAAACGAATGTTATTGTGTTATCAAAAGGAGAGATTTGGAAAATATCGCCCACTGTTATGTCGCCTTGGGGTAGTGCCGCTCTAATTCCTCCAAAGTTCAGCAATGCTAAATCTGCTTTTCCCAATTTTTTGTGTGCCAAATAATTGTTGCCCCATTCAAAAAGCATATCTACCAATAAATTAGATAGTGGACTCATGGGAGAAAATGAAACCAAAACATCTTTTGAAGTTCCAATAACTTGGTTCATTTTCATGTCTTTTTCCCGTTTTAAATAAGTCATGTACGTTTCAATGGTTAAATCGGCTTCTTTATCAAAGGTAGAATCCATTTTAACGACCTCGTATTGGTAACTGTAGCTTTTATTTTGCGCATGTAAAAATGTAAAGCTACATACTAAAAATGCAAGAAAAGTTATTTTTTTTGCATGATGTAACAAAAAAATCAATTTATAAACCATATCCTATTATATTTGCGGCGAAATTAAAAATTGTTTTTATGATAAAGAAATCGCTCATCATTTTTTTAGGATTATTTGTTTCTCTGAATGTTTATGCCCAGAAAGCAGTTCACCAATTGCCCGTAACATCGAAAACAGACATTGCAAATCCTACTTTTTTTTACACATTGCCTAAAACGGCTTTTAAAGTGGAGGTTGTGGTTACAAAAACTACCAATATTAAAGGACTATATGTCGATTTTGCAGAAAAATTGCTGGGTATTACTAATTATTGCAAAGAAAATAGCGTTTCTTTCGAGCTAAAAAACATACTCCTAACTCCTTTTTCTGTTCCGGATGAAACCTTGCAATTTGTAGCTGAGCTTTCTTCTGCGCAAATAAAAAATAATTTTTTGCAAACCTTACATGCCAATAATGCAACTGCCGGTTTTCAAACTTTTTCAACTTTGGAGCAAAATAATACAAATATTTTACCCGATTTCTTTAAAAATTTTGCAGATGTAGTGATGCAACAAACCTACGAGACGTATACCGAAACAAAAATTATTGACGGCGTAGTTACCCAAGTTCCTGTAACACAAACTAAAGTTACTACAAAAACATTAGCTCAACAAGCTCAAGCAGCTGTTGATTTTATTGAAAAAATACGCGACGACCGGTATGCCATCCTCTCTTTTGCACAAGAAACCACTCTTGAAAAAGAAGCCTTCGAATATCTTATCAATCAGTTAGATGAATTAGAGAAAAAATACTTAGAGCTATTTATAGGAGTTACTGTTTTAGAGGATTTTCATGAGATATTCATCATTCACCCCAATAGCAACTATGCTTTACAGTCTGTGTGCTCGGTAGCACCAACCTCAGGTTTTAGTACCTCAATGAGCAAAACCAACGCATATAATTACTATCTAAAATGCACGCCTATCGCTTCAACAGATTTGAAAGTCAATTTTAATGAAGCTTTTTCAGCAAATCCCAAACATAAAAACACAGGTTATCGCCTCAGGAAAGCGGTGCCTGTATCGGTTACGCTTGTGCACGGCGATTCGGAAGAAGCATTGTTGGGCATATTTCCGATTTATCAATATGGATTTTTGGAGACATTGCCCGCTAATTTAGATGCTTTTGAGATTTGGCGGTGGGGGTATAGTTATTAAAAATAATACGACGGCTGTGCAGCTGTCACCAAATTAAAAAAAATGGCTGTCCAAAAAGAACAGCCATTTTTAATCTCATGTCGCGTTTGTTATTCATCGGCGGCTCTTGAAAGCATTTGTTGAACATAAACAGCTTTCTTCATTTGATCTCTTTTAATGACAGAAGGTTTGGTGAATTTTTGACGTGCGCGCAATTCACGAACTACGCCGGTTTTCTCAAATTTTCTTTTCAATTTTTTCAAGGCTCTGTCAATAGTTTCGCCTTCTTTAACTGTTACAACGATCATAAAAAATACCTCTTTCTTTTTTAATTAATACTTTTTTTAAGGGGCGCGAAAATATATTTTTTTCTGATATATACTATAATCGCTAAAAATACGATTGAGCCAAATAAAATAATAGCCAAGTTATGTTTAAAAATACGATTTTCGCCCCCGTTTCGTTTTAAAACTACTTTTACTATATTTTATGACAGAAAATAGAATTTTTATTCATCAAAAAATCAAAGACTTTGTACGAAAATACTACCTCAATAAATTGTATAAGGGGGCGCTTATTTTCGTGATGATTACTACCGGAGTTTTTATAGCATTTACGTTGTTAGAGTATTTTTCTTACCTAAATTCTACGACACGTGCGGTGCTTTTTTATACATATTTGGCGCTATTTGTTGCAACTATTGCCATTTATGTTATTTATCCGCTTTTAAAAATAGCAGGCTTAGGGAAGACTTTAAATTCTTTAACTGTCTCTAAAATTATTGGCAAACATTTTCCTGAAATTGACGATAAATTACTTAATATTATTCAATTAGAAAGTCAAATTGAAAATGGAAAATACAAAAGTATAGACTTGCTGAATGCGGCAATTGATACCAAAATTGAGACACTAAAACCGTTTGCATTCGTTAAAGCCATTCCATTTAAAAAAAGCACCCGCTTTGTAAAATGGGCAATGATTCCGGTGTTGCTGCTTTTTGTGCTTTTTTCTACAAAAAGTGAAATTTTCACAGAATCTACGCAACGAATTGTACAATATCAGCAACATTTTGAGAAACCGGCGCCGTATAAAATTGAAATAACCAACAAAAGCTTAAAAGCGCTGCAAAATGATGATTTTACCGTATATATTAAAATTGTAGGTGATGAAACACCCAATGAACTTTTCATTGTGTATGATAAACGCAACTACCGATGTGTTAAGCAATCGAATACGGAATTTACTTATACCTTTTCTAACCTGCAAAGAGACATGACGTTTCAATTGCAAACCGAAGAGGTTACCACAAGTTTTTATACAATAAATGTGCTTCCCAAACCTGTGATTGTAAGTTATGTCATGGAATTAAGCTATCCTTCGTATCTCAATAAAAACAAGGAAATTATTGAAAACAACGGCGATGCTACCGTACCTGAAGGAACGCGCATTACTTGGAAGTTTTATACCAAAAATACCAATCAAATCGATTTTCTTTTACAGGATAAAGAAGAAAAATTAATTCCTGAAAAAGAAGTATTTACATTTTCTCACACCGCTCGCGAAAGCTTTCACTACGCCACTATTTCTAAAAATCAATATTTCGTAAGCCCTGATACATTATCATATAATATTCAGGTAATTAAAGATTTGTATCCTGAAATTGGCGTACAAAGTCAAGCCGATTCTTTATTCGCGGATCGAGTGTATTTTAAAGGCAATATTAGAGATGATTATGGTTTTACGAGTTTGAGGTTTGTATATTCTATTTTTGATGATAGTAAAAATTTGTTGGAACAAGATAAAACGATAGATATACATTTTGATAAAAATGCTACAATTCAAGATTTTTATTTTAATTTTGATGCCGGTTCATTAAATTTACGTCCGGGATACGCTATGGAGTATTTTTTTGAAGTGAAAGATAATGATGGAGTAAACGGACCAAAAACTGCAAAAACACAAGCAGTTACTTTCCGGTTAAAAACGATGGATGAGATTAACGAAGAGATTGCGCAAAGCAACGAGCAAACGAAAAATGCCATGGAAGATTTGGCAAAAGAAGCGGCAGATTTAGCGAAAGAAATGGAAAAATTGAGCCACCAATTGCTAACAGCAAAGGAACCATCTTGGCAAGATAAAAAGAAAATGGAAGCGTTGATGGAGCAATACAAAGAGCTACAAAACAAGATTCAAGAATCCAAAAATGAGCAAGATAGAAACTTAATGAAAGAGGAGCAGTATAAAAATACGGCTGCCGAAATCTTGAAAAAACAGGAAGAACTGCAAAAACGCTTCGATAATCTGCTTTCTGATGAAATAAAGGATCTGATTGAAAAGATGCAGAATATGATGCAGGAAATGAATAAAGACCAAATGCGCGATGCGTTGGAAAAAATGAAAATGAGCGCAGAGGATATTAATAAATCTTTAGATCAGCAGTTGTCATTGTTTAAATTGTTGGAATTTGAGAAGAAGTTTCAAGAAGTAATTGATAACATGCGCAATTTAGCACAAGAGCAGAGAGACTTATCACAACAAACCGACCAAAGAGCAACTCCGAAAGAAGATTTGCAACAAAAACAAGAACAATTAAATCAAAAGTTTCAAGACTTGCAAAAAGAGATACAAGATTTGCATAAATTGAATAAAGAATTGGAAGAGCCGAATAAATTGCAAAATCGTTCGGAGCAGGAGCAGCAAATTATGCAAAAAATGAAAGAGGCGGCGGAACAGTTGAATAAAAATAACCGTTCGAGAGCCAAAGATAGCCAAAGTGATGCTGCGCAACAAATGGAAGATATGGCAGATAGTTTGCAACAAGAAAAAGATGAAGCCGAAGAGGAAGACCTTGCCGAAGATATAGAAACATTGCGTCAAATTTTAGATAATCTCATTAGGGTTTCTTTTAAGCAAGAAGATGTAATGCAAGGCGTGAGAAAAGTCGGTGCAAAGTCGCCTTTACTAACAGATTATATTCGTGAACAATCTAATATTCAAGACTATATGCGCATGATTGGCGACTCGCTGACCCAATTGGCAAAACGTCAGCCGATGGTAGAACCGTTTATTACCAAAGAGGTTACGAAAATTAGAGAATACTCAAAAGCCTCTATAGAACAATTGGTAGATCGAAAAATTCCGCCGGCGCTTTCTAATCAGCAGTTTGCTTTAACTTCGATGAATAACTTGGCATTAATGTTGGCGGAATCTTTGAAAAAGATGAAGGATACGCAAATGCAGGGCAACTCGAGTTGTTGTAAAAGTAAAAAAAGCAAGTGTGGCGATTGCAGCAAACCGGGGAAAGGCAAGGGAAAAGCCAAATCGGCACGTGAGCTTCAACAGCAGCTAAATCGCCAAATGGAAGCGATGAAACGCTCTATGGAGCAAGGCAGTAAGCCGGATGGCCAAGCGCCTGCGCCCGGACAGCAAGGCATGAGCGAACAGTTTGCTCGTATGGCTGCCCAACAAGAAGCGATTCGCAAAATGATGCAGGATTATAACGATGAATTGCGAGGACAATACGGAACCGGCGACAAATCTATAGAAGAGCTTCTTGAAGAGATGAAAAAAACAGAGAGAGAACTTGTAAATCGCTCTATTTCAACGCAAACTATTAGCCGACAAAAGAATATTGAAATGCGTATGTTAGAAAGCGAGCGCGCCCAACAAGAGCGTGAAAGAGAGGAAAAGCGCGAATCTACCGAAGCTCGCGAGCGATATAATCCTTCTCCACCTAAAGAGTGGCAGTTTGACAAAAACCGAAGTCAGCAAACAGAGCTGTTAAAAACGGTGCCGCCATCGTTGCAGTATTATTATAAAGAGAAGGTGAATCGGTACTTTTATAATATTGGAGACTAAAAAGTGTTAGCTCTTGTTGCTTGAATGAAGGATAACCTCATAAAATTCTTTAAATTGCCGGCATATAACATCTTTTGAGAAATGAGTTACGGCATAATTTCGGGCAAATTCTCCGTTAAAAGTTTCAAAATGCTGCAACATAAAATCCAATTTTTCAACAAGCTGGTTAACGTTTTTAGGCTCAACAAAGATGCCTCTTTCTGCATTCACAATTTCGGAAATTCCTCCTACAGGCGTGGTAATCACGGGTTTTCCACAGCTCATCGCTTCTAAGAGTACGCATGGGAGGTTTTCATAATTAGAAAAAAGAAGGAAAAAATCGGATGCGCCCATCTTTGCAGCCACTTGCTTTTCAGACATACTTCCCAAAAAATGTACAAATTTTTCAAGGTGATGCTCTTTCACGTACGCTTCTGCTTCTAAATTTCTAAACTCGTGAATCACTTCTAAAACAAAATCCTGTCTTTTTTCGCTTAATAATTTAATGCTTTCCAAAATGCCCATGAAATTTTTGGCGCTCTCGTCTAAAGTAGAAATGTGAAGTATTTTTTTTGGTGAATTATCATTCTTTTGAGGAACGAATAATCCTGTGTCTACCACATTATAAATAATGGCGCTCTTTTTTATGGAAAATAATTCCTGAATGTTGTTTAATAGATTGTTAGACACTGTGGTAATTCCTGAAAGAGCAGCGTAAATGTTTTCAAATTTTCTTTTTTGAGCCGGAGTAATCAACGTGCGATTCAGTGGGTTATAGATGCTCCAATGTTCGGTTAATACCAAAGGAATATTCCATTTTTTGCTCCACTTTACGGCAAGTTTGCCCATGGGGAGCGCCACGTGCAAATGAATCAGTTTAGGCTTTCCATACTGTTTTTCAATGAATTTCATTCCTTTTCTGTAATAATACCATTCTCGGATTTTCATCCGGACTTTTCCCAGAAAGGAGGTTTCATCATTAATAAAATATTCTACTAAAATATTGTTTTCACTTATATGATATTCAGTGTATTGCGTTTCTGCATTCGTGCTTTCGCGCTTTTGCGCCTTCGCGCCTCTTACCACCTTTAACGTAACACATTTCTGCGACATGGAGATTGCAGCAATATGTTTTTCTATGAAATTACCGCAAAAAGGCATTTTTTCGTTGGAAAACCAGGAAGGAAGGTGGAGGATGTACATGTTGATTGTTTATATACTTTTGCAAATCATAAAGGATAACGTTAAAACAATGAAAATAGATACGTCTGTTTCACAATATTCAAAAATTGTAATTTTAGCAAACGGGGAGCCACCTTCACACGCCATTCCTGTTAATATTCTAAAAAACGCAGAGAAACTCATCTGTTGTGATGGCGCCATCTCTTTTTTAGAACAACAAAATATGCACCCACATATCATTATAGGAGACTGTGACTCAATGATTCCGGCGCAAAAAGAAAAGTACAAATCCATCATCCGCATGGATGACTGTCTTGAATACAATGATTTGCAAAAAGCGATAAAATATTGTATTGAAAGTGGATGGGAAAACGTTGTCATTTTAGGAGCTACCGGCTGGCGCGACGACCATTTTTTAGCCAATATCGGCATCTTAATGCATTATGCTAACAAACTTTCGCTAAAAATGGTTACCAATTATGGTATTTTTACTCCAATAAATTGCACTACAACTCTTGAAAGCTATTCCGGACAACAAATCTCTGTTTTCAGTTTTTCTCCGGAGGCGGAAATTACTTTTCATGGACTAAAATATTCCGTTCATAAACAAAAGTTTAAGGAATTGTGGGAAGGCTCTTTGAACGAAGCGCTTGCAGATAATTTTACCATTGAATTAGAAAAAAACGCTACGACTTTGGTTTATGCAGCATTTTAAGATCAAATTTTATTTTGACATGGAAGTTGCCACAAAATAATATTCGGTATTTGTGTTAAAACAATCACCAAACTCATTTTTATTTAACGGAGGTTTATTTTTAATGTAGGAGGTAAGCGTGAATATTTTCAAGCCAACTTCACTAATAAAGTCGTATAAATCAAGAGGGTTGGTGCCGTAATAATCACTTGCACCTTTTCCGCACTCAAATAAGATTGTAGATTTATTTTTTGTTAATAGTTTTTTCGCACCTTTTAATACACCAAACTCTGCACCTTCTACATCAATTTTAATAAAATCTATCTTTTCATCTAAAGGAATAAGTTCGTCTAACGTTTTTATTTCTACTTCTATTTCTTCAATTTCCGGATTGGAAATATCATATTTTCTTTTGATTAAGCCACTGTAAGCAGGTGCATTTTTAACAAATTGAAATGTAGAAATTCCTTCACTGTCCGAAAGTGCGTACGGAAAAATTTGCGCCTTATTTTTGAATTTTTTTTCCAATTCTGCAAATAAACGAGGGATGGGTTCAAAAGCATAATGCTTTCCCTCAGGCGAATATTGAATCATCATGTTTAATATTTCGCCTTTATGGCAACCTATATCAATACAGTTAGAGTTTCTTTTAATGTTCTTTTTCATTATTGCTTTCGTAAGTCTGTCGTATTGCAGATTTTTTGTTACATCTAAATGAAAAAAAATCAAAAGCTTTCTTAGTATATCTTTTATAAGCATAAAACACTATATTTTGGTTCGTTTTTTATAATAACTAAAACGTAATGGCGCGATTTTTATTTTCACGCGAAGGCAGGGCTGCTGTAAAAGAACACAGATGACACGGATGACGCGGATTTACACAGATAATACAATATTGAAATTTGTATTTATTTGAACTCTAACAATATAAAATCTATGAAAATCTGCGTCATCCGTGTCATCTGTGTTTGAAAAAGCTTTTAAGACAGTCTCACGAAAAATATTGCGATTGATACAAAATATTGTGCAAAAAAAGCGTTATAATGAGTAAATCTTTGTATGAGAATTGGAGTTAATACGCGACTTTTTGTTAAGGGAAAAATGGACGGCATTGCGTGGTTTTCTTATGAGATTTTGAAACGTATTGTTACCCAACATCCTGAACATGAATTTGTATTTTTCTTTGACAGATCCTACGATCCTTATTTCATCTTCGCTCCAAATGTGAAGCCGGTGATTGTACGTCCGCAAGCGAGACATCCTTTGCTGTGGTTCCTTTTTTTTGAAATCGGTATAAAAAAAGCCCTTACTAGAGAGAGAATTGATCTTTTTATTTCTACAGATGGATGGGTATGTTTGGGCACAGACGTTAAAACAATCAATGTGATTCATGATTTGAATTTTGAACATTATCCTTCGTTTTTTTCTCCCTTAGTGCGAAAATATCTCACTTATTTTTTTCCTCGTTTTGCAAAAAAAACAGATCATTTAATTACGGTTTCCGAATTTTCTAAAAAAGACATTGTTAACCTGTATCATATTGATAAAGAAAATATTGATGTGGTTTTCAATGCTGCTTCCGATGACTTTTTTGAGGTAGATGAGAAAACAAAAAAACAAACAGTTCAGCGTTTAACCGACGGAGTTCCCTATTTTGTTTTTGTAGGGTCGGCGCATAAGCGTAAAAATGTGGAGCGTATTATGCAAGCTTTTGACCAATTTCGGGAAAAACATGCAAATTTTAAGTTTGTTTTTGCAGGATCGAACAAATATTGGGATGAGGATATAAAAAGGACTTATAATCAATTAAAGCATAAATCAGACATTGTGTTTACCGGATATATTTCTACTGAGGAAATGAACCGTGTACTTTCAAGTGCTTTGGTATTAGTGTATCCTTCTCTTTTTGAGGGATTTGGAGTTCCCATTTTGGAGGGATTTGCTGCGCGTGTTCCTGTAATTACTTCCAATACTACCTCTATGCCTGAAGTTGCAGGCGATGCAGCTGTATTGGTGAACCCGCTATCTATAGAAGAAATTGTAAATGCCATGGAAAAAATCGCTATGGATGAACAGCTTCGCGCAAAACTCATACAACTTGGCAAAGAAAGAAATCGCGCTTTTTCTTGGGATAAATCGGCACAAAAATTTTGGGATGTAATTATGAAATTTTGCAAATAATGGCGAATAATCAAGAATTGTTTCATGTATTGCGAAAAAAATATACGCATTTTCATTATTTAAAATACGAATTTCAAGTAGAAGAGAATCGCGTTTTTATGCAATTTTTCTTTCAAACGAATGAGCTTGTTTTTGCTCCAAAAATGACTTTAAATTTTGGAAAATATGCACAAAATATGCATAAAAATGAGATGGAAGGACTTGTTTTTAATATCGGGCTTATTGAGTTGGTAAGTTATTGGAAGACTATCTGTTCTCCACAAATTGTAATTCATGATTATATTCTAGATGAAACACAGCAAGATTGGTGGAAGAAATTATACTACAAAGGGCTGGGAGAATTTTTTTATCAAAATGAAATTGATTGTACCTTAAATGATTTTGTGCAATTTTCTTTTGCAGAAAAAGCAAAGCTTTACTCTCATTTACATTTTAAAAAAATAGAAACTTCACAAAAAGTAATTGTTCCGATTGGTGGCGGTAAAGATTCCGTAGTGACATTAGAAGAATTGAAAAAAGAGCGAAAAATAGTTCCTTTTATTATCAATCCGCGCGGCGCCACTTTGGATTGTGCACGAATTGCCGGTTTTGAAGATTTGGATGAAATTGTAATTTTAGATAGAGAAATAGATGTTAATTTATTAACTTGCAATAAACAAGGTTTTCTAAATGGGCACACCCCTTTTTCTGCCATGTTGGCTTTTTACACATTGTTAGCAAGTTACGGAACCGGCGTGCGCGAAATTGCTTTATCGAATGAAGCCAGCGCTAACGAAGCTACCGTGTTGGGAACAGAGGTCAACCATCAATATTCCAAATCGTTGGAATTTGAAGAAGATTTCCGGCAATATGTGCAAGATTATATGGGAAATTGTGCACATTACTATAGTTTTTTACGCTCTTTTTCGGAATTGCAAATTGCGGAGAAATTTGCGCAATATCCTCAATATTTCCCCGTTTTTCGCAGTTGTAATGCGGGAAGTAAAGAAAACAAATGGTGCGGCAGCTGCCCTAAGTGCTTATTTGCTTACATTATTTTAGCGCCATTCATAGATAAAAATACACGTTTGCAGATTTTTGGCGAAGATTTGCTAAATAAACCGGAAATGAGGCACTTTTTTAATCAGCTTATTGGCAAAGAAGTCACCAAACCTTTTGAGTGTGTAGGCACGGTAGAAGAGGTGATTGTTGCTTTGAAAATGTTGAATAATCAGGAAGAGGGAAGTTGTTTGCTTGATGGGGTAGAAGGAGAAGGGAGAAAGGAGAAGGGAGAAGGGAAGTTATAGGCGAGTTACTTTTCCATTTACAAGACTATATTTTTGGTTTGATTCGGGACAAATGGCGATACCATCGCTGTTAAAATGCAAACGATGTCCGTATTCGCTCATCCAGCCGGTTTGTCTTGCCGGATTTCCTACTACTAAAGCGTAATCGGGAACTTCTTTGGTAACGACTGCTCCGGCACCGATAAACGCGTATTTTCCAATGTTGTGTCCGCAAACAATGGTGGCATTTGCGCCTATGGTGGCGCCCTTGCCCACGTGCGTTTTGGCGTATTGGTCTCTTCGGATAATGGCGGAGCGCGGATTTATAATATTGGTAAACACCATGGAAGGACCCAAAAAAACATCATCATCGCAGGTTACACCGGTATAAATGGAGACATTATTCTGCACTTTTACATTATTTCCCAGCACAACCTCAGGGGAAACAACAACATTTTGTCCGATATTGCAGTTTTCGCCAATTTTACAATGCGGCATAATATGCGAAAAATGCCAAATTTTTGTGCCGGCGCCGATGTGGCTGCCTTTGTCTATGATTGCGGATTCGTGTTTGGAGTAATTCATATTTACATCGCTTTAATCTTTCTCGTTATTTTTCTACATAATCCTGGAAAGAATCGTTTTATATACACCATAAGCAATTCGCTTTTTCCGACTAATACTTCCGGTTTTTTCCTTTCGAATGCACGGACAATTTTTTTTGCAACTTGTTGGGCGGTAACTCCTTTGGCTTGTCCCGGATCTAATTTTCCGTGTTGTTTTCCGTCTTTTTCTAACGCATAAAACGAGATATTCGTTTGCACACGCCCCGGACAAACGATGGTTACACGAATATTATTATTAAAATATTCGGCTGCAACTGTTTCAAAGAAACCATATAGGGCATGTTTTGAAGAACAATAGGCTGAACGTAACGGAAATCCGAATTTTCCGGATATGCTTGTAGTTACTGCAAGCTGTCCGCCTCCGTTGGCAATCATCTTTGGCAAAATCGCTTTGGTTAAGATTACGGGTGCAAAATAATTGACGTCCATAATTTTTTTAATGACAGAAAGATCCGTATCTATGGTGGTTGCCCGTTGACTGATACCGGCATTATTAAAAATCAGGTCAATAGCGCCAAAACAGCTCCAAGCCTTTTCGGCTAAATGCTCTAAAGATTCTAATTGTGCTAAATTTGCCGGTAACACATATACTCCTTGTGCGCCACATTGCAGACATTTTTCTTTAACTTGTTGCAAAATATCTTCTTCGAGTGCGGTTAAAATGAGTTTTGCGCGCTGTTTAGAGAGTTCATACGCACAGGCTTCGCCAATTCCTGAGGAGGCGCCGGTAATCCAAATGGCTTTATTTTCAAAGTATTTTTTCATATAAAAAAAAAGTGGTGCAAAATTATGTTTATTTTTCAACTTATTACACAAAAAAAATTACCTTTGCTGCCCAAAAAAAATAGTATGAAACGACTATCTATTCTGTCCCTTTTATTATTCGCAATGTTAACGTGCAGTTTTGCGCAAAATGGTGTTATTAAGGGTTTTGTATACGATGCCTCTAATGGAGAACCCGTGCGGTTCAGTACCGTACAATTGGCAGGTACTTCTTTTGGAGCGATGACCGATCAATACGGAGGTTTTATTATTAATAGAATTCCAAACGGAAATTATGAGGTTAGAGTTACGATGCTTGGATTTACGACACTAATAGATTCTGTAACTGTAAATTACAATACATTACAGAAACGTTATTTGCTCCAGCCGGCTTCACAAACGTTGGATGCCGTTCAGGTGGATGCGGAAGGGCAACGTCGTGTGCAAGAAACGCGTATCTCAGTAATTACAATTACTCCGAAAGATATGGCAATGATGCCTTCTATAGGCGGCACGCCCGATTTTGCACAGTATTTGCAAGTGCTGCCCGGCATTGTATCTACCGGAGACCAAGGAGGACAGCTGTATATTCGCGGCGGTACACCCATTCAAAATATGCTTCTGTTAGACGGGATGCTCATTTGTAACCCGTTTCACTCTATTGGGCTTTTTTCGGTGTTTGATACGGAAATTATAAGCAGCGCCGATGTTTATACCGGTGGCTTTGGCGCCGAATTCGGAGGAAGAATATCATCGGTGATGGATATTAAAACAAGGGACGGCAATAAAAAAAGGCTTTCCGGAAAAATGGATGTCAACATGTTTGGCGCGCGTATGCTATTGGAAGGTCCTTTAGTAAAACTGCAAGAAGACAGAGGTACGGCGTTGAGTTTCATTTTATCGGCAAAAGGGTCTTACTTAGATCGTAGTGCAAAAGTATTCTATCCTTATGTAGAACAAGGACTTCCTTATAATTTTTGGGATTTGTATGCGAAAATTTCATTGACTACAAAAACAGGAACCAAGTTGAGCTTATTCGGCTTCAACTTTGATGATAGGGTAAATTACTCTCAAGTAGCTAATTATAGATGGAATAACTGGGGGTTAGGTGCGCACTTCCTGATTATTCCGGGTGAAGTCCCCATGAGTATGGAGGGAACGATTTCTCACTCCACCTACAATGCGGCATTGAATGATGCCGGATATGCCCCGCGATCTACCACGCTCCACAGTGAGATGTTTAAATGGGCTTTTAATTATTTTGTAGGAAGAAGTGTTTTTTCGGCAGGCATAGATGTGAATGTATTTACTACAAGATATTCTTACCCGGATGTTAACAATAACGTAATATCCATACCTCCGGATTACACTACAGATATATCGCTTTTTGTGAAATACAAATATAACCTAAGAGACAAATTCCTTGTTGAGCCCAGTTTCAGATTGCAATATTATGCTGCGCTACTGACTGCTTCTCCGGAACCGAGGCTTGCACTGAAGTATAACGTAACTAAGAAAGTTAGGTTAAAACTTGCCGGTGGTTTATATTCTCAAAATTTTGTGGCAATTACTTCCGATAGAGATGTGGTGAACTTGTTCTACGGTTTCATGTCAAGCCCTAACCAATCACAATTGCCGCCTACGTTTTTAGGGAAAGATATGAAAAATACCCTGCAAAAGGCGCAACACATTGTTTTGGGAGTTGAGTTAGATTTGTTGAAATACACGAATATTAACATTGAAGGATTCTTTAAAAACTTTTCGCAGCTCACCAATATGAATAGGTATAAGCAATTTGATACCGACAAGGATTTTATATGGGAAAAAGGGGTAGCTTACGGCGGCGACATTACCGCAAAACTTGATTATAAAAACTTTTATGTATGGGCAGTGTATACTTTGAGTTGGGTAACCAGAACCGATGCTGAAATAACATATTATCCGCATTTTGACAGAAGGCATAATGTGAACTTGCTCGCT
Source organism: Bacteroidota bacterium (assembly GCA_009786185.1). Classification (GTDB taxonomy): domain Bacteria; phylum Bacteroidota; class Bacteroidia; order Bacteroidales; family WCHB1-69; genus WRNX01. The sequence goes on from WQTS01000141.1 coordinate 48,774, forward strand.
TCTTACCAATGGGGCAAAAAAAGAAAAGTGTGGCAAGCAGATGTACGTTGGAACTTCGGATCGGGATTCCCTTTTACACAAACGCAATCTTTTTTGCCTAACTTGGGATATGGTAGTATTTCCGGCAATTGGGTGCAAGATAATGAAGAACCTTATGTAATGCTTGCTGAGATCAATCAAGGACGTCTTCCGGCGTATCACAGATTAGATGCAAGTTTGAAAAGGAAGTTCTTCCTCGGAGAAAGAAATATTATTGAATTGAGCGCTTCTGTAACCAATCTGTATAACTACAGCAACATCTTTTATGTAGATCGTTTTACGGCAAGTGTTATTTATCAGTTGCCTATTCTTTATTCTATTGGGTTCGCTTGGAGTTTTTAACTAAGTTATCTTGAACCGGGATTTTCACAAGATTATTAAGATTAACAAGATATGAAAAGAAACACATTGTGGGTAATTATCCCAATTTTAATGGCAGCAATGAGTGTTGCATGTAGCCAAAAGAAATCCGAAGATATTAATTCTCATCAGACTGCTCAAAATGATACTGTTAGGGTTAGAGTAGCGGAAGTACATGAGCAGATGGTAGCTCAAATCTTTGAATATACCGCCGTAATACGTCCCGAAGCTGTGAACAATATTGCGCCCACTGTGCCCGGGAGAATTGACCGGATTTTTGTAGAAATAGGCGATTTTGTTACCGTTGGACAAAAATTGGTGCAAATGGATGCTACCCAGCTACGCCAAGCAAAAACCCAATTAGACAACTTGAAGGCAAGTTTTAAACGATTGGACGAGCTTTATAAAGTGGGAGGCGTTTCCAAATCGGATTGGGATGCTATGAAAACACAGTTGGATGTTGCGCAAAATACATACGACAATCTATCTGAAAACACACAGTTGGTAAGTCCTCTCAATGGCGTGGTTACCATGCGTAATTACGATAGCGGCGACTTATTTACCGGCAACCCTATCTTGCAAATTCAGCAAATTCGTCCGGTAAAGTTGGTAATTAACGTTTCGGAAAGTCAATACAACGATATTAAAAAAGGAATGGAAGCGAAGATCCAAATTGACATTTTGGGCAAGGAAGAGTATATTGGGCGCGTAAGTCTGATTCATCCTACTTTGGATGCACGTACTCACACGTTCCCTGTGGAGATTACCATTCCGAACGCAAATGCCAAGGTGCGCCCGGGAATGTATGCTCGCGCCGTTTTCAACTTAGGCAGCCGCAATAATGTAGTAGTACCTGATAACGCCATTGTAAAACAGCCCGGCAGCGGCGACAGATATGTTTATCTTTTAAATGATGATAACACTGTTTCTTACGTACAAGTAATGCTCGGCAGAAGATTAGATGCTAACTATGAAGTACTTTCCGGTCTTAAGGATGGCGATAAGGTAGCGGTTACTTCACTTACGAGGCTTAAGGATGGGATTAATGTGCAGGTTGTTGAATAGGTGAGAGAAAAATAACATTTACCTTTCATCATAGATTACCGCCAATACGGTGGTTCCCACAACATACAACGTGTGTTTATCAATATTAGAAATATTGTCTTGCAATGTGTGCCAGGTAGAAACAAATCCTGTGCCTGTGCTATGATCTTGATGAATAATGTTGATCATCGGGATTCTTGCAATTCTATTTACATACAAATGATCATCGGTGATGTGATTGCCGGGAAAGTTCAGAAAATAGTCTTTAAATCCTAATTGATAGGCTTTTGCCCAAACTTTTGCTACAATTTGCGGAGCATAGTGCATGGAAATTCCTTCTTGCAAGAATTTGGCATTAGGTGCGCCTACCATGTCCAATAAAATTCCATAATTTGCTTTGTAATTAGGAACATGCGGGTTTCTTGCCCAATGTTGTGAACCCAAAGCCCACCAGTCGCCGTCTATGTTTTGCCCGCCTGGTGTTCCCCAATCTTCGGCATCAAAAAAGATAATATCCACGCCTATTTCAGGTTTTTTCTCTTTTAATTGACGTGCAATTTCTAACAAAATGCCCACGCCGCTTGCGCCGTCGTTAGCGCCGTCAACAGGTTTGTCTCTATTGGCAGGATTGGGATCGTTGTCGGCAAAAGGTCTTGAATCCCAGTGCGCAGCCAGCAAAACCCGCTTTTGTTTTTCCGGGAAAAAAGAACCGATGATGTTTTTACCGTGTATTTTAACACCGTCGTAAGTGAGAGCGGTAAAAGGCTGTACGATAACAGTATCGCAATATCTCTCTAATTCGGCTTGCAAAAATAAAGCGCATTTTCGATGTGCTTCCGTGTTGGGAACACGCGGTCCGAAATCGGTTTGCGCCTTTACAAAATGAAAAGCCGAATCGGGATTAAAAGCCGGAGTTTGAATGGAAATGGGTTCCTCTTTTTTTATGTTTTTCTTTTTCTTCGAATCATTACAAGAAATACTTAAAAACATGAGTGAAATAGCTAAAATGAGTAGTTTTTTCATAACAAAAAATTCGATAGCAAAAATAGTAAAAAATCGAAAATCTAATATATATTTGCCCCCGCTAAAATATACTATGAATATGTCTAATTATTCGGAAGATAGCATAAAATCATTGGATTGGAATGTGCACATTCGCGAACGTCCCGGAATGTACATCGGCAAATTGGGAGACGGTTCGTCGCACGATGACGGCATTTACGTTTTACTGAAAGAAGTGCTGGACAACTGCATTGATGAATTTATGCGTGGATTTGGAAAATCTATAGAAATTTCTATTAAAGAAGATAAAGTAACCGTGCGCGACTACGGGCGCGGTATCCCATTAAAAAAAATGGTGGATTGCGTCTCTAAAATTAACACCGGCGGCAAATTTGACGACAGCAAAGCTTACGATACCTCAATTGGAATGAACGGCGTGGGCGTAAAAGCCGTAAACGCACTTTCCACATTTTTTAGAGTAAATTGTTTTGTAGATGGTAAACAAAAAAGCGCTGAATTCTCCGAAGGGGTTAAGTTGGTAGAACACAATATTGAAGCTACTAAAGAGCAAAACGGAACCAGCATCACTTTTGTTCCCGATAAATCGTTATTCGTTAATTTTCATTGGTATAATGAATATATCGAAAAGATGATGTGGAATTATGTGTATCTGAATAGAGGATTAACCATCAATTTTAACGGGCAAAAATATTTTTCTAAAAACGGGTTGTTGGATTTAATTAACAATAACGTTTCCACAGAAGTGCTTTATCCGCCTATTCATTTAAGAGACAATGGTTTTGAATGTGCTTTGGTGCATACAAGTAGAAAATACGGCGAAGAATATTATTCGTTTGTAAACAGCCAATATACCATTTACGGCGGCACGCACCAACAGGCTTTCCGTGAAGCAATTGTGAAAACCGTGCGCGAGTTTTTCAAGAAAGACTTTGATCCGAACGACATCCGAAACTCCATTGTAGCAGCGCTTTCCATTCGGGTGAAAAACGCCAGCTTTGAAGCGCAAACTAAAACCAAGTTGGGTTCGCAACACATGGAACCGGGCGGGCAAACCATCCGCAATTATGTGAATGACATGGTAAGCAGATTGTTAGATAAGTATCTGCACATGAATCCTGAAGTTGCGGACGTCATTCTAAAAAAAATATTAGAATCGGAAAAAGAGCGGAAAGAGATTGCGAGCATTAAAAAAAGCTCAAAAGAAGTGCAGAAAAAGGTGAGTTTGCACAACAGCAAATTGCGCGATTGCCGCTATCATTTTAATACTAATGATGCACGCGGCATTGAAACTCAAATTTTTATCACGGAAGGTGATTCCGCTTCGGGTTCCATCACTTCTTCAAGAGATGCTAATACGCAAGCCGTGTTCAGTTTGCGCGGAAAACCTTTGAATACGTTTAAAAAGTCGAAAAGCATTATTTATGAAAATGAAGAATTTAGCCTGCTTCAAGCCGCGCTAAATATTGAAGACGGATTAGACGGTTTGCGCTACAACAACATTATTATTGCCACTGATGCCGACAACGACGGCATGCACATTCGCTTGTTATTACTGACTTTTTTCTTAAAATATTTTCCGAACTTGGTAAAATCGGGACATGTTTATATTCTTCAAACACCTTTATTCAGAGTAAGAAACAAACAAGAAACCATCTATTGTTACTCTGAGGAAGAAAAACTGAATGCCATAAAAAAATTAGGGCACAAACCGGAAATTACCCGTTTTAAAGGACTTGGAGAGATTGACCCGAAGGAGTTTAAGAATTTTATTGGAGCTAACATGCGCGCCGAGCCTGTGGTATTGGATAAAACCACAAAAATAAACGACATGCTGGAGTTTTATATGGGAAAAAATGATGACGACCGCAGGCAGTTTATTATGGAAGGATTGAGAGATGAGATTGATGAAGCATAAAAAAAGAGAAAAAAAGCGGTAGAATAATCCCCTTCAAATTTTGAAGGGGTGCCCGAAGGGCGGGGGAGTTTATATAAAAATTTAATATTAACAAAAATAAAAAACACTATGCCAAAAATTTCAAAAAAAGGTGCGGAAATGCCCGCTTCTCCTATTCGTAAACTTGTTCCTTTTGCAGATGCAGCCAAACAACGCGGTATCAAAGTTTTCCATCTAAATATTGGACAACCCGATGTGGAAACGCCTAAAAACGCTTTAGATGCTGTAAAAAACAACAATTTAAAAGTAATTGAATACAGCCATTCGGCAGGAAATTTGAGCTATCGCAAAAAATTGGCGGAATATTACAAAAGCGTGGGAATTGACCTTACCCCTGATGAAATTATCATCACTTGTGGTGGCTCCGAAGCGATTTTGTTTGCGTTCAACAGCTGTTTAAATCCGGATGATGAGGTAATTATCCCTGAGCCGTTTTATGCTAATTATAACGGTTTTGCAATCTCTTGCGGCGTAAAGGTAAAACCCATTGTTTCAACCATTAAAAACGGATTTGCATTGCCGGAAATTGAAGAGTTTGAAAAAATTATTACGCCAAAAACAAAAGCGATCATGATTTGCAACCCCAATAATCCTACCGGATATTTATATTCGAAAGAGGAAATTGAAAAATTGGGACATTTGGCAGAAAAATATGATCTTTTCCTTTTTGCAGATGAAGTTTACAGAGAATTTTGCTACGATGGCGAAAAACACTACTCCGTAATGGAACTTAAACACATCGATCAACACGTAGTCTTGTTAGACTCTGTTTCAAAACGTTACAGTGCGTGTGGCGTGCGCGTGGGCGCCTTCATCTCTAAAAACAAAGAAGTAATGGATACGGCTATGAAATTTGCACAAGCCCGTTTAAGCCCACCTTCTTACGGACAAATTCTTGGAGAAGCTGCTTGCGATACCCCGAAATCCTATTTCGATGAAGTGGTAGCCGACTACATTGCACGAAGAGACTGTGTGGTAGAAGCTATCAACAAGATGCCCGGCTGTTTTTGTCCCAATCCCAAAGGTGCATTTTATGCGGTAGCGAGCCTTCCGATTGATGATGCCGACAATTTCTGCCAGTGGCTATTAGAATCGTTCAACCATAAAGGCAAAACCGTAATGTTGGCGCCGGTTACCGGATTCTACTCCTATCCGGCTCCTGTAAAAAACGAAGTTCGCATTAGTTATGTGCTGAATGTGAATGACTTGAAAGAAGCAATGGAATGTTTAGCCGAAGCGGTGAGAGTTTATCCGGGGAGAACGAGCTAAGGTTAAATATTTTTGAAGGTTTCTAACCATTTGATTCCTCCGCAATAAAATCCCGATAAGCCGTTAAGACTTTTGCCCGCGAAAGGAAGCCAATGTAAGTTCGGTCTGTGCTAACAATCGGTAAATTATAGTTGCCCGTGCGTTTAAACTTTTCAATTACTGTTTTGGTCGAATCGTTCTCATACACAAACTCTTCCGGTTCAATCATCAGCTCTTCTACAAAAACAGTGTCGTATTTACTTTGGTCGAAAATGGTTTCGCGATGGTAATCCATAACCAATAACCCAACAAATTTCCGGTTTTCATCAACCACTACAAAAAGATTGCGGGTAGATTTGGAAATAATGCGAATATATTCCCTTAAAGTGCTATGAATAGGGATTGTTGCGATATCATGATCAATTAAGGTGCGCCAATCTACTTTCTTCATGGCAAAAAAATCTTTGTTGTGCGTTTTTAGTTCTCCTTTTTCTGCTAATTGTTTTCCGTATAACGAATATTTTTCAATAGGAGAAACAATGAGGTAAGAAATTGAAGATGTTATCATTAAAGGAATGAGTAAGGTGTAGCCGGTGGACAGTTCGGCAGTAAGAAAAATTGCCGTAAGCGGTGTGAGCATCACCCCCGACATAATGCCTGCCATGCCGGCTAAAATGAAGTGCAAATAAGGAAGTTGCAATCCAAAAAACACATTAAAGCAATGCGAAACGAAAAAGCCGCAAAAGCCGCCGATAAACAATGCCGGTGCAAAAGTACCACCCACTCCGCCCGATGCGGTAGTAACCGCAGTAGCAATCACTTTTAACAAAATAACGGCTAAAATTAACCCTAAAAACAACAAGGGTAAATGGGTAAAATGGTGCAGCGGTGAGTTTTTGAAGATGAGTTCCGGTGCGTTTGATGATAAAATCTCATTAATATAAATATAGCCTTCTCCGTAAAACATGGGGAAAAAGAAAATTAACCCTCCAAGCAAAAGTCCCCCCAAGATCCCTTTCAAATATTTGCGTTTTATTTTTGAAAACCACTTTTCTATAGTTCTTAATGTTCTTAAAAAATAGAGCGAAACGAATGCCGTAAACACACCGAGTAATATATAATAAGGCACATTTTTTACATCAAATATAGTTACTCCTGTAGCGGTAAACATCACATTGTGCCCCATAAAAAGGATGGAGAGCACAATGCCGGTAGCTGCCGAAATCATGAGCGGTAGCACGGTAGCTGCCGTAAAGTCTATCATTAACAGCTCTATAGCAAAAACGAGCGCAGCGATGGGCGCTTTAAAAACGGCGGCAAAGGCAGCGGTGCACCCGCAAGCCAACAGCAAAACCGTGTTTTTCGGGCTCATGTTGAAATAACGCGCTACATTAGACCCAATTGCCGAGCCGGTGAGCACCATAGGCGCCTCTAAACCGACCGAACCGCCGAAACCTACCGTAATGGAACTCGCCACCATAGAAGAATACATGTTGTGCGGTTTCAGTTTACCATTGTCTTTACTGATGGCGCTCAATACTCTACTTACGCCGTGGCTGATGTCATCTTTCACCACACGTGTTACAAAAACGATAGTAATAATAATGCCCAACAGTGGAAAAGCCAAGTAAAGATAATTGTGTTCTGCATTGGGAAATGCATTTGTCAAAGAAGAAGCCGTGAAGTGTAGCAAATTTTTGATAATGATGGCGGCGGTAGCTCCAAAAACGCCGGTAAAAAAACTCAATAGCAGAATGGTGTTGCTAATTCCCAACTTTTGCTTGCAGTAGCGGCGCAGTTTGGAGAAAAAGGACAGGAAATGGCGGGTAACTTTAGTCATCATAAAACTTGTTGCAAAAATCTATTTTTTTACAAAATATCATCGGGTTACGCTTGCTGAAAATTTTGTTTTTGTGAAAATTTTAAAAATTCCGACAATATATCCCCAGCCATAACTTAAATGGATCATAAAAAAAGTGAGCGGTAAAAGATAAATTAGTCCTGCTTTTTTATTTAACTTTGCTTCCTTTACACCCATGGTCAAACCCAATATCCAATAAAGGAGAAAAATAGAAAGATATAGAAACATTGTTGTTTTTGAGAGAAAACTTAAAGCTAATCCGAAAAACAGATACAAAACAAACAACATTGGAAAGAATTGCCTGAGTGTGGCGGGTCTTCCAAGTTTTTTCATTACCAATGGTTTATACAAACCGTATTGGTAATACATTTTGCACATTTTGTTGAATGTATCTCTTGCATAATAATTTATTACTACGTTGGGAATTAAAAATATTTTTCCTCCGGCGTTAATTAATCGTGCATTAAATTCATCATCCTCAGCACGTAGCAAATATTCATCAAAAAAACCGATTTGGTCAAAAACTTCTCGTCTAAAACATCCGAAAGGAACGGTATCTGTTTGTATAACCTCTTTGCATCCCACTTTATGCAATGAGTTGCCTACGCCAAATTTATTACCGGACGCAATGGCTATGGCATTACAAACTAATGTGTTTTTAGCGGGAAGTGTGTTCCATAAGCCACCCACATTATCTGCATCAAGATCAATGAGATATTTCACTAAAACGGAGATGTAGTTTTTAGGGAAAGCGCTATGCCCGTCAATTCGGATTATAATACTTCCCGTAGCATTTCTTATACCGATATTTAAAGCAACAGGCGCCACCTTATCCGGATTGTCTATTAAACGAATAAATGAATGAGTTGTGGTATAATGCTTTACAATCTCACGAGTTTTGTCTGTGCTCATTCCATCAATGAGCAAAAACTCTAATTTTTCTTTTGGAAAATCTTGCTCAAGTATGGATTCGATGCAGGCGGCAATATATTTCTCTTCATTATATATTGGGCAAATTACGGAGACAAAAATGTTGGCAGGATTTAAATCTGCGTGCTTTATTTTTTTCATTAATTACAAATTCATAATAAATCTGTGGCAAAAGTCTATTTTTTTGTATTATCTCAGTGGGTACAAGTTTAAAAAACAAAACGGCAACAGTTTGCGCTGCTGCCGTATATGGATTAAAAATGAATTTATTATTTACTTATCTCTAACCTCGCGCCTACCGGCACTGTAAAAGGTCCAAAAATTTCTGTAGTACAATTGGCTTTGAGAATTACATTAGCATTATTTTGGATAGTACAATTTGCAACTCTGATAGTATATCCGGTATAGGTATTGCTGGTAAGAGAGGTGTTTTGTAGTGTAATTCCCGTATAATAAGTGGGGTAAATATTCATTATTGCCGCGTGCCAATAATTAAGATTATATCCACTTACTGCTGTTAGGTTAGATAAACTAAACCAACCGTCATGGCTACCTCTCCACCCCCAATTGCAATGAAAGAAATTATTTGCATAACCATCAACTACCCAAGAATGTCCGTTAGCTCCATTTTCAGCAGTTCCCATATAGTAAACAGGTCTTCTATTATTAATTTCTGCTTTTAAAAAATTTGCCCATTCATCATAATTGTTATAGTTTCGATCCCTTGAAATAACATTACTGAATCCAAAATTGGCAGAAAGAGCTGAGTCAACATCAGACATAAAAGATGATGTTGAACTTATTCCAAACTGAGATTTTGCCGCCACTGCACTATGAAATAACAGCTTGGCATTCTCAAGATTTGCATAACGGGCAACCATATTAAGCCAATTATAACTTTGCTGGGAAAAGTTGAGACTGATTGTACCTAAACTCGAATGAAGATAACTTACCGAACCCTGCGGATGAACGCTACACTTCCAATAGTTTAAAATTTGCGCTAAAGCCACACCGCCGCAACCTACTATTGTTTTTCCTTGTGGAACAGTAGGACAATAAGAATTATAGCTAACGGTACTGCCATCTGCACTTCCTTTATCTTGACCCCATGTAGTTTCAATTAAGTATGTTCCCGCTATATAAACATTTGCTTGTGCTGTACCCAATCCCAAACCGGAAGAGCGTTCTTTGTCGGGAGTATCATCAAGGTAATCCTTCCATTTATTGTTAATCTCTTGCGATGCTCTCAAGTTTAACCTTTTTGCAAATACTATTTCTTCTTTATAACCCTCCAACAAAAAATTTAAAGCAGGGGGTATATCATTAAAATCAAATCGGGAAGTTAAGCCATACCCGAGTACAGGTTCTACAATATCATCTGCCGCGACAATAATAAAGCCCTCTTCAAAATTTAAGACATAAAATAGCGCAGTATCTTGATGAGTAACAGGAATCTCTTGCACTATTCTGAGTTCATTTTGCGCTTTTTTCGAAAAATCGGAAAAAGCATTCAATGCCACTTTTCTAATATCGGTTTTTTTTACCACTTCCGCTTTCAATGAAAGCGAACCGGAGACCGAAAAAAGAAAAAGCAAACATAATAATTTTGTTAAAATATTTTTCGTGTTCATTGTTTTAATTATTTAATTTTTCTACATATTATATTTGTTTTATTGTTTCGTAAATCTAACAGTTTCCCCGAAGACAATCTTTAAATTCATGGTAGTTTTACCCACCTTTCCTGTCCAGGTTTGCCCCCAAAAAGAATCCACTGTCGAACTAAAATTCAATGTCAAATTTTTTCTATCACAAGTATAGCTTGCATTTTTACCCCAAGGATCATAGGGATGGTATATGATACCATTTCTCCTGTCAAAAAGTTCAAGACGATCGATGGCAATATATGCATCACCCCCTTGAAAAGAGATAGTCATTTCTCCTCGAAGAATTAATTCTTCGTCTAAATATGGATGCGGTGGCAAAAGAGGCTTGTATTCAATTTCAAAATAATCACTTTCCCAAGTGGTCCATTCCAAGCTATCAGGTTTATCACATGAGTAGAAGCACGCCAATGCACAGAGGCAAAACACTAATATTAATAACAATTTTGATTTAAAATAATTTTTTTCCATTTTTCTATTATTTAAATTCAAATTCAATTTTTTGTGGCGGGTAATATGTATCTAGGTCATCGGTATATAGTGTTTCCATTATTTCGAGCGAACCTTTTCCTTTAAATTTTCTGTTTTCATAAAACACAATATCCCAAGTGAAAACAGAATGTGTTGCATAATATTCTGTGTAATAACTTCCTCCAATCGCAAAGGGACCATTTTTGATATATATAGAATCAATCTTCCAAGTTCCTTTTTGAAAAAAAACATCCGGTTCTATTATTTCGGTATCTATACCAATCCAAACATTATTTTGATAATAATTTAAAGAATCTGGCAAAAAGAGACGAAAGCTATTCTTATTAAACCTTCCTCTATAAGAAGAGTAATCTCCTACTATGTAATTGAAATAATAGATTGAATCACCCACCTGAACATAAGAATCCGTATTACTTCCTACATAATCTGTATAAGAACGAGAAAAAAGAGAGTTTTCATAATTTTCCGGCTCATCTTTCTTGCAAGTTGCAAACAAAAGCAACATACAAACCGTTAGACCGAGTATTTTAAATAGTATTTTCATATTTTTTAATTTGATGGTTAAACATAATTTTTGCCACAAAACTAACATTATTTTGTTAAAATCATGCGTTTGGTATCAATTATCTCATTGTTCACCACCAAAGTATAGAGATACATACCGGCAGGGAGTTCCGAACCATTAACAGTGATAGTATTTAATCCTGTTTGTGTAATGGGATAAGATTTTAATTCTACTCCTTGTAAATTGTAGATATATAGCATGGCATGCTTGGTTGTTTCAGGCAAATTGCACACAATTTCGGTATTGGTAGTAAAAGGGTTGGGGGTATTTTGAAACAAGATTGCTTTTCCTTGCACTTGCGGCATTTCCGGCAAAGTTGAAATTTGCAGCGAATTTTCACAACATTTTGAAACCATTTCTTGTAACTCTTTAAACTCTTTGCGTATTTCCCTCAACTCTACTATATCCACCTCTTGTGCAGAAATAATTTTTTGTAGCATTTCAATCTCGTTTTGTTGCTCTTTTACTGCTTCAATTAAAAAAGGTATAAAGCCATGATAACTAATATGTTTTGTTCCTTTTGTAGTAACTACCAATTCGGGTAAAATTTCTTCAATTTCTTGTGCCAATACACCGTACTCTCTTTGCCTTGTCTTAATATCATCAGATTTGTAGTAATAAGAGTATGCGTTTATTTGTTTTAGAATTGGCATGGTGCTTTTTATCGGGAGAATATCCGTTTTTAAAGTACTGTCTGAATTTGTAGTAAATTTTCTTGCAACTAGTTCATTCCATCCACCGAATGTATGCCAAAAATTAATTATGGTCAGGGTTTCTCCTCTATGCCATGCTCCTATTTCAGGCCCTGGATTTGCAGGTTTAAATGTAAACTCATTTATAGGACCATTGTTTTTGTTTCCAACAATCTTAAATTTTGCATCTAAAAGATCTGTTGTCCCAACGCCAACAGCACCGTTGCTAAGAACATACATTTGGCTCATAGCCATTGTTGTTACCGATAACAAGGCAATAGTAAATAATAGTTTTTTCATAATAAAATCAGTTTAATGTCCACTCCTTTAGTAGACAATAATTAATAAATTTACTTACTCCTTCTACTCATATGGCTTTTCGAAGAAAGTTTTCCGCCCGTTTTTTAGAGGTTTCTGCTCCTCTCTGCACTATTTTAGAGTGTTTTTGCAGTTCCACTTCGCATTTTTTGGAGAACAGTTGCAGTTCTGTTTCATATAGTATGGCGGTTCGCCCGTCGTCGGATTTTTGATTTTCTAAAATAAAATAGCGTGGAATAAGAGCGTAATGTGGAAAAATGATTATCAAGAACATAGCAAATCGCTATTCTATATGTCTTGTTCTATGCATCGTAGCACAGTATTTTTACGTCATAGGCAATATTTTGTTAATAAAATTGGTGACAAAACTACAAAAATATCTTTACTTCATGCTTACGTCAAAAAAGATTCTTCACTTCGTTACCAATGACAGCTTTATGTAATATTTTGATTTTCAGCGAAAACTTTCAGCTATGAGAGCAGGCAGGCTTAAGCAATTCGAAATGAGGAATCTAAAACAAATTCTTATCCGGAACTCAGGCTACAATATAAATCTAACAATATTTCTTCTTGTGTAGCCCAATTATATTTCTCTCTTACAGCATTTTGACCGGATACCCCCATCTCTTTTGCTTTTTCAGGATTATCAATGAGAAAATTTATAGCCTCTGCAACTTTATGAAAATCAAAAGGGTTGACACATATTCCGCATTGGCTTTCTTCGACGATTTCTTTCCAAAGAGGAAAATCTGAGCACAAAACAGGCAATGCTCTTGACATGTACTCAAACAGTTTGGTTGGCAAGGAATCTATGAAAGTTGGTATGGGATGTAGTAAAACCAAACCTATTTTGCTTTTGTCCAATACATTATTAAATTGAGCTCTGTTTACATATCCTAAATAATCTACTTTTTCCCAACCTTTGGTTTGTTGAGCTCTTTCTTCTATCATGGGTTCTGTGAAACTTCCTCCAAGAACGAGACGAGATTTTGATAAACCTACAGATTCAATTGTGGTCAAAACACCTCTAACCTCAGTGAGGTCTCCTATATAAATACATGTATTTTGTCTTGAAGACCAACTCGGTAATGGTACCTCATTCTGTAAAGATAAAATGGGGTAATTGTTTATAACTAAAACTCTTTTACCGTTTTTTAATGTTTCAGCAATGGAAGGCGTTGCGGTTACAACAGCTGTAAATCTCTTAATGGCATACTGTTCTAATCTTTCAAAAGATTTTGAAATTATTTTTCTTAAAATTCCAGGAATCCATTTTTTACACAAAATATCTTTAACAACAGATTCATGTACATCGTAAATGACTTTTTTACCTTTTTTGATTAAACGAAGTCCATAAGGAATTAATTCCGGATCATGAAAATGATACACATCCGCATCTACTTCTATAGCTTTTTTATAAACCGCTTTCGTCGTTTTCAACATACGTAATAACCTACTTTTTGTTGAAATACCAACATCTATTATTTTTACACCGTTTTTTATTTCATCTCCTTTTGAGTCAGCAACTATCAAACTAACATGGTAACCATTCTTTTCAAGACTACAACATTCCTTATGAAATATTCTTACGTCATATCGTATGTGAACTGATGTTAAATGACAAACTTTCATTATTTTTATTTTTTAATTTTCAACAAATTTCCTTTAGCGTAATGATGTGATAGTATAATGCTTAGCAAATAAGCAGAGCCTCTTCCTATAGCGAAGAAGTAGAGTGCAGCAATTACATTATTATATAAAACACAGCCAATCCATAAACTTAAAAATGTAATTACGGCATAATAAATTTGCCATAATAGATTTATTTTTAGCCTATTCGTAATAATCAACACATCAAAAAGAGGAGAGGCTACAAAAGATAATAACGTTGGAATTGTTAAAATTTGAGCGTAATACGCAGCAGTAGTCCATTGTTCTCCTAAAAATATTGAAAAAATAAAGGGTAATAGTAAAATGAGAAAAATGGCTCCAATAATTGCTATAATGGAAAGTATTTTTAAGACTTTTATGTAAATGCTCCGGCAATTACCGGTATTTTTAAATTCTTCATTGGCACGTTGACGAAACACATCCCTTACGGCAAAACTAATCACGTTCACAGGGACAGAAAATACCAACATCGTCATTGAGAAATAACCAACAACAACGGAGTTAAAGTAAAATCCCAAAAACAATACCGGAAGTTGCTGCCCTACTACATTTAATAACCGTCCCGGCATAATAAATTTGGGGAATTCTATAAATTCCTTTGCTACTTTTTTTATCCTTACGATAGATATTTCTTTGAAAGCAGCTGCATCTTTTTGCATGGCTCTAAAAACACAAACTCCCGCAGAGATAAGTCTGCCTATAACATCTCCCATAACTAAGCCTTGAGAGAAAACCTTCACAAAGCCCAAAAACAATTTACTTAACGTAATCGCCGAAGCATTAACTATTTTGTTAATTGCCAACTTTTTAAAATACCCGTTTCGAACACACCACTCATTATAAGTATTATAAATAATGATTGAAAAAGCGGCGATAGGACAAATAAACAACCACTGTTTTAATTGCGATTCGTGTAATGTTTGCGACAGGAAATCAGCAAGAAATAATTGCAAAATAAGGTAAATAAACGCTAAAATTAAAAAACTTAAAAAAAGCGTCAATCCTACTAAATTAACGGCATCTCTTTTGGTTTTGGCTATCAAAATTCCCAACTCATATTTTCCACTCGAAAACTCGGTAATAATCGTAATAATGGCGGTTAAAGTTGCCAAAAGTCCAAATTCTGCAGGTGTAAAAATACGTGCAATAATGGGATAAAACAAAAAAGGGATAACTTGCGCCAATGCAGTTCCACTACTTAAAGTGAGAATATTTTTACCAAACTCACTCCGGTGTATTTTTGCTTTAATGGTTTTAATATTGTACATTGTTAAAAGCTAATGTTTAATACTTTGTCTTGGCAATAACAATAAAAATAGCCATAAAACTAAAATCCCTCCGGTTAATAAAGCGGCATTCAATGTGGAAGATATTAATGAAATGCAAATATATGCAATAGGAACCATTAGTATTTTCATGTCCACTCCTTCTGCAGCATTAGATAAAAATTTTAAGGTATAAATCACGAATACAGGTGTAATAAATACACCCCAAAATCCAAAATTGGAATATGCGTCAGACAGAAGCCCGTTATTAGACCTCATCTCAGGTCTATTAAAATAATCTCCGCCAATTAAAAAAGGGATTTCCGTATCATAATAAGATTCAAATCCAAAATGGCGTAAAAATGACTGGTGATAGTAGTCGGGAGAAAATGTTGAAAAAAAATCAAAATAATAATAATCCAATAAATTAGGAAGAAGCATAACACGATTAACTGCTAAAGCGCTAACATAATATGAGTCAAAAACAATAAACTCTATAAATCCTAAAACCACAAGACCTATTAATGCGACCAGCACCCATTTGAGATATTTTTCACGGAAAAAATAATAAATAATCAAAGTAATGAATAGTAGAAAAATAACACTTTTATGTCCGGCAATACTAAAATTTAAATAGATGATAACAATCAGAGCTAAAGCTATTATGTGTTTTTTGTTGGATAGAACCCAAATTAACATCAATGGCAATACAACTGCCGCCCAAGGGAGTAAATATGTAAATATTGTTGGTATTTCCCAGTTTCGTGCTTCAAATCTGATGCCATACACATCCATAATAGAGGTTTGAAACCGTGCACCTGCATAAACCCACCACACATAAATAACCACTCCGCTTAACAAAATGGTGATCCCGTATAAAAGCTGTGTATTATACTTGGGGATATTCAGTTTTAATCGAATAGGCGGAAGGTTAAACGCTAATACGAGCATAATGACCCAAAAAAGAGCTTGTGATAACCATAACTCTAAGGACATGGGCAAATAAGCCATCAAACATGTAGAGGGAATAAATTTTACTAAAAAAAAGAGATACATTACGATGGATAAAAACCGTTCTTGAGTCCTGTTCAAAAAAGCGATAAAAAGCGGGGACAATACTAATAAATATACCCAGGAAAAAATTTTGCTTTCCAACGAAACCTCATTAAGGAAACCCATTGAGGCATAAATAGGATAAATGATTACCTCATACTGCCGGTCTAATAACAATCTTAACAGCACGACTCCTACAAGATGAGGAATTATTTTCTCTAAGTTTTTGCTAATTCCGCTCATTGACGTACAAAAACTATGTAGTTTTGTCAGAATGTTTTATGTTATCCAACATTTGTTTCCGAAATGATTTAAAGGCGGGTACTCCAAAATCTAAGATTAGAAACAACAGAACACCTGCCGATAAGCCTAAAATAATAATTTCAATTAAGAATTTTATCGGTCGAAATACTTTTACCGGATTTTCGGGATCTGATTTTATCACAATACCAACATAATTGTTTTCTGTATTTAGTTGAACCATAGTAGAATTTCGCCTATTCATTTGATGATTCAAATCAAAAATGCAATTAAACAACATTGTTTCTTCAGCAAAAATATCTACTCCTTTTTCTGCTGCAAGAGGTTGAATCGGTTTCATTCTTGCAATGGAATTTGTATTATTAGTTCTCTCAAAACCGGAGAGATAAGAGTTTGGGATATAAGTCATTCCCTTTTGTTCGTAAAAATGGATTAAACGCTGTCTAACAGAATCTGTTTGTTGTTGTTTAAGCGTAATTATATGATCTATTTTTTCAAGATGGGTAATTGTTACTGCATCTACAACGTTGTTAATTTGATGATTAAATATTCTAATCAACTCTTCTACCATTTCTTCTGCAAGTTGCGGATCGGAATTTACGGCAGAAAAACAAATATTTCTATTTTTTCCAAAAGAAACATTGATTTTGGGATCTTTTAAGTTAAATTTTTGAGATAATGCACTACTTACATCGTCTTTTTTAGTTAAGCGAATAGCATACTTATGAAAATCTGTTTTTATCTCATCAGGGATATTAACAACATGAAGTTCTGCGGTTGCTTTATATTCTGTTTTTATGATTGAAGGCATATTTATTGCTAAGCCCACTATGGTAATGAGGAGAGTAATTCCGAGTATCCAATACTTTCTAGGCCATAATTTTGTTAAAACTTCTGTTAGTTCTTTCATAGGTCTTTATTTAAATCGTTTTTAAAATGACTTTTATGTGCAAAAATAGGAAAAAATCTCAACTTTTTTGTCAAATTGAAAAAAAACCAAAAAAAGCGCCATCTGTTATGTCTTTACTTTTTTATTTATTTGCAAAAAAATATCATGACAAAAATTAGCCCTGAAACCTTACAGTTTTTAACCGCATTAAAGAAAAACAATAATCGTGATTGGTTTCAAGCTCACAAACCGGATTACGAAAAAGCGAAGAAAAATTTTGAAAATTTTGCAACCGTTTTATTGGATAATCTGAAATCTTTTGATGAAACTTTGCAGAATATTGAAATAAAGCAATGTCTTTTTCGAATTTATCGCGACGTTCGTTTTTCCCAAAATAAAGAACCTTATAAAACACATTTTGGCGCATATTTTGCAAAAAACGGTGGGAAAAATTCACATTTTGCCGGATATTATTTTCATTTAGACCCGGAAGAATCTTTTTTTGGAGGCGGTATTTATATGCCTTTTCCCGAATATCTTAAATTAATTAGAAAAGAGATTTATTATCAGATTGATGAATTTAAAACCATTATTAATGCGCCCTCTTTCACAAAATATTACGCCGGTATTGAAGAAATTGAAAAACTTAAAAAAGCTCCGGTTGATTTTCCTAAAGATTTCCCTGATATTGAACTATTAAAGAATAAGCATTTCTTCGCCTCGCATTATTACAACCCGCAAGATGCTCTAAAAGATGGTTTTGTGAATGATGTTATCAGCGGACTTGAAGCAGCAAAACCACTAGTGGATTTCATTAATTTTTCTGTAAATACCAACTAGGTACATAGGTGTAAGAGTTTAAAAGTGTAGAAATTAGAGGTTTATTCAAAAATAAAAAGAACCTAATTTTATATAAAAAAATAAGGTTTCCTTATGAAAACCTTAGTAGCGGGGGCAGGACTCGAACCTACGACCTCCGGGTTATGAGCCCGACGAGCTACCACTGCTCTACCCCGCAATGTGGCGGCAAAAATAATTATTTTTTTCATCTATGAGCAATAAAAGTCAATTTTTTGACTATTATTAAGATTTTTTGGAAAAAAACTAAAAAATGCACTATTTTATAGCAAAACTAAACACTTCAAGTAGTACGAATAAGCCCAAGATCCCCTTCAAATTTTGAAGAGATGGCTCGCGAAGCGAGGCGGGGTAGTTTATATAAAAAGTGTAATTTCGCACCAAAATTTTGACCACCTTAAACCTTCAATACTAAATTAATGAGCAAACCCGCCGAAACCCCCTTAATGAAACAATACAACCAATTCAAGGCAAAACATCCCGATGCGATTTTGTTGTTTAGGGTAGGGGATTTTTACGAAACGTTTGGGGAAGACGCTATTAAAGCTTCGCAAGTACTGGGCATTGTGCTAACTAAACGTGCCAACGGTGCAGCGCAATATGTAGAACTTGCCGGATTTCCGCACCACTCCTTAGATGTATATTTGCCCAAATTGGTGCGAGCAGGCTTGCGTGTGGCAATTTGCGAACAGCTGGAAGACCCGAAAATGACAAAAACCATTGTGAAACGCGGAGTTACGGAATTGGTTACGCCCGGGGTCTCCATTAATGATAAAGTGTTAGAGCAAAAAGAAAACAACTTCTTGGCGTCTATTCATTTAACAGATAAATTGTGCGGTATTGCTTTTGTAGATATTTCAACCGGAGAGTTTTATGTAGCGGAAGGAAATCATGAATACATGGATAAGTTGCTCCAAAATTTCAAACCTTCCGAGTTAGTCATTCAAAAACATAAAACAGGAGCGTTTAAGGAACTTTTTGGAGATAAAATTTTATTGACCACGTTTGAAGATTGGGTGTTTGCCGAAGATTTTACCTACGAATTATTGACCAAACATTTTCAAACCAATTCGTTAAAAGGTTTTGGCGTAGAAAATCTGCCGTTGGGCATTATTGCAGCCGGTGCTGCACTGCATTATTTATATGAAACGCAAAATCATAAAATACAACATATTAATAAACTAAATCGCATTGAAGAAGAGCATTATGTGTGGTTGGATAGATTTACGGTACGCAATTTAGAGTTGATTCATTCGCCTCATGAAAATGCGGTTACGTTGTTGCAAATTTTAGACCAAACGCAAACCCCCATGGGATCGCGTATGTTGCGCAAATGGCTCGTGCTGCCATTAAAAGAAAAAATAATGATTGAAGAGCGTTTGATAATTGTGAAGTATTTTATTGAAAATGAAGAGCTCTCGGAAAATATCAGAATCGCATTTAAATCGGTGGGCGATTTGGAACGTTTGGTGTCGAAAGTAGCAACAGGAAAAGTAAATCCCAAAGAGGTGTTGCAATTAGCGCGGTCGCTACGCGCGGTAGAAAAACTGAAAACATTGTGTCAAACTGCACAACAGCCGGCATTGGCAAAAATTGCCGAGCAATTGAATCCGATTGTTTCATTATGCCAACGTATTGAAAAAGAGATTTATGAAGATGCACCTGTGGTTATCAACAAAGGTCGTGTTTTTAACGATGGCGTAAATGAGGGATTGGATGAATTAAACGCCATTACTACAAACAGCAAATCTATCTTGGCGCAAATTCAGCAGCGCGAATCGACGGCAACCGGCATTCCTTCGTTAAAAATCGGGTTTAACAATGTTTTTGGTTATTATATTGAAGTAACGAATACACACAAAAATCGCGTGCCCGGCGAGTGGATTCGCAAGCAAACGCTGACCAATGCAGAGCGTTACATCACAGAAGAACTTAAAGATTTGGAAACGAAAATCTTGGGTGCAGAAGACAAAATTATTGAAATAGAGACTCGCTTATTTAATGATTTGGTAGTGAGCATGCTTGATTATATTCCTACCATTCAGCTCAATGCGCGGCTTATTGCGCGCTTAGACGTGCTGCTTTGCTTTGCAATGGTCTCTATTGAAAACAATTACACCAAACCTGTTTTTGAAGAAGGCACAGCGCTGAAAATTAAAAACGGCAGGCATCCGGTTATTGAAAAGCAGTTGCCGCCCGGACAATCCTACATCGCCAATGATGTGTATTTAGATAATGACCGTCAACAAATTATCATTATTACGGGACCAAATATGTCGGGAAAATCGGCATTGTTGCGCCAAACAGCTTTGATTGTTTTGATGGCGCAAATGGGATGTTTTATTCCGGCAGAAAGTGCACATCTGAGCATTGTAGATAAGATATTTACACGTGTTGGAGCATCGGATAATATTTCCACAGGTGAATCTACTTTTATGGTAGAAATGAACGAAACCGCCAGCATTTTGAACAATATTTCCAATCGCAGTTTAATTTTGTTGGACGAAATCGGGCGCGGCACCAGCACTTACGATGGCGTATCTATTGCGTGGTCTATTGCAGAGTTTTTGCACGAACACAAACAATATCGGGCTAAAGTGTTGTTTGCCACGCATTACCACGAATTAAATAACATGGCGGAGCAGTTTCCGCGTATTAAAAATTTCCATATTACCATACAGGAAATTAACAATAAAATATTGTTTTTAAGAAAATTAGAACAAGGCGGTAGCGAGCACAGTTTTGGAATACACGTGGCACGCATGGCAGGCATGCCTTACGCCGTTTTAAAACGCGCCGAAGAGGTATTGCACCAATTAGAAAGCGCCCGCGCCACCTCCGATTCCAAACCGGTTATTGAAAAGAAAGACGCCGGTTATCAACTCAGTTTCATTAATTTAGATGATCCACTGCTGTTAGACATTAAAGAACAGATTATTGATATCGATGTAGATCGCCTAACACCAGTTGAAGCATTAATGAAATTGAATGATATTAAAAATTTGTTGGTGAAGAAAAAACGGACTTAAAACCGAATGAGCGCCCCACCCGATGAATAGCCTCCTCCAAAAACCGTAAGTCCTACCAAATCATTTTTCTTAAACTTAGCTAAGTTTTCAAGCATCACTAAAATGGCGCTTGCAGAGCCGGTGTTCCCGTACTCGTGAATATTGTTCAAGGCTTTTTCTTCAGGAAGGTTCAAAATATTTAATATATTGGAAATGATTCTTGAATTAGCTTGATGTGGAACGATGTAGGTCAAGTCTTGAATTGTAATATTATTTCTTTGTGTAATAATTTCTAATGCTTCAATCATGTAACGGGTTGCATTCACAAAAACATCTCTGCCATCGGGCATTGCAATTCCTTCTCCTTTAGGACGAAGATACACCGCCTCCGGTCCTTTTCCGATGTGCCCGAGCCCGCGCGTTACTACGTTTACAATTTCCGGATCCGAATCCGTCATTTTTTCATTGGAAACAAACATGGCAACCGCTGCATCACCCCAAAGGTGCCCGCATTGCGGGTCGGTTTCATTACAATAATAAGAGTTGTTTTCGGAACAAACTACCAGCGCCTTTTTTGCTTTACCGGAACAAAAGTAGCCTTCTGCAATTTCAAGCGCAGAGATAAATGAAGAACAAGCAGAAGAGATCATCATGGCAGTGGCATGCTCCATCTGAAATTCTCTTTGCGTAATGTGCGCTAAAGTACCCACAGTATCCATAGGCGTATAGCCGGTGCTGATAATTAAATCAACTTCCTTTACCGAATACGGAAGTTTTTGTATGGCAGCTTGCACCGCAGCTAATCCCATTGTGTTTCCGTTTTCCTCTTCTCTAACTCTCGAACGCGTATTGATACCGGTGCGTTGCAATATCCAATCACTGGTTAATCCGTTTACATCCAAAAAATATTCGTTAGAAACTCTCCGTGTTGGAACATAGAATCCTGTAGCATTAATGTACATCATATTGTTTGATATTTAACACTTATTAACTCACTTCACTGATTTTCTTTAACGCTGCAAATATACACAGAAAAGTTTACGTGTTAACATTTATTAATAATTTTAATGCACTTTATATAAGAATGTTAAAAAATCACTTTTTGCGATGTAATGCCTAATCATTTTGAAAATAACGGAGTACAATTCTTACTCCTTAATAAACTTTCTAACTATTTTATTAGAAATTTTAACAAAATAAACTCCTTGTGTTAAATTCGATATATCAATAGCAACAACATTTGAATCGATTGCTTTGCTTGCCGCGATTCTACCGGTTACATCAAGAATTATCACACTTTTCCCCACCAACTCGCCTTCAATAAAGATTTTATCATTAGCCGGATTCGGGTAAATATTAAACTTGGAATTATATTCGGTAATATTATTATATGCCTCAGCGCACGATTCGTTACTAAACTCACTTTCAAATTCACCGTAGGCGGCGGTTACCGTGTAACAATATTCACCGGCTTCATCGGGAATGTCAAAAAAATCTCTCGTTGTTATGGGTTCTTCAAATATCCTAATGTCATCTCTATAAACATAATATCCATCGGGTGTATTTTCTTCCGGTGCATCCCATGTAACTTTAATTTGCATTTCAAAAAAGTTTGTGGCAACACAGTTTATGGGAGGGGCTAAAGGTTGAGGAGAAGCGCATGATTCGTTACTAAACCCGCTTTGCTGACTGTCCCAAACTGCCTTTATTTTATAACAGTGCTCTTCATAACCATCTGCTACATCAATATAAAGTGTTGTTGTCCACAAATCTACATTTATCTTTATACCGTCTCTGTAAATATCGTATCCGTCAGGTTCCGGCGAATCAGGTGCATCCCATGTAACAGATATTTCATTATCTTGAAGGTATTGAGCATCACAATTAGTAGGCGGATTTAAATGCGGAGGAAGTGTGCCTTGAACTCCAGCTAAGATTGCAATACTTGCAAGATTTATTTGAGTAAACGCATTAACTTGCTGCGAATTATTCACGCTGGGTCCGATAATGTCATTTGTGGTATGAATATGCGGACTGCAATCATTCCAATCTTCAAATGTCCAAATTCCCATATATCCTTTTTGATTGAACGAAGTGTGATCGCTGTCGCCTCCGGACAAATTGGGGCGAGAAGTAAGAGGAATTTGAAAATAAATATCGTTAATGTTCTTAAGATAGTTTGCCAATGGATTAGCAGATGATGGATGAATCAGGTCAATATGCATACTTGTTCCGGGTTTTAGGTACCCGCTCATATCTATATTGAAATATCCTAAAATATTCATTCCTTGCTGGCTACAGCGTGTTGCGTATTGGTTGCTTCCAAATAAGCCTACCTCTTCAGCGGAAAAAGCGCAATAGATTATGGAACGTTCAGACGTATACTGACTTAAAATACGAGCCATTTCCATTACAGTGGCGGTTCCTGTAGCATTATCATCAGCGCCGGGAGCATTATCAAAATTTCCGAAAACAAAAGAATCATAATGAGCGCCGCAAACAATATACTCATTGGGGTATACTGTTCCCGTTTGAATTGCAATAACATTACCCGATGATGTAGCAGGTGTGCCCCACCAATTACCCGCAGCAGAAACATTTTGTACTTCAACATCCAAGCCCCAGGTTTCAAATTTTGCTTTCATCCAGTTTTGGGATTCGTAGGCTTGTGGTTTAAAGTACACGCGTGTTTCATAATCCTGCAAATGTTGTATGTATGCCATGAGCGTGTCAGTATTCACCATCTCATTTAAAGATTGAATGAATGGGTCAACTTCGGTAACCACCGGAAAATTAGTAACTGATTTCGGTAACTGTGCTTCAACATTCCATATCATTACCATTCCATCATTTTTAGCAGGCATGAAACCATCCGACAAATGTTTCATTATCAGAAGATTTTCTCCAGAATACAGCGCTTTTGCACTTTTAGAAATTTTTGCTAAATACTCATCTTTTTGATCATTGAAGCAGTAAATAATGGCATAAGAATGCACATCAGCAAATGCTTTTTCATCTAAAATTGCCATGTCTTCAAAGTTAACAATCTCAGTAGCAGTTGCCAATACAAAATCGTCATTATAATAATGAATTTTCAAATCCTTATTGTCGAATAAAGATTCTAAATTATTGGTTTCACTAACAGGTATCAAAACAAATTTTCCTGCAAATGAAACAAAGCAAAATGCTAAAAAACAGAATGTTAGTAAAATGATTTTTTTCATATTAATATTATTTGAAATTACTCGAATCAATTTGCAATGATACATTAAATTTTCAAATAAGACAATATTACCGCATACCTCTTACCGCACGCCCCTAACCTCGTATATACTCCAAATGTCCCACACTCACCGCTTTGCCATAGCGCAAGAAGTGGTGAGTCGATTCTTTTAAACTGCAACAATCGCATGAACAACGCATAGCATCAAACATAAGCAAGTAAGTCATGATGATGTATGCCGCCATTTCTACCAAGCGACGTGCATGTAAATCAAGCATTTCATCACTGTTCATCTCTGAAACCAATTTTCGTGCATGTTCGTAATGCGCTCGCATCGTATTTAGCTCAAATTTAATATGTTCAAATTCTTGGGGGACCTCCGTTTTTTCAAAAGTTTCGATTAATGACGAATAGCTTTCGTTAATTACCGCACGAATAGAGGCAACTACTTGTAACTGTGAAGTGCCTTCGTAAATAGTGGTAATACGGGCATCGCGGTACATGCGCTCTACCGGAAAGTCTTTCATGAAACCGGTGCCGCCGTGCACCTGTACGGCATCGTAACAAACTTGGTTGCAATATTCGCTCGACATTAATTTTAGCATGGGGGTAAGTCCATCGGCTAATTTGTTATAATGCTTCATTTCAGCGCGTTCTTCCGGAGTTAGTGCGCGTTCTTTGGCTACTTCCTGCCACAACTTGTAAATGTCGACGCAACGTGCGGTTTCGTACAAAATGGCACGCGAAGCATCAATTTTCGCTCGCATGTTGTACAACAATTCATAAACTGCCGGAAATTTAATAATCGCTTTTCCAAACTGTTCGCGTTCTTGTGCATATTTATATGCTTCGCGATAAGCGGCTTCCGCAATGCCCACCGATTGTGCGCCTACGCCCAAACGTGCACCGTTCATTAACGACATTACATATTTAATTAAGCCCAATCTGCGTTCGCCCACCAATTTTGCAGGCGCATTTTTAAATACCAATTCGCAAGTAGGCGAGCCTTTAATGCCCATTTTGTTTTCCACGCGACGAACAATCACGGCGTTATCTTTTTTATCATATACAAAATAAGATAATCCGCGACCATCTTTCGTGCCTTCTTCCGAGCGTGCCAACACTAACTTAATATCTGCATCACCGTTGGTAATGAAACGTTTTACACCATTCAAACGCCAGCAATTTGAATTTTCATCGAAAGTAGCTTTTAATTGTACGGCTTGCAAATCGGAGCCGGCGTCAGGTTCAGTCAAGTCCATAGAACAAGTTTCTCCTTCGTTAATTCGTGGCAAAAACTCGCTTTTTATCTCCTCGGAAGCAAACTCGTGAATCGTTTCGGCGCAATCTTGCAAACCCCAGATATTGGCGAAGCCGCCATCGGCGCGCGATACCAATTCTGCTGCCATTACGTAAGGCACCATCGGAAAATTTAGTCCGTTATATTTATATGGCAGCGACATTCCGAAAAGTTTGGCATCGGCAAGCGCTTTTATATTTTCTTTTGTGCCTTTGGCGTACACCACGCGTCCGTTTTCTACGCGTGCGCCTTCGTGATCCACGCTTTCTGCATTTGGTGCGATAATGTCGCCGCAAATTTCACCGACAATTTCCAATATTTTGTCGTAAGAATCAATCGCATCTTCAAAATCTAAAGGTGCAATCGGCACTGTTTTGGCATATTCAAAGTTATTTTCTTTTAAATTCACAATCTTTTTCATCAAAGGATGAGATAGTTGTAATTTTAGGGGATCGTTGTCTGTATAAAAGTTCATTGTTTATTGATTTAAGGTTTAAAGATTTAAGATTTAAAGATTTAAAATAATGAGTTTTGGAAATACAACATTAAATTTTTAAATCTTAAAATTATTTACTATGTTTCTTATAATACGCAATCATTTTCGGTAATACTTGAGTCAAATCCCCGGTAACGGCATAATCGGCAATGGCGTTGAGCGGCGCATTGGGGTCGGTGTTGATGGAGATGATTTTGGCGGATTGATCCATTCCGGCACGATGTTGCACGGCGCCCGAAATACCGCAAGCAATATAGAGCTTCGGACGTACGGTTATGCCCGTTTGTCCCACCTGACGCTCGTGTTCGCTATAGCCGGCATCTACTGCTGCGCGTGTCGCCGCAACTTCTGCGCCCAATACGGAAGCCAAATCGTACAGCAAACCAAAGTTTTCTTTAGATCCTACGCCGTAACCTCCTGATACAATGATATTTGCAGCTTTCAAATTCACTTTTTGCGCTTCGATATGACGGTCTAAGATCTCCACTACTAAATCTTCCGATTTAAGATATTTTAACACGTCAATAATTTTCACTTCTGCCTTTTTTTTCTGCGCTGCTTCTTCTAACTTCATTACGCCTTCGCGCACGGTTGCCATTTGCGGGCGCGTTTCAGGATTGATAATGGTAGCAATAATATTGCCTCCAAACGCAGGACGAATTTGATAAAGCAAATCCTTATATTCTGTATTTGTCTTGGTTTCAACATGGTCACCAATTTCCAATGAGGTACAGTCGGCGGTCAATCCGCAACGAAGTGCGGAGGCAACACGCGGCGCCAAATCGCGACCTACCGAAGTAGCTCCAAATAGGGCAATTTCCGGTTTTTCTTGTTCAAAAACAGCTTCTGCCAATTTAAAATGAGGCAACGTGCGATAAGGAAACAATTCTTTGTTTTCTGCCAAGTGAATGATATCCACGCCAAAGTCATTAATTCTGTCTAAAGCGGCACCCGCTTTATCGGTAAAAACCATGGCTTCTAATTTTACGCCAAGGCGTTCCGCTAATTTTCTTCCTTTAGATAACAATTCTAGAGAAACCTCAGCGATCTGTTTTTCTTCTGTTATTTCGCAATATACGATTATGTTCTTCATGTTTATTATTTTTGTTCTAAATCTATTTTTATATTAACTACCCCGTCCGGCTTCGCCGTCCACCCCTTCAAAAATTGAAGGGGATTTTTTGTCATTCCGAGCGCAGCGAGGAATCTCGTTCTTTATCCGATTACTCGTGATTCTAATAATTCTACCATTAATTGTTCAACATCGGAGTCAGCGCAGGTTAAAGTTTTGTTCTCTTTTTGTGCAAGTATCACGTTGTCAATCTTTTTAACTTTTGTGGGAGAACCGGTTAAACCGAGAAAAGTATCATCGGCCTTTACGAAATCGGCGCTCCATTCTTCGATGAATAAGTAGGGGCGTTCGGTGTGATTGGTATAATCGTTACTTTCTTCTTGCATTTCGGAAGCTGTGCGGGCGTGCTTATATTGCATCACGCGTTTGGCATTGCGGGCGCGGCAAGCTGGAGCGGAGCCGTGCACGGTAACCAATGCCGGAAGTGTTGATTTTACGGTTTCTACGCCGCGTTCTAATCTGCGTTTTACCACAATGTTTTTGTCGTTAATTTCTATAAGTTCTTCCGCATAAGTAATTTGCGGGAGCGCCAATTTTTCGGCGGTTTGAGGTCCTACTTGCGCGGTGTCGCCATCAATTGCCTGTAAACCGCAGAAAATGAGGTCAGGTTGCCATTGTTTAACGGCTTGAGAGATAGCATAGGAGGTCGCCAGCGTATCGGAACCGGCAAACTTCCTGTCGGTAAGCAAAAATCCTTTATCTGCGCCGCGATATATAGATTCACGAATGATTTCGGCAGCGCGGGAAGGACCCATCGTTATGATATACACCTCTGCATTTTTCAAGCGATCTTTGGCTTCCAACGCCATCTCTAAGGCGCATAGATCATCAGGGTTAAAAATAGCCGGAAGCACGGCGCGATTCACGGTGCCATCGGCTTTCATAGCGTCTTTTCCCACATTTCGCGTGTCGGGAACTTGTTTTGCAAGTACTACAATTTTCATCTTTAAGTATTATTATGTTTGAAATTGAAATTTACGTAATACGTTTTCTATGTGTGATTTAGAAACCGGTATGGAGGGTAACGAGTCGTTTGATAGCTCAATTATACCGCCCTCTTTATCCTTTTTATATAATTTAACTTTTTCAAAATTAACAATGTAGGAACGATGGCAGCGTATTAAATTATCATTGGCATTTTGTTCTAACACCATTTTCAATGAAGAACGCATCAAATATTTTTCCAACTTTCCCAGATTGGAATAAAATATGGTGATATAATTAGTATCCGATTCGATATAAAAAAGCGCTTCCATGTGAATAGAAAAACAAACAACTCCTTTATCATCCTTAAAAACAATCAAATCTGATTTTTTGACCGAAGGCTTCTTCTTTTTCCTTGTGATATACTTTTCTCCTTTAATCGCTTTTTTCCGCTTTTTGGAATAGGGGCTATTTTTAAAATTCCAAAAGTAGAAGTAGGCAAGAATGGATGAAAACAGTTGTTTCATTAAGTTTTTTTAACGGTCGCAAAAATATATTATTTAAAGCATGCAAAACTGTGGTTATTTACTCAACTAAAATAGTTTGTTTTTTACTCAAATGTATAGTTGACTTAACCTTCCTTATTATCAAATGAATATAGGTATTTCTTGCATGAGTTTGCGCATAAAAAATACTTTTTTCGATTTTCAAAATTCAAAATTCAAAACTCAAAAATCAATGACTTTACCCCACATATTTATTTTTCGCCCCAATTTTTAACGTTTTCTAACAATTTTGGCGGATGAATAAATCATTTTTGGATTTTAACGATGGAGTTCCTTGATTTAATTTAATTGAAGCACTGAAAGTGTAAAATAAAAATAGCCCACTCGAAAGCAGGCTATAAACAAATATTCTGTAACCGGTTTCTATTCTATAATTAGTTTTACCTTATTAGAAACGAAATAACCTTTAAACGTTCTGCTATCATTAACTATATCCTTTAGCGCGTAGCGTTTACTGGGTTCAAAAGAATAATAAAGATATAAATAATATTCTCCTTTGGGCAAATCTTTATGGTAAATACCTAACATAAGATATACTGCATCTTTTTGGATTTGCTTGCTTATCTCGTATTTTGCTAAGTCATAATCGTTTGACTTTCTATCCGGTACACGCCTTCTTATAATTTTCTGTTTTGAGTTCACAAAAAAACCTGTGCTCATACATTTCGGTTCGTTTTTTGGATCTTTATATAAGAGAGAATACCAATCAGGATACCATACTACTATTTGGTGATTTTCATCTTCTAAAACATAAAATAATCCTAATCCCGAGTGCATATACGACATAACAGGGTTGTGAAAATAATAAAGAAAAATTGGACTCTGAAAATCAGAAACACAAATTTCTATATTTACTTTTGTTGCGTATGGGTAATTTCTCCCTTTGATTAATGTATCTGTATACGATACATGGCGATGGGATTTGAAAAAAATATTGGATAAACTTGAAATTGTATTTATTTCGCCGAAAGGAGAAGTAATCGCAAAATCAACATATAATATCTACTGGAATAAAGAAATTCATAATTTCCCTTCGCCTGAAAAGGAAGTGCCTAAAATGATAAAAGAACTATTAGAAAAATAGCCCGCTCGAAAGCAGGCTATTAGACAATATTTAAACGATTCAGTGTGGTGACGTATGATTATTCCAATGCTCATCTATTGCTTTTCTACCCATTTCTTCATATTCATCAATTGGAATAAAATTTTCATAAATTCCTGGAAATACATTTATTCCAATTATCTTTTTATTTTCCA
The DNA here is from genome assembly GCA_009786185.1 of Bacteroidota bacterium. Classification (GTDB taxonomy): domain Bacteria; phylum Bacteroidota; class Bacteroidia; order Bacteroidales; family WCHB1-69; genus WRNX01. The sequence continues at coordinate 78,864 of WQTS01000141.1, forward strand.
CTTGAAATCTCATCATTTCTAGACCATCCTTTGATTCTCTATCGCAGAGAAAATAGCTTGCTATAATTCTATTCTGGTTATCTAGCTTGTAAGAAACAACAGAAAACTTATTCAGTTTTTTTTGATATTGAAGATAAGTTGCAATGTGTTCACATTCCCATATCAATTTGTCAATGTCTCTATCAATAATCAAATCATTATCCATTAATCGCTTTTCATCAGAAGTATCAATAAAGTTGCGAAAAGTAAAAATGGTATCTGTACATTCTTTGGCTTTATTAACTACTGTACATAATGAGAATCTTTCACTGTAATAAAAATCCTCAAGTGCCTGTGAAAAGCCAATAGAATTTAACCCCATTATTAAAATCAAACAAATTGTTAGTTTCATCATAGTGTTTTTTAGAATGTTACCAAAAGAGATGTAATGGAGTGCGATAACTGCGAGGGAAATAGCCCCATGGATTAATATTAGGCTTATGGATGCCGGCATTCATATAAACGTTATAACTATAATTGTATGCAGATGCTTCAGACCATGATGCATTATATCCCAGTCCAAAGGCAGCAGCATGAAAGGCATGAATAATTTCATGCCCTGCAATGGCACGAAAATCAACAATATTTCCAAGTGTTACTCCTGGAGAAATGTGCATTTGGTAAGTAGAAGAAACTCCCAATGTTCCTCTAAAGTTACCGGCTGACAATGTTCCATCTGGCTTCATATAATATTGACTTTGAGTTAATCCGTAATCAGATGGCGGTTTTGTAGTAAGTGTTCCATTATCTAACATGCCAGCTTTATAACCAAATTCGGTATTCATTCTGTCGGCTAAAAGTACATCCGTAGCATCGGCAAAATGTTCATTGTAGATTTTAGCATTTTCAAGAGCTTGTTGGTATGTTAAGTCTGACGTTCCCGGAACTGCGAAGTCACGCGAAAAAGAACCATCCCAAAAATTTGCACCATTCATTTTTGCAGTAATTCCGCCCATAATACCACCGGTAATGCCACCAATTGAACCGGAAATGAAGCCTGTTTTAAGTCCACCAAATATCCCTTGCCCAAAAGTACCGCCTTGCATCCAAGTATTTCCGGCACCAGTAATAAAACCACTTGTAAAACCACCTGCAAGCCCAGAAGCGAAACCTGCTCCAAAACCTGCTGCAGAAGCTGTTCCTAAAAATCCTGCACCAAAACTGCCTCCCACTGCGGCTACACCTGCTCCGGCTCCGATGCCTGCACCCAAAGCACCGGCTGCTGCACCAATTCCAAAATAACCTAACCCTTGCCAAAAATTATTTATGTTATTTGCATTCACTGCTACATTCACAATTCCGCCAATAACCGCCCCAATAACGAGATGTATCCACTCTCCTGAAGGGTCGGTATAGCTCAGTGGATTATTTCTTGCATAAGTGTACCTATTATAATCCTGCGTAAAAGTACTATTCGCCACATATTTATCCGGCGAGAAGAATCGTGCAATTACGGGGTCATACAACCGCCCGTTCATGTTAATGATCTTGATGTAAGGATAGTGTTCGTGTCCTGTAAACCCGCGGTTAGTAAGCGTAAAATTAAAGGAAGCCAACGTTCCTATTCCCAATGAATCGTAAGGCGATGCTTCTTCAATACTAAAACCGTTTCTACCGGGAACTATTCGTTTAAAATTACCCCAAGAATCGAAATAATTGCGTTGCCTTACTTGCTTATTGGCATTGGTAATAGCGCAATAACTACCCAAGTGGTCAGTATGTATGTAATACATGCTGTCTGTGGAAGATGTGGCAATACGCAAAGCTACCACGCCATGGTCTCCGTAAATGTAATAATAGCGGCGAGTAGTAGTAGCTACCTCTTTTTCATAGTATTTGGTAATATAGTAGCGTGTGCTTTCCAATGCTTTATTTCTGTATTTCAGTGATTTATAGCGCTGTTGGTCGTGCCTGTAATAAAGGTTAAGGCGATGAGTTCCTTCAGTAATTTGAGAGGGTTGATTAAAGACGTTGTACTCTACATCACATTGTACTTTGGAAATGGCATCATACGGATTAGTTATTGAAGATACGGCATGTGGCTTGTTGCTATTATATGAATATTTTCCCACTGGGAAATTTTGGGTAATGTTTCCATTCTTGGCAAACCACATGAATTGTGCTTGCATTACATCATTGTTAGGAACAATTAGTTCAAGCCTGTCTAAATCATCGTAGTAAAATAGCTCCGAGTAATTTAGTACGCTCTCGGAACGCGAAATCATTAAACCTTTGTCGTTATAAGCATAACGATAGTTTAAGATGGCACTGTCCACAGTATAAGGGTATGCTATAGGAATACCTTTGTAATTAGGTTCATCAATACCAATATCGAAACCGTACACTTTATTGCCGGTTTTAATACGAGTTAGTAATCCGTGTGCATTATAGGTATAGTCGGTTACAATTCCATTGCCGTACTCACAACGAAGGGGCAAACTGTACTTATTATCTCGTGAACTTACTCTATAGATAAGGCTATTATCATCTGTACGCCTTATATCATTTAGCTTTCCGGTTGCATTGTTGTAGCTGTAAGTAATGCTGAAATTGTCGGGATAAGTAAATGTTTCCAATTGTCCGTTTGGCCTGTATGTATAACGGAATACATAAGATTCAGTATCAACCAGTTTCTCAAGTTTGCGCAAGCGACTGTAAGTGTCATAGCTGAAAATTTCCGCCTCTACACTGTTACTTATTATTTTATGTAACTTCCCTTTGCCTTTATCAGAGGTATCGTAAATATATTTAATAGTCTGCATGTTTACATTGGAAGCTAGGTGATTTTTTTGTGTTACCCGCCCTAACTCATCGTATTGGTACTTGGTAGTATTGTTATTTGCATCTTTTTGTTCTATCAATTCATTAAATCCATTGTATTTAGAAGTAATGGTTCCGGCATTGGGTTCGGAAATAGAAAGGCGATTGCCCCATAAATCGGATATTATCTGAGTAGTAGCCCCATTAGTTGTAATAGTAGTTTGATGTCGTCTCTTATTATTATCACTTATAACAGTATAGTTATAAGTAATAGTACCTCCTTCGTCTTTCGCCTCAATAATTCTGCCTAAAGCATCATAATCTTTATGTGAGGTAACCCTATTGCGTAAATGATCCGTAACGGTTACTTTTCTGTCATTGTATTTGTAAGTCAAATTTATATAGGGTGCTGTTACTGTAGCTTTTCTTCCGTAATCATCGTAGGTATATTCATTCCAAATTTTTGAGGCATCCGGGGTATTTTGATCTTGATAGGGGTATGAGGTTTTTACCACTTGCCCTTTGGCATTATAGCGAGTATCATAATAGCAACCATCCTCAAAACGGCACACCTCCCTTCCCAAAATATCATAGTAAACTATTGATTCAGGTTTTCCTGTAGAAGTAGTTTTACTACAGTATCGAGCATCCGGAAGATTTGGTGTAGTGTGCCGGTAAATAGTGTTTGTAGTTACAGTACCGGTGGGATTGTTAATTTGCTCCAATCGTCCAAAATTATCATAGATATAAATAGGGGTTAGGCCGTTTGCACTAGTTTCCGTTAGTTTGCTTCCGGTTTTGGCATCGTAGGTCATTGTATTTTCGTGAAGCAAATGGTTTCTTATTTTGGTAACAAAACGATTCGTGTTCTTATCATACTCATAGTACTCTTTTCGGGGTGTAACACCTGCTGCCAAAACAGTTTTTTCACGATAAAGTCCTGTAATGGTATAATTTCCATAATCTGTTTTAATAGAGCCGTCAAGATTTCCTTGTCGTTGCCAATTTAAGCGCCCTGTTCCGGAATAATTGTATGTGAGTGTATCAGCAATCACTATGCCGCTACTTCCATATTGCCGGGTGGTCAGAATGTTTGTTGGAACAGTTTTTCTCTGATAGCCATTGAGGATAATTGTTCCGTAAGTATAGGTGCTGGTTTCGGAATGCATCCAACTTGCAGAAGGAGCGTTGTATGAATTATAGTTTTTTGTATTTGTGGTATTTACACGCCCAATATGAGCACCACTATTAAATAAAGTTGTCGTGGATATGGTTTTTGTATTGTTGAGTTTGTTTATGACCTGGGTCTCATTACAATAGGGAATAAATCGATTCTTAGGAAGATTTAGATTGACAATGCTGTAATCAATTTCATAGTAACTGGCTGTATTATATAATGTTTTTTGAGATACAGGCTTCATAATCTGCTTGGTATTGTCGGCTGCAAAAATAAAAGAATCTGTTTTGTCTTCAATAATATTTTTTGTAGTAAAATTCTTAAATCCTAAAATAGATCTTCTGCTTAAACTAAAAACAAAATTCTTATACTGGTATTGGAATGTATTTAAACCGGTACCTATTCCATTTGAGATCTTTAAAGAATTAACAACGGAAAGAAAATACTTTCGATTCGTTGCAACATCATTATAATATTTATGTTCATAATCTAACTGGATTCTTTTTCCTGCTCCATCAGTTATTTGTTTTACAAATTCGTAATCATTATTGTGATTTATAGAAATAATTTTTTGAGGTGTATGGAAAGGATCTCTTTTAGGATGTGTAAGAAGAATCTTCAACTGTCTAACACCATCAAAATCACCCAAACACCACTCTGTATAATAGTCGCTTGGATTATTAAAAGATATCGTTTCTTTTATGAATCCGTATACCCCCCACAAAACTCCCCCCATAGAATATGGCATAACCATCTTAGAATATAGTATAGTGAAGC